>UQNO01000001.1 GCA_900542475.1 uncultured Bacteroidota bacterium
CAGTTGGTTCCCAACAGTATTTGATGAGTTTTTTGACAATGATTTAATGCCTCGTGCCAACACAACAGCACCGGCAGTGAATGTGAAAGAGGACGACAAGGCCTACACAATGGAGTTTGCAGCCCCGGGTGTCAGAAAAGAGTTTTGCCGTGTGAACATTAACGAAGATGGTAATTTGAACATCGCCATCGAAAACAAGACAGAACATAAAGAAGAAGATCGCAAACATCATTATCTGCGCCGCGAGTTCTCGTATGCGAACTACGAACAGAACTACATGTTGCCCGACGATGTCGAGCGCGACAAGATTTCCGCAAAAGTCGAACACGGCATCTTGACAGTGGTGTTGCCAAAGAAGTCGAAAACGGAAATGAAGATTTCGAAGAATATTGATGTTCTTTAATTGTAAGGTTTTAAATGTAAGTTTGGAAAAAGAGTTCACCGTATGTTGAACTCTTTTTTGTTTTTGATTAAAATTTCAAACTCAAAAATTTGTATCTTTGCGGAAAATTTAAAAACGATGCTTGAACATTTGTATAGCATTATGCAACAGACGCTTACTATTACTGCGTTTGTTGTTGGAATGATGATGATTATTGAGTTTGTCAATGTGAGGACAGACGGTTTGTGGTCGAAAAGATTGCAGGCTTCGCCATGGATGCAGATTTTAATAGGTGCCTTGATGGGGATTATCCCCGGCTGTTTGGGCACTTACACCATCGTGTCGCTTTATATTCACAGAGTGGTCAATTTCCCGGCTTTGATGGCTGCTTTGATAGCCACGGCGGGTGATGAGGCCTTTTTTATGTTCTCGATGTTTCCTGGCGATGCCCTGAAAATCACTTTGATAATGTTCGTGGCTGCACTCGTGATGGGTGCCGTGCTTCAACTCACTATGAAAAACAAGTTCATCGGACTGTCGGAGAAGTCGTTCCCTCTGCATGATGAGCCTGAATGCCATCATCATGAGCACACAGTGAAAAACAATTTCAAAAATATTACATTTGTAAGGGCTTTGCTTATCGCGATGTGTGTGCTGGTGTTGGGACTGATACTCGGCGGTGTCATCGACGAAGGTCATGAACATGCCCATGAACATGGAGGCGACGAAGATTGGATACGCTATTCCTTAATCGCAATGTTTTCGGTGATTCTCATCATCGTTGTTGTGGCAAAGGAACATTTCTTGCAGGAACACCTTTGGGAACATGTCATAAAAGTGCATCTGCCTAAAATTTTCCTTTGGAGTTTCGGAGTGATTATGGCAATAACAATTATTGAGAAATATATTGATGTGCAAGGACTTGTGAATGAAAATCCATATTTGGTTTTGCTTGTCGCGATTTTGATGGGCATCATTCCGCAGTCAGGACCTCATCTTGTTTTCGTGCTTTTGTTCGCAAACGGCACGCTTCCTTTCAGCATCTTGCTCGCAAACTCGATAGTTCAGGACGGACATGGCGCATTGCCCTTGCTTGCCGAGTCGAGAAGAGCCTTCTTGCTTTCAAAAGGAATAAAAATAGGACTGGGTGTTGCCGTCGGTGTTGTCGGACTATTAATTGGTTTTTAACATGACAAAAAACGATTGTTTCTTTTTCGGTAAGATTACTAAAACACATGGTTTGAAAGGGGAGGTGACCGTCAAACTTGATGTGGTCAACCCATCTGATTTCAATGATTTGAGGTATGTCTTGATTGAAGATAAAGGTAATTATATTCCATATTTTATTGAAAATCAAAAGATTAACGGCGACAAAATGATTGTCGGGTTTCAAGATGTGAATAAGATTGAACAGGCGGTCGCTTTCATAGGGAAAGCCGTTTTCCTACCCAATGAGTTTATGCCTGAAATAGGTGACGATGATTTTTATTACAGGGAAATCGTGGGTTTCAAGATGATCGATTCGGTAAAAGGCGAGATAGGAAAAATATCGAATGTTTTAGAGTATCCGACGCAGGCTGTCATTCAAGTGATGAAAGACGAAAAGGAAATTCTGATTCCTATTCACGATGATATTGTTCAAAAAGTTGATAAAAAAGCCAAGACATTGACTGTCAAGGCTCCTGAAGGTTTGATAGACATGTATTTAAGTATGTGATTTATGGATTGCCGTCCGTTTTTCTTTAAGCAATTCGGTCTGTTTCACCATCGCTCGACTATGAAAATAGGCACAGACGCCATACTGCTCGGGCGTTGGACTGAGGTTTCGGAAAACGATGTTGTTCTTGACATCGGCACAGGCTGCGGTTTGATTCCGTTGATGCTTGCACAGAAAGGAATTAAAAGCGCCGATGCTGTCGAAATAGACAAAGATTCGTATGAGGAGGCAGCTCAAAATTTTAGAAATTCCGCATGGAACTCGCAACTTGGCGCCATTCATGACGACATCCGGCATTATTCGAGTGTTTGCGAGAAAAAATACGATTTGGTGGTGTCAAATCCTCCTTTTTATTTTGGCGACAATATTCCCGAAAAAGCCAAAAAAGGATTGGCTCGTCATACTAATACATTGAGTTACAATGATTTGTTGGCCTCTGTTAAAAAAGTTATAAAACCCGACGGAAGATTCTCGCTGGTCTTGCCCTCAATAGAATCGAAGACGTTTTTGAAAGATGCTGAAAATCAAGGATTTTATCTGAAAAAGGAATTGTTGATTGTCCCTATCGAAGGAAAAGAACCAAATAGAATCAATATGCAATTTGTTGTAAATCAAGTTGATAAGACCGAAATAGAGACTTTTGTCTTGAGAAATCAAGACCATACTTTTACTAATGAATACAAAGACTTTTTAAAAGATTATTATTTGAATTGAAAAAAATCGTAATTTTGCAAAAATTTTTTTATGTTTAAACTGATAATCACAGCGATAATACAGTCGGCTTTCCTCGCCATCGCCCAGTTTTTTATGAAAGTGGGCATGGATAAGGTCGTTGATTACAGCATGTCGTGGGCGTTTTTCAGGAGTTTCATGAACTGGCAACTCGGCTTGTCGTTGCTTTTGTATGTCATCGCAATGGTTATTTATATGTTTATGCTTAAAAGTTATTCATTGTCGGTGGTTTACCCTCTTACAAGCATTAGTTACATCTTTACAATTCTTTTGGCGATGTTTTTCCTTGGAGAAGCGGTTCCTTTCGTCAGATGGGTTGGCGTCCTTTTAGTGATGTTAGGTGTTGGAATGATAGCAAGATAGTTTATTTGATATGAAAAAAGTGTTGTTATTCAGTGCCTTGGCACTTTCGTTTATGATGGTTTCATGCACAAATCCACTTGTTGGAACATGGGTGCAGCCAAGTACAAGTTATACTCAAGAGCAAGGTTTTGTTTTATCTAAAGATGGAACCGCATCTGATGTGAACATTGATTTTGTGACTTTCAAATCGTGGGAGAAAAAGGGCGATTTTCTGATTATAAAAGGTGAAAACACCGGTTCGGTGAAAGGACCGTTTATCGACACGCTTATTGTAGAAAATGTGACTGACCAAGAGTTGATTCTCTCACAATCAGGATATTCCGTAAAATACAAAAAGAAAAATTAATAATAGACATAGACATGAACAAATTAATTGTTGTGGCTCTCGGCGGAAACGCATTATTGAGAAGCAATCAAAAAGGTACTTACAAAGAACAGATTGAAAACGTCACAGAGACTTGCGAGGCTTTGATGAGCTTCATAAAGAACGGTGACAATTTGATTATCGGTCATGGTAATGGCCCTCAAGTCGGCAACGTGATGCTCCAGCATGAGGCGGGAGCCAAGATGTTTGAGGTGCAGCCGATGCCAATGGATTTCTGTGTTTCGGAAACACAGGGTTCTATTGGTTATATGATTGAGACAGGATTCCGTAAGGTGTTATCACAGCACGGATTCAAAAACAATATTGTCACATTGGTGACACGTGTTTTGGTTGACGCTAACGACCCGATGTTCAAGAACCCCACAAAGCCCGTAGGTCCATATTACGAGAAAGAGGAGGCGGACGAATATGCGGCTGCGACAGGTGCTGTGTTCAAAGAAGACCCTAAAGGAAGAGGCTGGCGCAAAGTTGTAGCTTCGCCTAAACCATTGGAAATCAATAATATCGAGCTTGTAGAGTTGCTCGCACGTCAAGGTAATATCGTTGTCACTGCGGGCGGCGGCGGCATTCCTGTCGTTGAGAATGATGGTTATTATCTTGGCGTTGAGGCGGTTATCGACAAGGACCTCGCTTCATCACTTGCTGCTGTGCAGGTGAAAGCCGATGAGTTCTATATTTTGACAGATGTTCCTCAAGCTTATATCAACTTCCGTAAGGAAAACGAGAAGGCTCTTGGCAAAATCACTGTGGCTGAAGCCAGGAAATATCTTGAAGAAGGCCAGTTTACCGAAGGTTCTATGGCACCGAAGATGCGCGCGGCCATAAAATTCGTCGAGGAGACGGGACACGATGCAGTCATCACCGACGCTGCAAGTCTGGGCGACCCAAATGCGGGAACAAGAATCGTTAAATAAATATAATTTGTTGCTAATGAAGATGTGTCGCGTCAAAATGGCACATCTTCATTCATTTTAGACTCAACTCTTCGTTCCATTGTCGTGTTGAAATTGGAGTTGGGGGCGAACTGTGTCGGTTGGTCTTTGCCACCAATAGTGTTTTCGTTGCCAAAATTCTTTGAATAATCTTGTTCGAGATCCTCGAAACGAGCATATTGTCCTACGAAACGCAATTCCACGTCGCCGAGTTTGCCATTACGGTGTTTCGCGATGTTAATAACGGCTTTTCCTTTGGTTGAGGAATGGTCTTCGTCCTCGCTAAGTCCATAGTATTCAGGACGATATATGAATATTACCATGTCGGCGTCTTGTTCGATGGCGCCGGATTCGCGCAAGTCGGAAAGGATAGGTTTTTTGGAGCCGGGGCGGGATTCGACGGTACGTGAAAGCTGTGAAAGAGCCAGAACGGGGATGTTTAATTCTTTCGCAAGGCTCTTTAAAGAACGTGAAATAGTGCTGATTTCCTGCTCTCGGTTGCCGTTCTTTTCTGTCTTTGCTGTCATAAGTTGCAGATAATCAATAAAGACCATCTGAATGTCGTGCTGCTGCTTAAGTCGGCGGCATTTTGCCCTGAGGTCAAAGACGGAGAGCTGTGGCGTGTCGTCGATAAAGAGTTTAGCGTTGATGAGAGGCGAGACTTTAGTGTTAAGTTGTTGCCATTCATATTCGGCAAGTTGTCCTGAACGCAGTTTGTCGGCGGTGAGTGATGTCTCTGAAGAAATAAGACGTGTGACAAGTTGCACCGACGACATTTCAAGCGAGAAGAAAGCTATAGGTCTATTGAAATCAACAGCAGCGTTTCGTGCCATGTTGAGTGCGAAAGCCGTTTTACCCATACTCGGACGCGCTGCGAGGATGATGAGGTCGGATTTTTGCCAACCTTGGGTGATGCGGTCGAGCTCGGTGTAGCCGGAGGGCACGCCACGAAGTGTCGAGCCTGCGTTTTTGGCCTTCTCGATGTCTTCAATGGCAAGTTTTACGAGGTCGGGCATCTGGTCGTAGTTGCGTCGAAGGTTGTTCTCGCTGATTTGGAACAACTTGTTCTCGGCGGTGTCAAGTAAGTCGAATACGTCGGCGGAATCTTCGTAGGCATCTTTTATGGTCTCCGAGGAAATCTGAATTAGCTGACGCTGAATATATTTCTGTAAGATAATTCTTGAGTGATACTCGGTGTTCGCCGATGAGACGACACGGTTCGTAAGCTGTGATATATAATATGGACCTCCGACGGAATCAAGGTCGCCCGTCGATTTAAGATGGTTGGTTACCGTCAAGATATCTATGGGCTCTGATTTGGTGAACAAATCCTTGATGGCTGTGAAAATCATCTGATGAGCCTCCTTGTAGAACACTTCTGGTGATAAGATATCGATTACAGCATTCACCGCTTCTTTTTCGAGCATGAGCGCACCCAAAACGACTTCCTCCAAATCGACTGCTTGAGGCGGTATTCTTCCTTGACTGTTAAGCACATCCGCACCTGAAGGAACGGCTTGAGACCTAATAAAACCTGATTTTTTTATGCTTTCATTATTCATACCACAAAATTATAAATAATGATTAAGTGTTTATATGATGTTGATAACTTTTTTGTTTTTAATGAGCGAAATGCTGGTAAATCTCGCGTAAAGCTTTGTTCTCCTGTTCTAAATCGATGGTAATCATACTTCTTTCAAGAATATTGTCGCTCAAGGCGTTTAAAATAATTCTGCTGTGCTCAAAAAGTTTTTTGCCAGGGAAGATTGTCTCATAGACATTTTTTAATGAGAAGTCTTTTTTGACGTTCACGTGATTAAAATCAGATTGTTGCAACACCTCTTTCAGGTTTAGGATTTTATAGTTTAACTCTTTGGATTCCAAAAGGTTATATCTTTGAATAGCGGCTGTGATGTTTTGCGGTGCGAAACATGTGACGCGCTCGAAACCGGCAAGTTGTTCACCGAGAACGGGCATACATTCTCGCCATTTTGAAATGTCGTCAAGGCAGTCCCAATTATAAATTCTATCGGAATTTTTGTTGTTTGATAGAATCGAAAAGCCGATGATGAACTCTGTATAAGGCTTGTCGCCGTCGAACATTGGCACTGCGGGACGATAAAACAGGAGATTTAGAAATGCTGTCGATTGATTTCGGTCACCTAAAAATTTGTAAAGGAGTTTATAATCAATGGAGTACGGTTCGAGAGTCTCATCAGGGAAATTTTTCCGGCAATGACCGTGAAACTCGCATTTATACGGAGTGTCGCATTGGCTGCCAATGGTAATTCGTGGAGAATGTGGCTGTTTTATGATGTCTTTGAAACGGGCTATGTTTTTCGAAATCACATCTAAATATTGTTCGGCATAATCTTTTACAGATTGAAACACAAAAAGTTTCGATAAATCCAAATCTCCGTCTTTTACATAATCCGCATTGATGTACATCAGTTGTATGTCGGAAAGCGGCACGTTGCAGCCTTTAAGGACATAATATTGCAAAGCGGCGTCTTTCATGTATGTTTGACTGATGTTGAGCGAGCTTTTTACTTCGACAGCGCGCCATTTGTCTCCGTCACGCACTAAAATGTCGAGCATGATGATGGTGTCGTCGTATTGAAAAACGGCCTCATACATCGCGTTGACGGCTGGATTTGTGAGATTGTCGCGTGTTTCGATTACTTTTTTGTCGAACTGTGACGGGGAACTTGGCGACATGTTGATTCCGCCGGGAAAAACCTGTTGTGCAAGAATGCCGACATCTGTGCCGCGTTTGAACTTGGCTCGTTGCTCCATGCTCAGCTTATCTCTCAAAAACGGTCTGTTTTTGAAAAGATACAATGCCTTCTCACATTGTTCGCCTTTGATATATGTTGATTTTGATAGTATATGCATCTCATTGATTATCAGGGAGTGGTAAAATGTTTTTCTTGGCGAAAAAAGTCATGGAGACGCCTCTTGCGAGCATAAAACCCATGAATGAAATCCAGAGTCCATGGTTGCCGTAAATCGGCACCAAGAAGTACCAAAGTGGCAGAAATATAAATGCTGATGAAATTATCATTGTGTCGCGGATGGTTTTTGAGGCGGTGGCACCTATGTATATGCCGTCCCAGAGGAAAGCGGAGAATGTAATTACCGGAATGAGAGCCATATATATATAATAAGGTGGAATTTGTTCGAGAATCAAGGGGCTGTCGGAAATCATTTTTACAAATGGGGTTGGGAAGAGCGCATAAATGACGGCAAACGGCACGCATATAAAAGCCCCCCATTTGAAAAGGTGCGCGACTACGCTCCGTAAACCGGCCTCGTCCCCGGCTCCAATGTACTTCCCTACAAGAGCTTCGCCGGCATAAGCAAAACCATCGGTGAAATATGAAAAAATATAAAAAAATTGCAAGAGTATCATGTTGATACCCAAGATGTTATCCCCAAGCTTCGCTGATTGGTTCGTGAAAAACGCAATTGTCAAAACTAAAAGAATACTTCTAATCATCAAATCGGTGTTGACTTTGAAAAAGCGTTTTATCTTATTGATATTCAATAAAACAGAAATGTCGATTTTAATAAGATACCGCTCGTATTTTGTGAAAATGAAAATCAGGGCGGTGGCGAGTCCGCAATACTGGGCAATGACGGTGCCAAGAGCGACACCAACCACATCTTGATGTAAAACAATTACGAAAAAAATACTAAAGACAATGTTTAACACGTTGATTATTATGGCAATAACCATCGGGATTTTTGTGTTTTGCATTCCGATGAACCAACCGTTGAGGCAATAAAGAAGCATATTTGCCGGTGCCGCCCAAATCCTGACAAAAAAATATGTTATCGCCAAGCTTTTGACATCGTCGCTGCCCTCAAGCAGAATAATGCCAAGCTTTGCTATGGGTTTTTGAATACATAATATCAACAGGAAAGCAATAATGGCGATGGTTATTGACCTGTATAGGGAATAACAGATTTCCGAAAAGTCCTTCGCACCGTACGACTGAGCGGTAAATCCCGTTGTGCCGGCACGCAGAAAACTGAAAAAGGAATAAAGCACGCTGAATATGGTCCCTCCGAGTGCTATCGCACCTATATAAACAGGTGAACTCAAATGTCCCATCAGAATCATATCCACCAAACCAAGCAACGGAACAGTTATGTTACTGATAATGTTCGGTATGGCTAATTTTAAAATCGAACGATTCATGAAAAAATTTTAATGCAAAATTAAAAAAAATATACATTATGTATCAAATAATTTCGTAAATTTGCGGTGTTGAAACGAGAAGATGTGGAAAAGTGTGTAACGATTCCACAGTTTTTCACAATAATATGTGTGGAATGCAAAAAGCAATATAAATATAAATCGTTGATTATCAATAAAAAAGTATTTTTTTAAATAAAAAATGCGGTTTGGCATGATTTTGGCACAAACTAATGGTGTTAGCAAATACTAATCTAAAAATATAACACAATGAAAAAGACAGTAACATTTTTATCGGTCGCATTGGCAGCTCTTTTATTGAGTTCATGCGTTGAAAGTTCAAAGAAGTACAAAGCTTTAGTAGCTGAGAAAGAAACTCTTGTCATGGAGAATCAGAAAATGGAAAGCGAATTCAATGCCACTATGGGCATTCTCAACGAGGTGGAGAACAACCTCCAGGCAATTCGCGACGCAGAAGGTATTCTTTTGGTTAAACAAGAAGGCAGCGAAAGAGACCAGATTGTTGCGGAACTTCTCCAAATCAAGGAAGTTATGGCAGTAAATCATGCGCGTTTGGATTCATTGAACGAAGTCCTTTCAAAATCTAACAGAAACAATTCAAACTTGCGCGCCCAGATTAAGAAACTGCAGGCTCAACTTTCTGAAAAAGAAGAGATGATTACAGCTCTCCAGGCACAGATTGCGGAGAAAGACGGTCAAATCGCCAACTTGAACGACCAGGTTCAGGATCTCAACACAAATCTGAACAATGCAAACAACGAGATTGCCAATCTCAACGAGAACATTTTGAATCAGACAAATGAGATCAACACTGTCTATTACATCAACGGAACAGTGAAAGAATTGAAAGAAAAGGGCGTTATCCTCAACACAAAGAAGATCTTGAAGACAAATGTTCCTACAGGAATGTTCACAAAGGCCGATATGCGCGATCTCTCCTCTATCACATTCAACTCGAAGAAGGCTGTGGTTCTTTCAACACACCCGACAGATTCTTATACGCTCACAAGCACCGAGGTTGATGGAAAGAAAGCTATGACTCTTGAAATCACAAATCCAGCGATGTTCTGGAAAGTAACAAGATATTTGGTTGTCCTAACCAAGTAATTTTTCTGCTCGTTTTCAATATTTAGGGAAATCCGATGCCGCCTGGTGTCGGATTTCTATTTTTTTCTCGTGATTTTGTCTTTCGTAAAAATAAATTATATATTTTTGCAGAACGAGCAGAATGTTTTTTTTATGTCGAGAAGAATTCTTATAGTTGATGACGATGTGGCTTTTGGAGTCATGTTGAAGACGTGGTTTGGGAAAAACAATTGGGAGGCGATGCTGGTGTCGAGTCTGGAGCAGGCTCTTCAAGTATCGACATCGCAACAGTTCGATTTGATTTTGAGTGACCTGCGATTTCCTGACGGGGACGGTATCATGTTTCTTACGTATTTGCGAGAGAAGAAGATAACGACACCTTTTATTATTATGACGGGATACGCAGATGTGCAGACGGCGGTGAACGCGATAAAGTTGGGAGCCTTTGACTATCTGAAAAAGCCGATTATTCCTGAAATGCTTCAGCAGAAGATAGATATGGCGTTTAATCAAAATCTGAACGTGGCGAAAAAGGACAACACCAAGGAGAAGAAAAACGACAGTCGTAAAATAGTCAAGGGTGAAAGCGCGGTTATTCAGAGGGTTTATACACATGTCGCGCTTGTGGCGCCTACCAAAATGTCGGTTCTTGTGTTAGGAGAGAGCGGCACCGGCAAGGAGTACATAGCGAGATTGATTCATGAACAAAGCGGACGCAGGGACAAGCCGTTTTTTGCCGTTGATTGCGGCAGTCTATCAATGGAGTTGGCGCCGTCTGAATTGTTCGGACATAAGAAAGGCTCGTTCACCTCGGCAATAGCAGATAAACGAGGCGTGTTTGAGGAGGCAAAGGGCGGAACTGTGTTTCTCGATGAGGTGGGTAATCTGCCTTATGAAGTGCAAAAGCAGCTTTTAAGGGCTCTGCAGGAACAAAAGGTGAGGCCCGTGGGCTCGGCGCAAGACATTGATGTGGATGTCAGAATTGTTGCCGCGACTAATGAAGACTTGGAGAAGGCCATTAATGAAGGACGATTCCGTCAAGACTTATATCATAGAATCAATGAGTTTTCAATAGAAGTGCCGCCACTGCGTGACAGAATAGATGATCTCGAAGAGTTCGTATATCATTTTTTGGAACAGGCTAATGAGGAGTTGGGCAAGGACGTGAAACATATTGGCTCCGATGCGATTGGTATTATGAAACAATATCAATGGGACGGCAATCTTCGCGAGTTGAGGAATGTGATTCGTAGAGCAGCCTTGTTCGCCGAGAATCAAGAGATTACTGCTGACAATCTGCCGGTTTTGAGAAACAGGTCGCAAAAAACGCAGGTGGCGGAAAACATGGCGTTACAACCGGGTGATGAGAAGGAGCAGATACTATCCGCATTAAGAAAGGCGCGCGGAAATAAAACCGTCGCCGCCAAGTTGCTTCAGATAGACCGTAAGACACTATATAACAAGATGCATCTGTACGGAATCGAGCTCACTTGAATTCCGGATATAACTCGTAAAATTTATTCTCAAATGTGCGGACGCGATTTAAAGATTTTCGTGTCCAGTCAAGGCGTTTCTCTTGTTTTTCTTCTTCGGAGAGATGCCAGTCGATGTCGCTTTTATGCAGACGCTGTGTGAGGGAGTACATCAGCAAGGCGGCGGAGACACTGATATTGAAGCTCTCCGTGAAACCATGCATCGGAATCTGCACGTACATGTCGGAATGTTCGAGAGCATAGTCGGTGAGACCGGTTTTCTCGGTGCCGAAAACCACGGCTATAGGCTGGTCGAGGGGAAGAGTGTCGAGGCTATAGTCATTTTGATGAGGACATGTGGCAGCGATTTTATATCCTTTGCCGTGAAGATAGTCGAAAGCCTCAGGTGTGTTGAACTCATTTGCGTTGTATCTGTGAAGATCCAACCATTTGCTCGAACCAACAACAATGTCGGGGTTAATATCATAGACCCATTTGTTCTCAATGATGTGTATGTCTTGAACGCCAGTGATGTCGCAACTGCGCAATACGGCACTTGCGTTATGTGACTGATAGATGTCTTCAAGCACAATTGTGAGATGGCGAGTCCGATAATTCAGCACTTGCTCGAACCGATGTTTCCTCTCATCGGTGATGTAACTCGAAAGAAATTCGTATAGTTTTTTTTCTTTTACGTTCAAAATGAATGAGTTGCGTTTGTTTTACCTTTTATCTAAAAATTTTACAAATATAATTAAAAAAATTGTTCAAACATAAATAAAAAAACCGTAAATTTGCAGTCCGAAAAAATGTATTGATATGGCAAAAGAAAACGTAAAGAAAGACGAGGAGCGTCTTGAAAAGATTGAAACCACATTAGGTAAAACAGAAATGTTCATTGAAGATCATCGCAAGCCTGTTATTATAGTTGTCGCGGCAATCATCGTGGTGATTTTGGCTATTTTTGGTGTGAAGAAGTTTGTCATGGAGCCTCGTGAGACAGCAGCGGCAAATGCGATATTCCATGCGGAGCAGCTCTTTGAGAAAGACGATTATGCAACAGCACTCAACGGCGATGGTAATATTGATGGTTTCCTTGCCGTTATCAATGAATATGGTGGAACGAAATCGGGAAATCTTGCAAAATATTATGCTGGTGTTTGCTATCTTAACATGGGCGATTTTAATAACGCCATCAAGTATCTTGGCGAATACAAGGGCAAAGATTTGTTTGTGAAGCCCTTGGCAATGGGTGCTATGGGCGACGCATATATGGAGATTGACAACGCCGGTGAAGCCGCAAAATGCTACGAAAAAGCGGCTATAGAGACCGACAATGTACTCACAAGCCCAATGTTCCTTATGAAAGCCGGTTATGCTTACGAGATGGTTGAAAACTACAAAAAAGCATTGGAAGTTTACAATATCATCAAAAACGAATATCCTACAAGTAATGAAGGGTTTTATGTATTGAAGAATATTGCGTACATAGAGGCAAAAATGGCGCAATGAGAAATGGTAATAAAAGTTTTCCCCAAAATGCCTGACTCCTCGGAATCAGGCATTTTTAATAAATATTGATGAAATAACATGAGAATAATATATTTTGGAACTCCGGAGATAGCGGCATCGCAGTTGGAGGCCATACTGAACGCCGGTTATGATGTGCCGGCCGTTGTTACAACTCCCGACCGTCCTGCCGGACGAGGCAAGCAGATGCGTGCCTCCGAAGTGAAGAAATGTGCTTTGAGGCACGGATTGACGGTTCTTCAGCCGGAGAAACTCAAGGACGAGTCTTTTGTTGAACAGCTGCGCTCATACAACGCCGACCTGTTTGTAGTGGTGGCGTTCAGAATGCTTCCGGAAGTTATATGGAGCATGCCTCCGAAAGGGACAATAAATCTACACGCCTCGTTGTTGCCGCAATACAGAGGCGCCGCGCCTATCAATCATGCAATAATCAATGGTGAAAAAGAAACCGGTCTTACGACTTTTATTCTCGACAAGGAAATCGACACAGGAGCTATAATTATGCAGGAAAAGATTGCGATAGGCGACAAAATGAACGCCGGCGAACTTCATGACGCTCTTATGTGCCTTGGCAACGACGTCATTTTAAAAACGATAAAAATGATTGAAAAAGGGAAGGTGAACGCACAAAGTCAAGAGGCGGTGATAGATAAGGACAACTTGATACTTAAACCGGCTCCCAAAATATTCAAGGAGGATTGCTATATCGATTGGAACAAGTCGGGAAAGGATATATACAATTTTGTTAGAGGTCTGTCTCCGTATCCGGCAGCGCATGCAAAAATCTTAAATCCCAAAGGCGAGATTGTGGATTTGAAAGTGTTTGAGACGGATTTGGCGTTAAAAACACATGACAAAGACCGACCTCGCAGCCTTAAAACCGATGGTAAAACATATTTAGAGGTTGTTTTAGATGATTCTTGCATAAGATTTTTAAAAATTCAACAATCAGGAAAAAAAGCGATGCCAATTGCTGAATTCCTAAGAGGGACAAGGGTTTCGGAGGATTGGAAAATAGTTTTATAGGCAATTGCTGCTTCCTTTTGTCAAAAAAAAATAAAAAAAAATAAAAAAAAAAGTTGTAAGTGACTGATTTTATGTTATATTTGCAATGTCAAAAATAACAAATTTTAAAACTTACAAGATGAATAAAGCAGAATTAGTAAATGTGATGGCTGAAAAAGCCGGTCTCACAAAAGTGGACGCTAAAAAAGCATTGGACGCTTTCCTTTGTGCAGCAACAGATTCAATCCGTAAAGGTGAACGCATTTCATTAGTCGGATTCGGAACATTCTCAACAACGAAACGTCCTGCCCGTAAAGGTCGCAACCCACAGACAGGTAAAGAAATCATGATTGCTCCTAAAACAGTCGTGAGATTCAAAGCCAGTGCTGATTTAGTAAAATAAGTTTTACTATTGACACAAAAGGTCGCTTCCGGGCGGCCTTTTTTTGTTTAAAACAACGTTTGTTGTCCGCTCCTTTCTTTCAAGTTTCCGTTTTCGTCCTGTTCTATTATCCCGCTATCAAGCATCCAACGTGCGGTTTCAAGCACTTTTTCCTCGAAATAATTCTTTGCCAACGAAGGTGTTTCATATAAAGGAACAACACGCTTTTTGAGTTCTTGAAGTATGAACTCGCTTATGTTCTTGTATTCTTCATCGTTGATATTCAATTGGTTGCGAATACTGCAGACATCGCATTTCCCGCATCGCGTATTGATTTTCTCGCCAAAATATCTCAAAAGTTGTATGCTGCGACACTCAGTGTCGTTATTTATGAAATCAATAACGGCTTGCACACGTTTTGTGGCATCGTCTTTGCGGTTTTTATAAACATCGTCGGAGAGGATAAAATGTTTTGTGTCGGTGCGTTCCGCAAGATATTGAATCCGCGGCTTGTCGCTTCGTTGAATATATGTAAGGAAGTTGTATTTTTCCAGTTGTTTGAGAGTTTGCTCAACTTTTTCGACATCAATGCCGAGTTTGCGGCTTATCTGCTCTTCCTTTATCTTCACAAAATCGGAGAGTATTCCCGGATAGTTTCTCAACAGGTATTTAATAATAGGGTCGAAGGCGGGATATTCGACTTGGAATCTGTAAAGGTCTTCGCGATTGGCTTTGATAAGGATTTGCGAAGGCGTGTTCATGGCTTCCGAAAGAGCGAATAAACCCTCTCTCTCCATGAGAGTCAACGAATTGAATACTTCAAGTAGAGAGAAATTGTATTGTTTCGCAAATTCGTTCATATCAAAGGGATAACTTTGTCCGTTGCCGGCATTTACGGGAATCTGCAGATAGTTTCCCAACGCATTATAGATTGTTTTTATGCGATTAAGTTCCGGATAAGATTGTCGCAAGTTGTCTTTTAGTTGTTGGATATCGCTGTCGGCCACAAGAAGGAATGCTTCCGATGGTTTGAGGTCTCTGCCGGCGCGTCCTGCTTCTTGGAAATAAGCTTCGAGGCTGTCGGGGAGGTCTATATGTACGACGAGGCGCACATCTGGTTTGTCGATACCCATTCCGAAGGCGTTGGTGGCGACGATTACTTTGATTCGGCCTTCCATCCACAGTCTCTGTCGTTCGTCGCGTGTTTTGGCATCTATGCCTGCATGATAGAAAGTGGCAGTGATTCCGGTGGATTGCAGCCAGTCGGCGATGACCTTTGTGCGTTTGCGGCTGCGCACATACACGATGCCGCTGCCAAACTGCATTCTCGTGAAGAGACGGTGCATAAATCCGTATTTATCGGCGATTTTAACGACATTATATGTGACATTTTTGCGTTCGTAACTGGTTTGGAACACATTTCGCTCCTTGAAGCCGAGCCTGAATTGAATGTCATCTACTACCCTGGGAGTGGCTGTCGCTGTGAGAGCCAGGACAGGTGTGTTGGGGATATAAGGACGTATCTCCGCTATTTTCAAGTAGGGGGGTCTGAAGTCGTAGCCCCATTGGGAAATGCAGTGTGACTCGTCGATGGCGAGCAGGCACACTTTCATTTTTCTTATTGCCTCGATGAAAGCGTCGGTCATTAGACGCTCCGGGGAGACATATAAGAACTTGAGATTGCCGAAAACAGCTTTGTTATATGCTATTTCCACCTCGTTGGGGTGCATGCCTGAATAAATGGCAGAGGCAGGGATGTTTATGTCTTTCAGGTGCTGTACTTGGTCTTTCATGAGTGAAATGAGGGGCGTGACAACGATGCATACACCGTCCATCGCAAGGGCGGGGACCTGAAAGCATATCGATTTGCCGCCGCCTGTTGGCAACAGAGCAAGGGTGTCATGACCCTCTATGACGGAATCGACAATGTCTTCCTGCATGGGGCGGAACGATGGATAGCCCCAATATTTTACCAAAACAGCACGCGTCAACTCACTCATCTTAATATTTTTTGCAAAGATAAAAATAATTCATAAATTTTTCGTAATTTTGCGCCCGATTTTTTCAAAATTTAAACAAATGACAAGTATTCGTAATGTTGCGATTATCGCTCACGTTGACCACGGAAAAACCACTTTGGTTGACCGTATCTTGTATCAATCCAAACTATTCAGGGAGGATAAGGATAATGGAGGAGATTTGATTCTGGATAACAACGACCTTGAGCGCGAACGAGGTATCACCATCTTGTCGAAGAACGTTTCGGTTCGTTATAAAGATGTGAAAATCAACATTATCGATACTCCTGGTCACAGTGATTTCGGTGGTGAGGTGGAGCGTGTCTTGAACATGGCCGACGGCGTTCTTCTTCTGGTTGATGCGTTTGAAGGTCCAATGCCACAGACGCGGTTCGTGCTTGAGAAAGCCATACAACTCGGACTGAAACCTATCGTGGTGGTTAATAAAGTTGATAAACCCAACTGCACTCCTGAAGAGACGCAGGAAGCTGTTTTTGATTTGATGTACAACTTGGGTGCAACTGACGACCAGCTTGATTTCCCTACGGTTTTCGGTTCCTCGAAGCAGGGGTGGATGTCAGACCATTGGACACACGTCACAAACGATGTCTCACACCTTTTAGATGTGATAGTCAACACAATTCCCGAGGCAAAATATGAGGAGGGAACGCCACAGATGCTTATCACATCGCTCGATTACAGCTCGTATGTCGGTCGTATTGCCGTGGGTCGTCTGAAGCGCGGCGTCCTTCAGGCCGGAATGAATGTCTCGTTGGTGAAACGCGATGGCTCTATCGAGAAGAACCAGATTAAGGAACTTTACACATTTGAGGGTCTCGGCAAGGAAAGAACAAAAAAGCCGGTGATGGCCGGCGATATAGTGGCGGTGATGGGTCTTGATAACTTTGAAATCGGCGATACCGTCGCTGATTTCGAGAATCCGGAGGCACTGCCTCCCATTCATGTTGACGAGCCGACTATGAGCATGTTGTTTACAATCAACAACTCGCCATTTTTTGGCAAAGAGGGTAAATTCGTGACATCACGCCATCTGCGTGAGCGTTTATATAAAGAAATTGAGAAAAACCTCGCTTTGAAGGTGGAAGACACCGAATCTCCTGATTCCCTTATGGTTTATGGTCGAGGTATTCTTCACTTGAGCATCCTGGTTGAGACAATGCGTCGTGAAGGTTATGAGTTCCAAATCGGTCAACCGAAGGTTCTTTTGAGGGAAATCGACGGGAAGAAATGCGAGCCTATTGAGGTCATGAACGTCCAGGTGCCCGAGAACTTCGCAGGACGTGTCATCGAGCTGGCGTCACAGCACAAGGGAGAGATGACGAACATGACACCGAAAGGCGACCGCATGAATCTTGATTTTGATATTCCGGCAAGAGGTCTTATCGGTTTGAGAAGCGCCATGCTTACAGCGACGGAAGGCGAAGCCGTGATGTCGCACCGTTTTAAAGACTACGAACCTTGGAAAGGTGATATGGACACTCATGAAGCAGGAGCGCTGATTGCAATGGAGACAGGAACTGCGGTGCCGTATGCATTGTGGAAACTCCAGGATCGCGGCAAGTTCTTTGTACAGCCGAATGAAGAGGTATATATGGGCGAGGTCATCGGAGAAAACACTCGCTCAAACGACATGGTGTTGAACGTCAACAAAACAAAACATCTTACAAACGTGCGCGCTTCAGGCTCTGACGATAAAATCGTGCTTATCCCGCCTGTAAGAATGTCGCTTGAAGAATATATGGAATATATCCGTGATGACGAATATCTTGAAGTCACTCCAAAAAGCTTGCGTTTGAGAAAGATTATCTTGGACGAGACTGAACGCAAGAGAAGAGGCAGACGCAGCGAGGAAGTCGGCGACTAATCGGAAATATCGTATTTTTCAGCCAACATGGCTAAAATGGCATCGGATTGACTCATGAATTCGATGCCCTTTTCTTCCCAGTCGAGGAGAGGCTCGACATCATTGCCGCGGCATTTGTCCATGTCGTTCAAGTATTCCACCGGCTTCAGCTCCAATTGAATGAACATGGGACGCATTTTGTGACATGCCGACCGGGCTTTTATAAAGTCATGTTCCGTTATGGCATCGTTGAGGATTACAAGATTGCATGATGTGGCTTTCACAAAAGCATGTAAAATCTCTCTGACGGCGTTGCTGTCATTGTCGAACATAGTGCAAAGGTCGGGAAAATCATCGGCAAACTCGCATTTTTGACAATCTTCTTCGGATATATTGCTGTTTAATAATAATGCCAAGTCTTTGATGCTGAACGGTTTTTTAAGGTATCCGTCAAAACCTTCGTTGATGGCGAATTTTCTGGAATACTCATCTCTGGCGGTCATGAGAATGACTTTTTTCTTTTCATCGACGGCTTTTATCATTTTGATGACATCGTTTCCAGAGAAAGTACCCATCTCGCGATCGGTGATTACCATGTCGTATTTGTCAAGTTCGTTGATGTATTTGTTAAACTCGACATAGGAACGGCATGCGTCGGAAGTGTGTCCTATTTTGTTAAGCATTGCCCCGATGACAGCGAGCAGGCTGTTGTCGTCGTCAACAAGAAGAATATGAAGTTTCTTGTTTGGGATAACCATCTGATTATCGGGTGTCTCGTGTTTTTCCTCCGTGACTTTGTCGATAACATTAACAGGTATTGAAATCTCAACATGACTGCCTTTTTCGAGTTCCGACATCACTTTGATATTGCCGCCGATAATTTCGAGAAGACCTTTCACGACGAAAAGACCGAACCCGTTGCCTTCGGCGAGTCCTGTGTTGTTTTCGGCTTTGCTGAATGGTTTGAACAGCTCTTCAATTTTCTCGGCAGGCATACCAATGCCTTGGTCTATTACGTCGAAAACCAATTTATTATCTATGAGATATACTCCAAAATGCACCTCGCCTTCGATGGTGTATTTTATCGCGTTGGAGATGATATTACATGCCACTTGCTTGATTTTCAACGCATCTGAATTGATAAATAGTTTATCGGGAATATTCTTATGATAGAAAAATTTCAGTTGTTTGTTTTCGGCGATAGGCTTAAACATAGAAACGAGTTGGTCGCACAGTTCCGATACATCGAAGTCGGCGCGATGGATAAACTGCTTGCCTTGTTCGAGGCTTGAAAACTCCAATAAGTTCGATAGCAGCGAGAGGATATGCCGTGACGAGTATTTCATGGAATCGAGACGCAGTTTGTCTTGCTCGTTGTGTTGTTCCATCTGCATCAATTCGATATATCCGATTACAGATGACAGCGGTGCTTTGATGTCGTGCGACACCGAAAGGAGCAGTTTATGACGGCTTTCCATGATTTCCTCGGTGCGTTTTTGAGCCTCCTCCATGGCTCTGCGTGCCCGCGAAACTCGTCTCATATCTCTGGAAATCAATAATATAAATAGCAAAATGCTGCATAGTGCAACAGTGCCGCCGTAAATCGAATAGTCTAAACTTCGTTGAATAATGTACTCGCTTTTTTGAATCGCAAGCATTACAGAGGTGAGTGTCTGCTTGTGAAGAACAATGAGCAAACCCGAAATCTCCTCGGAAATTTCCTGGTCGGATTTTATAAAGTTTTGGTATTGATTTTCAATAATTTGTAGTCTTTTCAGATACTCTTGCTTGCCTTTGTCAGTGTATATTTTAATGCCAGCCATAATATCCCCCCGGCTTTCATGTGTCTCCTCTGTGATGGTGTCGTATGTGGTTGTTGTCACAACTAAAACGCTGTCGCGAGGTGTTGCGGAAGAGAATATGCGCTGGAAGAAATTCGGCTTCTCGGCTTTTATAACAATTGTATCTTGATGCGTGACGGCAATGATACGCGTGGTCTTTTCTTTAGGTTTATATTCTGAAAGCAGTTTATAAATCTCATCGTAGGGATTGAAGATGTCGTATTGATGAGTTATCTCTTTGATAATGTTTTCTTTACGATTGAGCAAATCTATAATATCGTTGAGCAAATGCTTGTTTTTAATGTCGTCTTCCGAATATAAAACAATAGAATCTTTAATTGCTGTAGTGGTTTGCAGATTATTGCCAAATTGAATGAGATTTTCCGGATTTCCCGAGATGGTGTAGAGCTGTGCGAGAGATTGCGCTTCATTGACATTATGGATAAGTTCGTTGGTGAAATTCAGGACTTTCTCGTTTCTGTCGATTGCAACACGTTGATTAAGAATGGTTTTTTTTAGATTTGAAATATAGTATATCATGAAAGCGCATAAGATGGTCGTAAGGACATAAATCACAACGACTTCCCAGCGCACTCGGCTTTCGTAATGTTTTCGTATGAACTTCACTTCTCTCATGGTCACAAAATTACAAAAAATCGGTTTATATCAGAAATATTTTATAATTTTGCGCAAATAATTTTAAAAAAATGAGAAAGTTTTTTGTTTTGGCGCTATGCGCTGTGATTTTCATCGGTTGTGCAAAGAAAAGAGAAGTTAATATTATGAATGTCAATGATTTTAATAAAGAAGTAGAAGGGAAAAAAGTTTCTCTTTACACTTTGAAAAATGGTTTTTTGACCATGCAGGTCACAAATTACGGCGGACGTGTTGTGACATTGTGGATGCCGGATAATAAAGGCAACTACGATGATATCGTTCTTGGTTATGACAAGATTGACCGTTATATAAATTGTACCGGCGAGAGGTATCTCGGGGCTGTGGTGGGACGTTGCGCCAACCGCATTGCGCATGGCGCTTTTACACTTGACGGCAAGAAATACGAGCTTTATAAAAACGCAGACGGAAACACACTTCACGGTGGAAAATTCGGTGTTGACCGTGTGGTTTGGGATGTCGAGTCGGTGAACGACACGGCAATTGTGTTACATATTGTGTTACCTGATGGTTTGGACGGTTTTCCGGGAAATTTAGACATCACCATGACCTATGCGCTGACTTCCGACAACGAATTTCGTGTGGATTATCTGGCAACTACCGACGCACCAACAGTTTGCAACCTCTCTCATCACTCGTTTTTCAATCTGAAAGGGGAGGGCAATGGTACAATTCTTGACCATGAGTTGATGATTAACGGGAAACTCATCACAGTGATTGACGAGAATCTTCTTCCGACAGGTAATTTCATTCTTGTGAAAGACACTCCGATGGATTTCACGAACATGAAATCTATCGGCAAGGATATCCAGGCGTATCATCCACAGATGGTAAATGGCAATGGATATGATTTCAATTGGCTTTTGAACAAACCTTTCGGACAAATGGGTTTGGCGGCATCAGTGTATGAGCCTGCGTCAGGCAGGGCTATGGATGTCTTCACAGACCAGCCCGGTATGCAGTTCTACAGTGGTAATTTCTTTGATGGCGAAACAACTGGCAAATATGGTAAGCCGTTGCGTGTTCACGAGTCATTTGCCCTTGAGACTCAGAAGTTTCCAGATGCCCCGAATCAGCCTAATTTCCCCAGCGTAGTGTTGAGGCCTGGCGAGGAGTACCGTCAGACCTGTATCTACAAGTTCGGTGTCAAGACATTTAAAAAGAGGTAAGCTTAAATAGTTTTATCGATTTTCCATGAGAACGCCCTCAAACCAAGCTCGGGTGTTTTAAGGTCGTGTTCATGTAAGGCATTCATGATACTGTCAGCTTTCTCGTCGTCAACGAATGAGAGCATGGCGTCGTTGAATGTCGGCCATGTGTGGGAGCCATAGTGAGCCTCGCCGGTCGTGGAGCCTCTTCCTGTTATCTCGTTCCATTTGGTGAATCCGCGAACTCCTTGTTTTTCAAGGAGTTCGGAGATTTCTTCGTAATATGCCTGATTATAGGCGATGAATATTGCTGTCATATTTTATCGTTTTTAGTTTTCCAATGCAAGTCTTGCCGCTTTTCTTTCTTGCCGTTTCATTCGTCTTGAGACGAAGATGGCATATAATGTTGGGATAAGCACAAGTGTGATGAGTGATGACACTGACAAGCCCCAGGCTACCACCACGCCGAGACCGTTCCACATCTCGGCGCCTTCGCCTGTTCCGATAGCCATTGGAATCATGCCGAGAACAGTGGTGAGAGTTGTCATGAGGATAGGACGCAGACGTTGACGTGACGCTGTCACCACAGATTCGTTGATACTCATGCCGCGTTCGAGACATAATCTTGTGTAGTCGATGAGCACGATGCCGTTTTTCACCACGATACCCATCAGAATCATGACACCGATGAGGGCCATCACTCCGAGAGCCAGTCCGTGAACTCTGATGCCGATGAGGACGCCCGTGATGGCGAACGGCACCGAGAACATGATGACAAACGGGTCGAGCAGTGATTCGAATTGTGAAGCCATCACAACATAAACCAAGATGATAATCAACAAGATAAGTGTGAACATATCTTTGAAAGCATCTTGTTGGTCTTCGTAGTCTCCTGCGATTTTTACAAGGAACTCTGCTGGTATTTCGGCTTTGTCGATACATTTTTCCGATACAGACACGGCGTCACTCAAGGCATATCCTTTTGCTACGATGCCTGTGATTGTGACGATACGCTCGCGGTCCTTTCGCTCAATGGTGGGAGGAGTCTGACCTTCAACGATCCGTGCCACTTCGCCAAGTCGCACAGCCTGTCCTGAAGAGCCGTAAAGAACTATGTTTTCAATATCTTCGTATCCTTTACGGAACTCCGGGGCGTAACGGACACGGATGTTGTATTCATTGCCGTCTTCGCGGAAATAACTCATGATGGAACCGTTGATGCGGTTTCTGACATACATTGATGCGGTTGTGATATTAATGCCGTTGAGCATCAGTTTCTCGCGGTCGAAGTCCACGTGTATTTCCGGAGTGTATTCGTCACGGCTGATGAGAACCTGTGATATTTCTTGTGTTTCTCTCATCATAGCGGCAATTTCCTGTGCGATTCTGTCGGAGGTGTTGAAGTCGTAGCCGTAGATTTCAAGTTTCACCCTTGAGGTGGAGCCCATTCCCATGCCTTCGGAAACGTTGTATTTCTTGATAATGGCATTGCCTTTGAGGTCTTTGCGGATAATCTCGGCTATCTCTTGAGTGCTTCTTTGGCGAGTGTCCTTGCTTCCGAGGTTGAGGTTCATCGTCAGGATATGAGTGCCGTTGTTCTGCATGGAGGCAAAGGAGTTGTCCTCGTCGGCGACACCGTAACGGTAGTTCATTACTTTTATTTCGGGGAACATTTGCATATATTTCTCTGCAAGTTCCGCACCAAGTTGTCCGGTTATATCTTCCTGTGTTCCAACAGGCATTTCAATGCTTATCTGCAGACGTCCCTGGTCCATGCCCGGCATATATTCAGTCTTCATGCCCGGCATTGTTATTATGATGGTCACAACGAAAATAACGATGGAAATGGTTAGCGTCAATGCTTTGTGTGTCAACGCCCAGTTGATGAGTCGGCCGTATCCGCGGCTGAGTGCGTCGAGACCTTTATTAATAGGTGTAAATACGATTCTGTGCCATGCGTGCGATCTCGGGTTTTTCTTGAGCATTCTTGAACACATCATAGGAACCAGGGTGAGAGCGGCTGACGTTGACACAATCATGATGATACTTACAATCCAGCCGAGTTGATGGAAGAACACGCCTACAGCGCCGCCGACCATGGTAAGAGGCAGGAACACCGCTAACATGGTGAGGGTGGAGGCGATAACAGAGATAGATACCTCTTGGGTGGCGTGTACCGCGGCTTCTTTTGGCTTCGCGCCTCTGTCGATGTGTGAGGTGATGTTCTCTAACACCACGATGGCATCGTCAACGACCATGCCGATGGCAATGGTTAAGGCACTCATTGAAATGATATTCAATGTGTTGCCTGTCGCAAACAAATACACGACGGAGGCAACCAGGGAAATTGGAATGGAAAGCACGATAATGACGGTGGCTCTCCATCTGCCAAGGAAGACAAACACCACAAGCATAACCACAATGAAAGTAATAAAGATGGTGTCTTTCAATGAGTTGATAGTGTTGATGATGCTGTCGCTGGTGTCATTAATCATGTTGATTTGAACATCTGACGGCAATGTCTTTTCTATCTTTGCCAACTCTTTCTTGATACCTCTCGAAACTAATACCGCATTGGCATCTGTTTGTTTCTGAATGGTTATCATGGCACCCTGTATGCCATTTGAGAACACTTTCTGTAGGCGTTCTTGTTCGCCGTCGTTCACTCTTGCAACATCCTTGAGATATATAGGTGTGCCTTGGAATGTGCCGACCACTATGTCGAGCATTTCTTTCGCTGATTTGAATTCTTTTTCAACGCGCACCGCATAGGTGTTGGAACCTATATCAATGTTTCCGGCGGGAGTGTTTCTGTTTTCGTAGGCGATAGCTTGTGAAATCTGTTCGACAGTTAGGTTATAGGCCTCCAGTTTATTAGGGTCAACGAAGACCTGAATCTCGCGTTTCGGCGCACCTGACACCGATACGGTGCCAACGCCTTGGACACGTGCCAACGGTGTCGCCACCTTGTCTTCGAGTATCTTGTCAAGTCCGGAAAGGCTTTCCCGTGCTGTGACGGAGAGGAACATAATCGGCATGTCCTCCATGCTGAACTTTAAGATGGTGGGGTTGCCCGCCCCGTCGGGCAGGTGCTGCTTCACCATGTCGAGCTTGTCTCGCACATTGTTTGTGGCTTCCTCGATATTAATGCCGTACTCAAACTCAAGTGTAATGACGGAAACATTCTCTTTTGATGAAGACGAAAGGTGCTTCAAGTCGCTGACTCCGTTGAGTGTGTTCTCCAATGTCTTGGTGATATTCGTCTCGATATCCTCCGCGCTGGCCCCGGAATATGATGTCATTACCATGATGGCGTTTGTCCCCATGTCCGGGAAAAGGTTTATCGAAAGCTTGGTTAATGCGAAAACACCCAGAATCGCCACCGTGATGAAAATCAACGATACCGTTACCGGATGGTTTACTGATGTTCTGTATAAACTCATGATTTTACTTTTTACAAAATTATTTCACTATATCAACTATGATACCGTTCTTAAGTTTTGTCTGACCTGTGAGGACGACGGTGGCGTTATCGTCCACACCTTTGATGATTTCGTATTTGTCGCCCATTCTTCTTCCAAGTTCGACAATGGTGTATGTCACTGTTCCGTCAGGATTGAGAACATAAACATATTGCTCGCCGGACCCAACCTGTTTCATGACGGCTCTGTCAGGCATCACAACACGGAAATTATCGCCATAGTTGACTGTCACGCGGGCGAACATGCCTGGGCGCAATGTCAAATCCTTATTTGCATATTTAACTTCAACGGCGAAAGTGTGAGTCAACGGGTTTATCGTTGGGTGAATAAGGTCAACGATGCCCTTGAACACCTGGTCGCCATACGCGTCGGTGGTGATTTCCACCTCCATGCCTTTTTTTATTTGCGAAAACTTGCTTTCCGGTATGTTGACGAGCATTTTCACCGGATTGATTTTTTGAATCACGAAAAGTGGCTGGGCCATGGCATACATGTCGCCTTCATCGTAGTTGCGTGCAGTCACGATGCCTCCGATAGGACTTTTCAAAATCGTGTTTTCCAAAAGATTCTTGTATGTTTTCTTCGACACATCGTATTTCAAAGTGATGGCTTCATAGTCTGATTGCGATGTGGCTCCAATTTCATGAAGTTGTTTGATGCGACCGAATTCGATAGAGTCGTTGATGAGTTGAAGCTTTGCTTTCTGGAGATTCACCTCGTCCATTACGGCGAGAGTCTTTCCTGCCTCGACCTTGTCGCCAATTTCTACATAAATCTTGCTGATACGTGCTGCCGACTGGGGCGCGATGTTGTTAACGATGTCTGCTTCTATGGTCGTGGGATAGACGGATAGCTGTGAGACATATTCCGCGTTGACTGTCGCGACTGTCACTTTAGGGTTTTCCGCCACTTCCTGTTGAGTGTTTTGATTCTGCTGTCCGCACGACATCAAGACGACGGCTGTTGATGCAATCAATAATGTGTTTAACTTTTTCATATTTTGTCTGTTTTCTATCTGTTTGTTAAAATTCGTCACCTATAAGTTCTTCAATTGCTGCTTTTGTGACCATGAAATTATACACCGTACGGCTCATGGTGAGTTGTGCTTGCACCAAGGCTAATTGAGCGTCGTTGAGCTCGACGAGTGTGGCTTTGCCAAGTTCGTACATCTTTTCGGCTATGTTGTAGCTTCTTTGGGCCATTTCCAATGTCGATTCGGCGGCGGCGTAGTTTTTCATGAAAGTTACCATCTCGTTTTCGTAGTTTTTGAAGGCTATTTTCAGATTTCTTTCAGTATCTTCAATGTTTAATTCCAAGATGTTCTGCGAAGCCTTGTATTGTCGTATGTTGTTGCGTTTTAAAAATCCGTCGAAAACGGGGATGTTGAGGGTTAGTCCTGCCACCGAATAAGGATTCCATTTGAAATCGAAATCGTCGCCCATCGCCATGTAATTGTATGAGAACGAGGCTGATAGGGTGGGAATGTATTGATATTTTGTCATCTTGATAGTGCGTTCCAGCTGTTCGTTTTGTAATGAAAGTTGAGCCAACACACTGTTGTTTTCAAGATTCACTTCATCACTGGTTTGATACGAAAGCATTTCGTCTTTATATTGGTCGATGCTGCCTTGCACGCCGATTTTCGTATCGAGGTCGACGCCCATCACGGCTTTGAGTTGCCATATCGCGAGTTCGATGGCTGTCAAGGAACTGTAAACGTTTGGCTCGGCGTTTTTGACGTTCACTTGAGCCCTGAGGTATTCATATTCGGATGTTTTGCCAACGTTGTAGAGATTCTCGGTGTTTTCGAAGCTTTTTGCGGCGTTGTCATAGACGTCTTTGTAAACCTCGTGAACCTGCTGTGCCAACAACACGGCGTAATAAGCTTTTTTGACTTGTGCGACCATTGCGATTTTCGAGGAGCGGGCTTGTTCGACGGCAAGTTCAACATTCAGGGCCGACAGTTTCAGTGTTTGCCACAACTGTGCGTTGATGAGAGGCATTGCCGCGCTGACTCCGGCGTTGACGTTGTTCCATTTGCCAACTGAAATCTCCATTGACTGGCCGCCGAAATCCATGGCCATCACCTGTTTCTTCAATGTGCGCTGATAGCTGCCGTTGGCATTGATGTTGGGATACAAGGCGGCGTATGTGCCTTTCTTCGCATATCCCGATTTCTCGATGGTGAGATCGGCGATTTTGATGCTGTTGCTTTCATCGAGTGCTATTTCTATTGCCTGGTCGAGACTGATAATCAACGAGTCCTGTGCCTGCTGTGCCTGCGACAAACCGCATGATACCATCATCGATAAGCATAAAAACGATTTAAAAAAACTTCTCTCTTTGAACATTTTTATCCTGATTTTTTTATTCTTTTATACCTATTGTTATTAGATTGCAAAGATAGATATTTTACATACATGATTTTGAATATTCGGGGATTTTTCAGTGGCTATTTTTGTCATTTCAAATACTATATCCGTCATTTCAGTTGATTTGGATGATTCTCACGCAAAACTTTTTTGTTCGTATCTAAAAAATATATATTTTTGCAAGCGTACAAAAATTAAAAAATGAAAGCGAAGATTTACGGAGTTTTTATTCTCGTTGAGGCATTCTTCATGTTCATTGCCTCGATGGTGGCGTTGTATTACAACGTGCACTATGGCGAGAAAGACGTGGTGTCGCTGCTCGCTGCCACTATGATTACCGGAATCTTCGGCTTTATATTGTTGTCGGCCGGTCGTGAGAAAGCCCGAAGAGGTGACGATAGTGTTAAGAAAATCGACAACCTCACTATGAAGGACTCTTTCGTTATCGTCACCGTGACATGGGTGCTGTTTGCGGTTTTGGGAATGCTGCCATTCATCTTCACAGGCTCCATTGATAATATTGCCGATGCTTTCTTTGAGTCAATGTCAGGTTTCACAACCACTGGCTCTACAATCATGAACAATATTGATTCCCAACCACATGGAATACTTTTCTGGCGAAGCATGACACAGTGGCTCGGAGGTTTGGGCATCATCGTGCTCTTTTTGGCTATCATTCCTGCTGTCAATAAGAACTCAAGCAGAACAATGCTGTTTTCCGCAGAGATGTCTGGATTGAGTGTCAAGAAGTTGCATCCTAAAATGGCGGTAACGGCACGTCATCTTTGGATTATATATACAATTTTTACCGTGGCGTGTTTCATCGCTTACTGGGCTGGACCCATGAATATGTTCGACGCGGCCTGCCACGCATTGACAACAATGTCGAGCGGCGGTTTCAGCACTCATCAATCAAGTATCGGATATTTCAACTCGAGCTACTTGGAATATATTTGCGCCTTTTTCATGATATTGTCGGGTATCAACTTCTCGTTGTATTATTTCTTGCTGCGGGGCGATGTGAAATATTTCTTGAAAAATGAAGAGTTGAATTGGTTTTTAGGTGTGGTGATTCTTGCGGTCATCGTTGTGACCGCTTTGTTTTACTGTGCTCCTGGTGTCGAGACGGTCTATACAGACATGTCGTCGTATCCGGAGCCGGCATTAGAGTCGCGTTTGCGTGCTGCATTGTTCCATGTCACTACTATCATTACCTCTACCGGCTATCAAGGCTCTTGTTATAACTACAATCTCTGGGGCGGACTTTTTTTGATTCCTACATTGCTGCTTATGATTAGCGGTTCCTGCGCCGGCTCAACGTCAGGAGGCATTAAAGTTATTCGTTGGATGGTATGCCTGAAGTCGATTCGTAACACCATTAAACAACTGCTGCACCCGAGTGCTGTCTTCTCTGTGAAAATATCAAAAGAGGTGGTGTCCAACGATATTTTGTTGAGAACGTTGAATTTTCTGTTCTTTTATGTGATAATATGTGTTGTCAGCGTAATAGTTCTCGTTGTCAGCGGATGCAATTTCCAAGAAAGCATATTCAATGCAATCACGGCATTGAGCAACATGGGGCCCGGCTTCGGCTCTACCGGTCCGGCAATGACATTTGCCGATTTGACAGTGACGGCGAAATGGGTCATGTCGTTCCTTATGCTTATCGGCCGTCTCGAAATCTACACGGTGCTTTTGATTTTCACGCCGACTTTTTGGAACAAGAAATAGGGTGTCATAGATAAAAAAAGTCGTTAGCGACAAAACTAACGACTAATTGCTAATTCCTACGAATTTCGTTCTTTCACTATTTCCTCTTGCTTGTCGCGAGGCATCGGCACGTATTGATAGAACTCCATTGAGTAGTTCGCTCTTCCGGAAGTTATGTTTCTCAATGCTGTGGCGTAGCCGAACATCTCCATCAGAGGCACGAAAGCGTCGAGTTTCTGTGAGCCTTTGCGGAAACGTCGCATTGCTTCGATACGTCCGCGGCGTTTGTTGAGGTCGCCGGTCACGTTGCCGATATAGTCGTCAGGAGTATTCACCTCGACTTTCATTGTGGGTTCAAGCAATACGGGGTTGGCTTTCATGAAAGCCTGTTTGAAGCACATCTGGGCGCAGAGTTGGAACGCCATGTCAGACGAGTCGACGGGGTGGGAGCTGCCATCAACGAGCACGCATTTCACATCTACTGCAGGATAGCCTGCGAATGGGCCTTTGTTCATTGCCGCTTGCAAGCCCTTCTCCACCGATGGAATGAATTCTTTTGGAATCACACCGCCTTTGGTAATGTCAACAAACTCGAAGCCCTTTCCAGGATTAGGCTCGAAACGTATCACAGTATGAGCGAACTGTCCCTTGCCGCCGGTCTGTTTCACAAATCTGTAGTTGCACTCGAATGGTGAAGTTATCGTCTCTCTGAACGATACCGATGGCGCGTCGACAGAGACAGGCACCTTGAACTCGGATTTCAGACGATCTACGATAATCTCCAAGTGCAACTCACCCATGCCTGCAATGATGGTCTCTTCGGTCTCTTCGTCGAAATGAGCGCGGAACGAAGGGTCCTCGTTGCATAGTTTTGCCAGAGCTTCGCCAAGCTTGTTGCGGTTTTTCTTGTCTTCAAGATTCACCTTCATTTCAATGACCGCCGGAGGGATGTGGATGTTTTCCAACAGAACCGGTGTGTTCTCGTCACAGAGAGTGTCACCGGTGCGGGTAACCTTCATGCCCACGAGAGCCACAATTTCGCCGGCTCCGGCTTCTTGAATCTCTTCGCGTTCCTTTGCCTTGATGCGGAAGATGCGCCCGATACGCTCTGTCTTGCCTTTGTTGGTGTTATAGACACTCATGCCGTTGGCAAGCTTGCCGCTGAATACACGGATAAACGTCTGCTGTCCTACATACGGGTCGTTGATGAGTTTGAAAGCAAGAGCCGCAAACGGCTCGCTCTCTATAGGGTTGCGCATGCAAGTCTTCTCCTCGTCGTTAGGGTCTTGGGCGATAATGGCTCCAAGGTCCTTCGGTGAAGGCAGGTAATCAACTACCGCGTCAAGAAGGAGCTGAATGCCCTTGTTCTTATATGCCGAGCCACATAACACAGGAACCATCATCAGCTTGATGGTGGCCTTGCGTATAGCCGCTTTAAGCATGTCGAGAGGAATCTCTTCTTCTGCAAGATAAAGCTCCGCTATGTCATCGTCAAAGTCGGCGACATGCTCGATGAGATTTTGACGTGCCGCTTGAGCTTGTTCCATCATGTTCTCCGGAATTGCCCCGACGATGCGCTCTTTCTCTTTGAAAATCACAGAGTTCATGTTCACCAAGTCAATCATACCCTCGAAGTCAGACTCCACGCCAATGGGCAGATGCAGTGGCACGGCGTTGGCTCCGAGATATTTGTTCATCTGGTTGACCACCTCATTGAAATCAGCGCCTGTGCGGTCCATCTTGTTGACGAAGGCGATGCGTGGAACACGATATTTGTCGGCTTGGTTCCATACTGTCTCGCTCTGTGGCTGTACGCCTCCCACAGCGCAAAAAACCGCGACCATGCCGTCGATAACTCTCAACGAACGCTCCACCTCGACGGTGAAATCGACGTGACCGGGAGTGTCAATGAGGTTGATCTGATAATCGTTCCAAAGTGCAGTGATAGCCGCTGATGCGATGGTGATGCCGCGCTCCTGCTCCTGCTTCATGAAGTCCATGGTGGCCTGACCGTCATGTGTCTCGCCGACCTTGCGGTTCACGCCGGTGAAAAATAAAATACGTTCGGAAACAGTCGTCTTTCCAGCATCGATATGCGCGGCAATACCGATGTTTCTAAGTTTTGAGATATTTTGATTCATTGTAATATATTGATTTTCAATAATATAAAAGTAATTTGCTGCAAATGTTTTTCAAAATGCAAAAATATGAAAAATAGATGAAAGATTAAACAAATATTTTTTAATTTTGCACTATCTAAATCAAAGTCGATTTAATTATGTTCAAGGGTCATCCTAAAGGTTTGTACGCTCTTGCTTTAGCCAATACCGGCGAGCGTTTCGGCTATTATACCATGCTTGCGATATTTGTGTTGTTTTTGCAGGCAAAATTTGGTCTGTCCGCAAAGGCGGCCGGACAGTTTTATGGCGTGTTTCTCGCCACGGTTTATTTCATGCCGATACTCGGAGGTTTAATCGCCGATAAGTTTTGGGGTTATGGAAAGACCGTCGTAACCGGTATTTTGGTGATGTTTTTAGGGTATTTGCTGCTTTTCACTCAAAAAGATGCCGGAGGTGGTATGGCATTCACCATGATGATCGTCGCCTTGTTCTGTATCGCGGTTGGAACGGGCTTGTTCAAGGGCAACCTTCAGGTGATGGTCGGCAACCTTTACGATGATGCCAAATATGCCGCGAAACGTGACGGCGGCTTCAGCCTTTTCTATATGGCCATTAACATCGGATCGATGTTCGCTCCGACAACGGCCACGGCTGTCACTAATTTTTTTCTTGGTAAAAGCAACTATACCTACGATGCCAATATTCCATCTTTAGCGCACCAATTTCTTGACGGAACTATTACAGCCGACGGCATGACGCGTCTTGAAACCCTGGCTGCTGCCCAAAGTGGTTACGGCGGCGATATGACTATGTTTTGTAATGATTACATCGATTCATTATCAGTGGCTTACAGCTATGGCTTCGGTGTCGCTTGCATCTCGTTAATACTCTCAATAGCTATTTATTTCGGCTTTAGAAAACTCTTTAAGCATGTGGATGTGAGCAAGGGAGAGAAAACTGTTGCCGAGGAGACGGCGGTGGTCTTGACCCCACAGCAGACAAAAGAACGCGTCTTTGCTCTGCTCCTTGTCTTTGCCGTGGTCATCTTCTTCTGGATGGCATTCCAACAGGCCGGCTTGACATTGACATATTTCGCCCGCGACTACACGGCGTCGGTCGCGACAGACTGGACGCGTATCGGATTCGATGTGTTTACACTGGCGATGATTGCTGTCGGAGTATATGCTTTGTTTGGAATATTTCAAGGTGACACTAAAAAAGGAAAAACACTATCTGCCTTGTTGTTGGCGGCATGTGTGGCTGGCGTGTGGTATAAAGCCGTCACGGTCAACGACACTGTGGAGCTGCTTCCCCAGATTTTCCAACATTTCAACCCGTTTTTTGTGATAGCGCTGACACCGGTGTCGATAGCGTTGTTCGGTTGGTTGGCGAAAAAAGGCAAGGAGCCTTCGGCACCGCGAAAAATTGCCTTGGGTATGTTGGTGGCGGCTCTTGGTTACTGTGTGATAGCAGCGGCGTCAATCGGACTGCCCTCACCGAAGGAATTGTCGGAAACAGGTGGGGTGAGCAATGTCTTGGTATCGCCTAACTGGCTGATTTCCACATATTTAGTGCTTACTTTCGGGGAATTGTTGTTGAGTCCTATGGGAATCTCTTTCGTGTCAAAGGTGGCACCGCCGAAACTCAAAGGCTTGATGATGGGGCTTTGGTTCGGCGCGACGGCAATAGGTAATTATCTGACATCTGTCATCAGTAATATTTGGAATACCGGACTCTCGCTGGTGATGATTTGGGGTGTTTTGATTATATTGTGCGTGATTTCCGCGGTCTTTATGTTTGCGATGATGAAACGACTGGAAAACGCCACAAATAGTTAGACAAATTACTTTCCGACGCAAAAACGACTGAAAATATTGCATAGCACCTCGCCGTTTGTAACCTCGCCGGTGATGCTCCCGATGTGATATAGCGCTTGCCGCAAATCCTCGGCTATCAAATCAGCGGAGAGGCCGCTTTTCAAGCCCTCATCGACTTTCTTCAGACTTTCGGCGGCATTGTTAAGCGCCTCGAAATGTCTGACGTTGGTTACCAAGACATCGTTGGCGCCGATGTCAAAGTTTTTGGTGTGATATCTTATGTCCTTCTTCAAACCCTCAATGTCCTCTGGTTTTTTCGCAGATATAATCTTATAATGCATCAGATTTCGAATGTCGTATAAATCACGTCCGGTGACACTGTAACAGTACTCGTCAGTCATATAACCGCCGTTGGATTCTATGTTTTTCTCTATGGTTTGTTTGATTTCCCATCGTATATTGTCGTCGATGGAGTAATACTTGGGAATATCAATCTTGTCATTCTTGTTAATAAGTAGTAACAAGGTCTGTTTCAACAAGTTGACATGCGATATTATCTCTCTGGCGGAGTCAAAAAGATGATTTAAATTTTTAGTTCCGTCAAGCATGCCGATTACTATGTCGGCTTCGGCAATCTTCTTATAAGTGCGCTCAATGCCAATTTTTTCAATGGTTTCGTCTGTTTCGCGTATTCCTGCGGTATCGATGAAACGGTACATTGTCCCCTCAATGCTGAACGTCTCTTCAATGGTGTCGCGTGTCGTGCCCTCAATGTCGCTGACGATAGCGCGTTCTTCTCCTAAAATGGCGTTCAACAAAGTGCTTTTGCCTGTGTTGGTCTCGCCGACAATGGCTACTGGAATACCATGCTTTATCGCATTTCCCATTCTGAATGTATGAGTTAGCTTTTTGATGTGGTTTACAATAGTATCTAAAAGCTCTTTTAATTTCGACCTGTCGGCAAACTCCACGTCTTCTTCCGAAAAGTCAAGTTCCAACTCCAAGAGGGAGGTCAAATCGATGAGTTTTGAGCGCAAGTCGCGTAGTTCGTTTGAGAAACCGCCTTTGAGTTGATTCACCGCGATCCTGTGCTCCGCCGCATTTTGCGACGCTATCAGGTCGGCAACTGCCTCGACCTGTGCCAAGTCGAGCTTCCCGTTGATGAAAGCTCGTTTCGAGAACTCTCCGGGTTGGGCAAGCCTGCATCCGTGCATACATAACAACTCCAAAATCTTATATTGTACGAAATATGAGCCGTGACAACTTATTTCGACAGAGTCCTCTCCAGTGTAAGAGTGTGGTGCTTTGAAAAACATCACCAAAGCATCGTCAACCATCGGTTTGTCGTCGGGTGCCGGGTCGAAAATCTCTCCATAATATGCCTTGTACGGCTCTGTTTCATTGATTTTAAGTGCCTTGACTTTTCTTCTGAATATAAGGTGTGCTATCGAATGGCTTTCGCTCCCCGACAGTCTTATGACTGCGATGGCACCGCTTCCCGAAGCTGTCGCAATGGCACAGATTGTGTCGTGCTTGCTCATAATTAATCCATGTTTAAAATATACTCAACCTGTTCCGCCTTGATACGCTTCGCGATAATATGTTTGTCTTTGTCAAGGACATATATCATCGGAGTTGACTGTATGTCGTACACCGAAAACAAATCTTTCATGTCAGTTGAATTGACCTCGACCGGAAAGATGACCATTTCCGGATGACGTTGGCGTGTGTCTTCCAAAATTCGGCCCTCTTGTGCGCATTTATGACAGGTTTTATCGTAGAAAATCACCGTGATATATGATGATTTGACGGAGTATAAGTCGCCGATTTCGGGCAGTTTCGCCCCAATCTTCAGATTTTCAAGATAATTGGCGCGGTCAGCCATGAGGTTTATGATGCTTTCCGACACGTTTTCTATCTCAAGCTTCAAAAAATACTCGTCAACTATATGGATGAACACATCGTCAAGATTCATGTATTTCGGATTATAGTATTTTCTGAAGAAATACCATAAAAGATAATCACGGACTTCAACGCAGTCGCCAGCCGTTGTTATGAATTTGTCAATGTTTTCGTTGATTTGCCTGGCATCGTTGTAAAGGTTGTCGAAATACGTGTCTAACTTGTTGTCTATCATCGGGTATGTTAAAATCCGAGCATCGTCAAGGGGAAAACCGTCCCAGTAATCGGCCATTGTGCGTCTCTTTAATGAGTTTATCACCGTATTAATAAGTGCGTCTTTTTTCTTGATTTTCAACGATTCCTTATAAGTCTCCAAATCTTTTTTCAGTGAGTCGGCTTTTTTCCAATTATCGGGACGATAGCATTCTTCACTCTCCAAAACTGCAATGTTCGCTTCGGCTTCTCGCACTTTTGCCATCAATTTGTAATAAATCTTGGTCTCCTTGGCGCATCCTTTCACTTTATAAGTGTCCCAATTATCAAAGTCGTTGATAATCACTTTAAAATGCTGCTTTTTCCCTACTAAAACCTCCGTAAATGGAAATTTGTTGCTATTTGTCAGTAAATAAATGCCTTCTGGTAACTTGCCTCTTTGCTTAATAGTGACAATTCCGTTTTTCATGGACAAGGTGTCAACAACAATTATTTTCGAGCCTCTGTATTTGCAAAAAAAACAAATGCTATCTTGTTGATTGTCAATTAAAAATTTGATGTTAACCTGAGAGAAACCGAATAACGGCATTAATAAACAAAATAAAACGAAAATCTTTTTCATATTGACAAATAATTAAAACCCGTCATTTGGATTGACTGCTGAGAGTCGAAAAATGACGATGCAAAAATAATTTTTTTTTATGTCATATCAAAATAATTTGTATTTTTGTGCAACTAAAAACTATCGGAAATGAGGCCTTTATCTAATTTAAAAGTCCCGTTGCTGTTCTGTTTAATCATTAAGATTCAGATAGTCGGCTCTTTTGCGGTGTTAGGGCAGGAGGGAGGGGAACTGCGCGTGGCGTTCTGGAATTTTGAAAATTTCTTCGATCCTTTCGCCGATTCGACAAGAGCGTATAATGAATTTACCGAAAACGGCGGTCAACATTGGACAAAATCGCGATTTTACAAGAAACGGAACAATATGTACAAGGCAATTTTATCCTTGTCGGAAAATGAACCTTTGGCAGCTCTTGGAATTGCCGAGGTGGAAAATCAATATGTTCTGAATATGCTGTTTAGCCAAACGCCTTTGAAAACGCATAATTACCGGATTGTTCATTATGAGAGTGAAGACAAGCGTGGCATTGACGTGGCGATGGCATATTGTATCGATAAACTGCAACTTGTTTATTCCGAAGCCGTAAAGGTGTGCAACCCGAAAAATGAAAATTTCAAAACGCGCGATATCCTTTATGTTAAGTTTTATGACAGACGAGGAGATACAATTCATTGTTTTGTCAATCATTGGCCATCACGTTACGGTGGTGAAAGGGAGACTGTAAAACTGCGCGCTCTTGCAGCCAATACCTTGCGACACAAGGTGGATTCGCTTGTGTTTCTTCATCAAACAATACCCAAAATCATTGTTATGGGTGATTTTAACGATACTCCGGAAGACCCGAGTGTCAAGAACATATTATGTAACGGTGATGTCTTGGTGAATCTTTTCACTGATGGGAAAAAACTTGGTTTTGAAGGTACTTTGAAACATCAGTATAATTGGCAGATTTTTGACCAGATTATCGTTAGTAAGTCGTTGATTGACAATGATAGAGGTTTGATATATGTGAAAAATAGCGCAACAATATTCCATGCGGATTTTCTTTTTGTGAAAGATGAGTCTTATGGAGGTGTCAAGTTGTTCAGAACCTATGTCGGACCGAAATATCTTGGCGGATTCAGCGATCATCTGCCAGTGTATATAAATTTGATTTACAAGTGATTAACCACGTTTGCAGATGTTCTTGAAATCGCAAAAACTGCAGTTTTTCACATCTTCGGTTTGTCTAAACGGAATGTCCTTGTTGAAAAGCTCTTCCAAGAACTCGTTGAAGTATCTCGTGCCGGAATCTTCAAACGATGTGTTCAATTCATGGAGCTCGTTGATTTCCAAGTTGTATATTCCGTGGCTGAGCTTCTGGAATCCGACTATGCCGGGTTTTATCAAATCGGGATTGATGTCGCGATGATTGTGCAAATACAAGTGTTTGTACATCAACAACTGTATTGATTTCTCTGCCATCGATGTGATTTTGTCATTTTTGATGCCAATTTTCACGTCGTAGGGATTTACTTTGCCTGTTTTGTAATCAATAATCCTGATTTCGTCATTGACTTTGTCGATTCTGTCGGCGAAACCATGTAATTTTACTTTGTATCCCAGAATGTCGGTTTCTTTGCTTAACTCAACCTCTGTGTCAATAATCGATAACTGTATGCCTGTTTTCAGGAACTCTCTTTCATATCTAATGAAATTCTTCAACATGTTCTCGATTACCACCTTGTTTAGATAATTGAATCCCGTTTCAGGCAATCCACTGGTAAATCCATTGTCAATCAATGATTTCCGATAACTTTCTTTGAGATGTTTTTTAGATACTATGTCAAACAGTGCCAATGAAATCACTTCGTTGCCAAATAATTTGTAGAAATTGTCAAGGGTGGCATGAATAATGCTTCCGACAACATTGGCCTGGAGCTCTTCGTCTGGTGTTTTGTCTTCGATTCTCTCAATGATTTTCCAATAAAATTGAAGAGGACATCTCACATAAACTCCGATAGAAGTAGGAGAGAGTGTGTGGATTTTTTTGAGAATATCGCCTGTCTTTTCAACTTCTATCTTGCGTTGCTTCTCATTGATTGATGGCGATTTGTATTGATAATGTTCAAGTGTTGCTTTATTATTGTCTTTAGCGTATTCGTATTCCAGTTGTTTTATGAAACGGCTGGGTTCGCCCATGCCAGACAAATCAGCGATGTTGTTGTAATATAGGTTGATTTCTTTGGCGTTTTGTAATAAACGATAGAAATGATATGCGTAAATCGCCTGTTGCTGGTCGTATGTAGGCAAACCGTATGCCTTGCGTAAATCATGAGGAATCAAGCTGTTGTTGTTCTTGTTTTGAGGTAAAATGCCCTCGTTTACACTCAAAAAATGTATTACATCGAAATCAAGATTTCTGGTCTCAAGCAATCCCATGATTTGCAAACCGTCTTTGTCGCCTTTTAAATTGATGGACATTTGACTTGCTACTTGTGCATAAAGCATCTGTAAATCAAAGACTTGGATGTAATCAGAATACTTTTTCAACAACAACTCAAGCCTATTGGCAATTCTACCTGCGACGCTTATCTGATTCTTGACGAAATTATTGTCTTTTTCAAGTTTCGCAATGGAAAGAAGCAAAATCTCCTTTATTGAAAGGATACAATCATTGGCATCAGTCCATTTTTCAGCCAAAATATTCAGAAATTTGAAAAGTTGTTTGTTTTTTTCAAAATATTTAAAGTCGGATTTCTTGAAATAATAAACCGAATCTTTCGCCTTTTTCATCAGCCAGGAATTCAAATTGTCATAGTCAAATCCTTTGAAAATCAATTTGATAAAGTCAGAATTACATAAGCGAATAAATGTCCATAGGTAGATAGTGTCATCAACATCGGAAAACACGTTTTGATATTTAAACCATTGCTCTATAAAATGATAGACCACCGTCTTGTCAAATGGATATCCCATCGTGACTTTAATATTTCCCTTGGATTCTGGAATTGCGTTTAAAACAGGTATCAGCAACGACTCGTCGGCGAGAACAATCACTTGTTTGTCTGTTTCGTTTCTGGTTTGTTCCTTTAATTTTAGTTGCAATGCGTTTGTTTGAACAGCATTGCCGGACACGCTAATGATATCTATCTTTTTTTCTTGGTTCAAAAAACTGTCGCCGATAAAGTTTTTCTCAATATCCGGGTGTTTTTGAAAGAATTTTCTGGCAAAATAACCTGCTTCTTGTTTTTTATCCTCGAAATAATACTTGTCCAAGTCCCACAAAATCACCGCGTTATTATTTTCAACCATTCTGACGATTATGCTTTCTTCCGTGGCTGTCAACGCATTGAAACCGGCGAAAATGATATTTCTATCTCGTGTGCATTTCTGTAATGTCGCATCGTCATACGATGCTATCGTTTTGGTTATCAAGCCATAATAACCTTGTCCTTGTTTTTTAATTGCTTCATGGAGACTATTGTAATAGGTGAGAAGCGATGCGAAAAACTTCAGATAATTCGATTCCACGCCGCTTTCAAGGTTGAGATTCCAGTCCTCAATCTCTTTCGCGTCTTTCAAATGAGTAAAAAGCTTTTCAGCATTCACACCGTATTGGTCTATTTCATCAAAATCTTTGGCCATCTGTGCTGCATAAGGGAAAAACTCTTGGTTCATTTTGATAATTTCGAATATAACATCAATATTATCAATAAGTTGTAATCCGCTCCATTCCTCCATTGCTTGCTGGATGGAAAGAATTTGCGGCACCCAGAAATTGTTCTTTATTGTAAACGCCAATTCAGTTCTCAACTGCAAAGCGGCGCGTTTATTAGGGAAAACAATGGTGATATTTTCCTTTGTTAAATCGTAATGACTTGTTATATAATCACTTATCTTCTTGATGAAAGCCATAGTTCTGCGTTTTTCAATTGTTCTTGTGTACCCAAATCAAACCAATAGTCGGGACGAATAAGTTTTGATGCGACTTTTTGATTTTCAGCTATTTTTTGATAAAGACCGAAAACATAGCAAGGTTTCACCTCGAAATCTTTGAAATATTGTGGTCTGAATAGATGTATTCCGCTGAACGACAGTAGTTTACAATCTGTTGGCAATTCGTTTGCGCCATCAAAAACAAGCGTTTCGGTATTATAACGTCCTAAAAAATTATCTTGATTGTCAAACACCAATTTGCGTTGGCTGTTACGTTCTTGTGTCAGAAGCCAAGCGGCATGGTCGCTTTTCCGGAAAGCATCGTAAAAGCCTTTTAAATCAACATTTGTAAGCACATCGACATTATGGACGAGGACGGCTTCGCTTTGCGCGAAATGGGGCAGGGCCTGCAAAATGGCGCCTCCGGTGTCCATCAGCAGAGGGCGCTCGTCGGATATTTCAATCTTGACGCTCTCGTCATTTCTGTCACTTAAAAATTCCATGATCTGTTCTCCGAAATGATGAATGTTGACAACGATATGATTGAAATCCTGTTTTATCAAAGATTCTAATATTACTGTAAGTAAAGGCTTGTTATTTATTGATACTAAAGCCTTTGGAGTATTACTTGTCAATTCCTTTAAACGTGTTCCGAGACCTGCCGCGAGAATAAATGCCGTCCTTCTACCTTGCTTCATAAACATGACTTATATGTTGTGCCAAATGATTTATTTCCACGTTAATCATCGGATAGTTTTCATGAATCAGCCTGCCGACGGTCTGCGCAAAATATACCGAGCGATGCTGTCCTCCGGTACACCCGAAATTGATTTGCAGATTTTTAAATCCGCGTTCCAAATAGTTATCAATTGATTGATAAACAATCATTTGAACATTCTGTAAGAAGCAATGTACATCGGCTTCATTTTCCAAAAACTCCTTGACATCGGCATCTTCGCCGGTGCTTTTTTTGAAGTCGGCATAACGTCCGGGATTCGGCAACGCTCTGCAATCAAACACGAACCCGCCGCCATTGCCGCTCTTGTCGGGAGGAATGCCCCCGTTTTTAAATGAGAAGCTGTTTACGGAGACTGTAAGTCGTTTTGGCTCAGTAGTTTCATATTTTAACAACAGAATATCGAATTGTCTGATTATTGCCTGCAATTCAGGCAGTTCAAACGGCAAATCCCATTTTTCGTTTGCCTTTATAAGTTCTCGAATAGCGTATGGAATGCTCTGTATGAAGTGCAACTTTTTCTGTATCAAGCCTCTGAAGCCGTAAGCGCCAAGTACTTGCAGCAGCCTCAAAAGCACAAAGGCCGGGAAATATGCATCGAATGATTCGACGGCGATGGCTCTCTCTGTTCCGCCGCGCATCTGTCGAGACGACAGACTTTCAACGTCATTGCCATAGGCCGAGGTGTATATGGAAATTTTATCTTTATAATACTCAATCAAATGATGTTTAATGTCTTCTGGAATCCTCGCCTTCACTTGATAGAGCAGCGAAACCACGTCATATTGCAGAGGCCCTTTCCTGCCACCTTGATAATCAATGAAATATGGTTCGTTATCAACAATCATGATGTTTCTGGACTGAAAATCACGATACATGAAAAAATCAGACGGGGCTTCCAAAATGTATTTCGCAAGTTTTTGAAAATCAACGTCTAAACGTGTCTCGTTAAACGAAATCTCTTCTTGTTCTTTCAAAAAACAATATTTGAAATAGTTTAAATCATCCATGATTGACATCTCATCGAATGAGGGAGTGGGAAATGCTTTTGAATAGTCAAGACCTTGATGTCCAATCATTTGAAAATCAACAAGTTTATCGAGTGATTTTTTATATAATGCTATTGTGGTGTCATCAAATTCGCCACTTTTCAGACATTTTTCAACATAACTAAAAAGAGTGTCGTCGCCTAAATCGGTCTGGATGTAAATTTCTTTATCAGATGATATGGCTAAAATCTCAGGAACAGGAAGTTTACATTCATGAAAATGCTTTGAAAAACAGAAGAAAGCGTCGTTTTCTTCAATGTTGATATTATATACGCCAATCAAAAAACGCCGGTCGGTCTTCACTCGAAAATAGCGTCTTGATGAGCCGGAACTCGGCATCGCAGCCGTTTCCAATATCTTTTCCCCAAGAGTTTCAACGAGTTCCGCAATCGTTTTGTTTATCTCTTCCACTGTAAGCATAACTAAAATTTTAGCACACAAACTTACAATTTTTTTTTAAAAAAACCACAAATGAAGATAAATTTATTATCTTTGCAGCCTATTTTAACTCTAATATCGAGTTTTGTATAAGCAAAATTCTGATAACGACTTAATTAAATTATTGATTATCAAATATTTATCAAAAGATGAACGCTACCGAACTCAAGACTATTGAGAAACTCAACAAACCGACAATTTTGCCCGGTTCTGTAAAAATCAATGTGAAAATTGACGTGGAAGAAGAGATTCCACAAGAAACCGAATTGGACTTGAACGATGAGAACGAGGAAGATGATGAATTGGAATTCGATTTTTCTAATTTGAACAAGCTTCAACTCGTGGAACTTCTTGAAGAAACGGTTCAAGATTCAGATATTGCCAAAATCAAGGACAAAGTTGTCGCAATAAAATCTAATTTCTTGAAACTCAACAAGGAGGACCGTGATCGCGAAATGGAGCAGTTTATCCTTGACGGTGGCGATAAAGAAAGCTACGAGCACAAAGACGACCCGCTTGAGGTGCGCTTTAAAGCGGCTTTCGACATTTACAAGTCAAACAAGGAAAAATATAAGGAAGAGCTCGAGAGACAGAAGGACGAGAATCTTCAGAAAAAGCTCGCAATCATCGAGGAATTGAAGGCTTTGATTTATTCGGAGGAGACTTTGAAAAAGACTTACGATGATTTCCGCGAACTTCAGGATAAATGGAAAGAAATAGGTCAGGTGCCTGCCAGTGAGGTGTCAAACATCTGGAATACCTATCATTTCCTCATAGAGAAGTTCTATGACAAGGTGAAAATCAACCGTGAGCTGCGCGACCTCGATTTGAAGAAGAATCTGGAGGCTAAAATTGAAATTTGCGAAAAGGCCGAGCTTCTGCTTCTTGAGAAATCGCTGACAAAAGCATTCAAGCTTCTTCAGAAATATCATGATGAGTGGAAGGAAATCGGTTCCGTTCCACAGGACAAGAAAGATGAGATTTGGGAACGTTTCAAGAATACCACTGATAAAGTCAACCAGATTCGTCGCGAGCATTACGCCAAGCTCGAAGAAGAGCAAAAAGCCAATTACGATGCCAAGGAAGCCATCTGCGTGAAGATGGAAGAAATCGTAAATGAACAGGTGAACAGCATCAACGCATATCAGAAGAAGTCCAACGATGTGAACGATTTGTTCAAGATGTGGAAGGGAATCGGCCCTGTTCAGAAGAAACAGAGCGAAGAGATTTGGAATCGATTCAAAAGTTCTATGAACACATTCTTCGACGCCAAGAAGGATTTCTTCACAAAACTCAAGGTGCAGCAGATGGAAAACTACAACAAGAAAGTGCAAATCTGCGTGGAAGTTGAGAATCTCGTCGATTCAACAGAATGGAAGAAGACTACAGACCGAATCAAGAAGCTGCAAGAAGAGTGGAAAACTATCGGTCCGGTGCCGAAACGCCATTCCGATAAGATTTGGAAACGCTTCCGCGGCGCCTGCGACACTTTCTTCGGCAATAAATCATCGCATTTCTCGGGAAAGAAAGGCGAAGAAGACACCAACCTCAAGTCAAAACAGGAACTTATCGAGCGTGTCAAGGCTTACGAGTTGAAGAAAGACCGCAACGAGAATATGGAGGCTATCCGCGGATTCCAAAGAGAATGGATGGCTATCGGTCATGTCCCAATGAAAATGAAAGACGCTATCCAGAATGAATATCGCAGCCTTATCGACGGCATGTTCGACAAGATGCGCGCCAACGATAACGAAATGACTGCTATCGAATACCGCTCGATGATTTCAGGTCTTAAAGAAGATCCGGATTCACGTGATAAATTCAGAAGAGAACGCATGAATTTCCAAGGTAAGATTCAGAAACTGCGCGACGAAATAGTTACATTGGAAAACAATATCGGATTCTTGGCAAAGAGCAAACAGTCAGAATTGCTGAAAGCTGAATATGAAAAGAGAATTGCCAGGATGAAGAACGAGGTTGCGGTTCTTGAGGCAAAGATTAAGATTTTAAACGAGCAATAATTGAATTCCAATACCATTGGAACGGCGTTTTGTTTGACTACATTTGGTGAGTCGCACGGGGCGGTCGTCGGCGGAGTAATCGACGGCTGTCCCGCTGGGTTTTCATTGGATAACTCCTTGATAAAAAAGGAGTTGTCTCGCAGAAAACCAGGTCAAGGAGCCAATATGTCAACACGCGAAGAACCCGACGAGGTGGAATTTCTCTCCGGATTGTATGAAGGCACGACCACAGGTGCTCCTATAGCGTTTATCATTCGTAATAAAGATGCGAAAACCTCTGATTATGAGAATATTAAAGATGTTTTCCGTCCGTCGCACGCCGATTTCACCTATCAGGGGAAATATGAAATCCGCAACTGTGCCGGTGGTGGCAGAAGCTCTGCCCGCACGCTGCTGCCTTGTGTGGTCGCCGGCGCTATGGCAAAACAGATTTTGTCATATCAAAGCGTTGATATTCAATCAGATGTGATTCAGATAGGCGAGGAGAGAAGCAATGGTTTTTCAAGAAACGATATTGAACGTGTTTTGAACCGTTACAGAGAAGAAAATGATACTGTGGGTGCAGTTGTCCAAGGAATCGTCAAGAACGCACCGGTGGGTCTTGGAGAGCCTGCGTTCAGGAAGTTTCATGCCGTGTTGGCGCAAGCGATGATGACAATAAATGCCGCCAAGGGTTTTGAAATCGGCGAAGGATTCAACGCCGCCCGGATGAGAGGCAGCGAATGCAATGATGAATTCTATTTTGACGGCAAACATGTCCGTGCTACGACCAATCACTCGGGCGGCGTGCAAGGAGGAATCACTAATGGTGAAAACGTGGTTTTCAGAGTCGCGTTCAAGCCGATTCCATCTGTTATGTTGCCTCAAAAAACCGTTGATATTCACGGTGATACGACGGTTTTGGAGATTTCGGGCCGCCACGATGTGTGCGTGGTGCCGAGAGTGCTCCCGATAGTGGAGGCAATGGCAGCCATGGTGACTTTGGACTTTGTTTTGTTGAAAAAAATGAATAAAATATAGATGCGTATCTAAAAAATGTGTATCTTTGCAGCGTAAACTTCAGGGTAAGGCGAAATTCCTTTCCGGCGGTTATAGTCCGCGACTTCCTACGGGAATTGATTCGGTGAGATTCCGAAACCGACGGTTACAGTCCGGATGAGAGAAGTTCTTGTTTGTGGAGATTTTGGTAATTTTAAGTGAAGACCCTGATGTTGTTGCATTAGGGCTTTTTTTATGTCATACTGTGAAAAAGATATCGAGTTCATGCGGCGCGCCATCAAGCTCGCCCGAAAAGGCGGAGGCTTCGTCCATCCCAACCCTTTAGTGGGGTGCGTGGTCGTTAAGGACGGTCGGATACTGACCGAGGGTTATCATGAGAAATACGGCGAGTTTCATGCAGAACGTAATGCTTTAACACGTTGTGGAACAGATGTTGAAGGTGCTTCTCTTTATGTAACACTTGAACCTTGTTGCCATTATGGGAAAACACCGCCTTGCACCGAAATCATCATCGAAAAAGGCATTAAAAAAGTGTTTGTCGGCATACTCGACCCGAACCCGTTAATGGCTGGTAAAGGAGTAAAAACTTTGCAAAATGCCGGTGTCGAAGTGGAAACGGGACTATGTCATGATGAGATTCGCGAGATGAATAAAATCTTCTTGAAATACATCACCACGAAGCGTCCGTATGTCATAATGAAGACTGCGATGACCCTCGATGGCAAAATATCTTCGTTTACCGGCGATTCCAGGTGGATTACCAATGCGGAGTCGAGAAAAATGGCCCATGCACTCAGAAGTGAACTGTCGGGCGTTGTCGTGGGCATCGGCACCGTGCTCGCCGACGACCCTATGCTGAACTGCCGCCTCGAAGGAAAGCATCATCAACCGATAAGAATAGTTGTTGACTCAAATTTAAGAATACCTGCTGATTGTCAACTGGTTAAGACCGCAAAAGAATACAAGACAATCGTCGCTTGCCGTCATTTCGACAAAAGTGAATTGGAGGAATCTTCTTCATGCGTGAATAGTAAACAAAGATTTCTCGATTCCATACAGTCGCTCGAAGCGAAAGGAATCGAAATAATCGAATGTGCTTCAAGCGATGGTCATGTTGACATCAGCGACCTTATGACGAGACTTGGAGCGCAAGGTGTTGATTCTCTTTTGCTTGAAGGTGGAGGCGCATTGAATGCCGCCTTTCTAAACGCAGGTTGCGTCGATGAGGTTTGGGCTTTCATCGCACCGAAAATCATCGGTGGAAAAGACTCTAAAACTCCAGTTTCCGGCAAGGGAATAGAGAAGATGAGCGATGCAATAAACTTGCAAAATATTGATATTCATTACATTAACGGAGATGTTTTAATAAAAGGAAAGATATGTTCACTGGAATAATTGAGGAAATCGGGAAAGTGAAGTCGATAGCACGCCATGCCAACAGCATCAAACTGACGATAGCGGTGCATAAGATTTTGGACGACATCCATGTCGGCGATAGCATCTGCACAAATGGCGTATGTTTGACGGTAACGACATTCGACAACGACACATACACCGCAGACGTGATGCCGGAGACAATGAATCGCACCAATCTCAAGGATTTGAGAATCAACGATTTGGTCAATGTCGAAAGAGCGATGCCGGCAAACGGCCGCTTCGGTGGACATATCGTTTCGGGCCATATTGACGGCACCGGTGTCATCTCTAAAATGACAAAAGATGACAAGGCCGTGAGAATCAGAATCGAGACAAATCCCGGGATTTTGCGTTTCATAGTGGAAAAAGGCTCTATCGCGATAGACGGTATCTCGTTGACAGTCACCGATGTAACGAGTTTCGACTTCGGCGTTTCGATTATCCAACACACTCAAGACGAGACGACTTTGACAAAGAAGAAAATCGGCGAAACAATCAATCTCGAGAACGACATTGTTGGAAAATACATCGAAAAATTCACAGGAGACAATTCTGCAAAAAAAGATAAAAATTTACTTAACTTATTGAATGATAATAATTTTTAATATAAATGAAAAAGGATTTTAACACAATTGAGGAGGCGTTGGAAGAACTTCGTAACGGAAAGATGATTATCGTTGTGGACGACCCCGATCGCGAGAATGAGGGTGATTTGATTTGTGCGGCTGAATTTGCGACCGTCGAGAACGTGAATTTCATGGCTACATACGGCAAGGGCTTGATTTGCATGCCGATGAGCGGCGAGATTACCAGGCGTTTGCGACTAAATCAAATGGTTGTGGAAAACACTGACAATCACAGTACAGCGTTCACTGTTTCCATTGATTATAGAGACACTACGACAGGTATTTCGGCGGTGGAACGCTCCATTACGGCTATGAAAGTGGTGGAAGACGGCATACGTCCCGAGGATTTTCGTCGTCCGGGGCACATGTTTCCGTTGGAAGCTCGTCAGGGTGGAGTGCTGAAGCGTGGCGGTCACACTGAAGCCACCGTCGATTTGATGCGCCTCGCCGGACTGAAGGAGTGCGGGCTCTGCTGCGAGATTATGCGCGAAGACGGCACCATGATGCGTACCACCGAACTGATACAGTTCGCCAAGGATAATAACTTGACAATCACATCAATAGCCGAGTTGATAAAATATCGTAGAAAGACGGAAGTGTTGGTGGAGCGTGTGACAGAAGCCGAGCTTCCGACGAAATACGGAAACTTCAGAGCCATCGGTTTCGTTGATAAAATCAGTGGCGAGCATCATGTGGCATTGGTGAAAGGCGATTTGACGAGCAATGAGCCTGTTTTATGCCGTGTGCACTCCGAATGCCTCACCGGCGATGCCTTCGGTTCGATGCGCTGCGATTGTGGCGAACAACTGCAGGAAGCGATGCGTCGTATCGAGGCGAAGGGCAGGGGCGTGCTTCTCTATCTGCGTCAGGAAGGTCGCGGCATCGGCTTGATAAACAAACTCAAAGCATATACTTTGCAGGATAAAGGCATGGACACCGTCGACGCCAACCTCGCGTTAGGTTTCGCCGCCGACTTGCGCGACTATGGCACCGGTGCGGAAATATTAGCCGACTTAGGTGCGAGAAAAATCATTGTAATGACTAACAACCCGATGAAAATCAGCGGTTTGGAAGGCTATGGTATCGAGATTGTCGGCCGCGAGCCTATAGAAATGACATGCAACGAAAAAGACGCATTTTATCTTTATACGAAATATAAAAAGATGGGACACATGCTGCATGTGAAAGAAGTAAAAGGCAAGAAGCAGGAAGACAGTACAGAAACGATTAATCGCAGCTGAAACGGTATCGCTGTCTTTCGCAAGTAACAATGCATATCAAGCTGTTGCAAAAATAAATACAAACACAAAAACATATAACTATGAACATTTTAGAAGGAAAATTATTGGCTGAAGGTCAGAAAATCGCTATTGTGGCCGGCCGTTTCAACGAAATCATCACCAACAAACTGCTGGGTGGCGCCATCGACGCTTTCAAACGTCACGGCGGCGATGAGAAAAACATTGATGTGGCTTGGGTCCCAGGTGCTTTCGAGATTCCTCTCGTGGCAAAAAAGATGGCGGCAAGCAAAAGATACGACGCAGTTGTTTGCCTCGGCGCAGTGATTCGCGGAGCCACGCCACATTTCGACATGGTCGCCAACGAAACCACCAAAGGCATCGCCACAGTAGGTCTGCAGACCGAAGTGCCGGTTGTTTTTGGCGTTCTTACCACCGACAACATTGAACAAGCTGTTGAAAGAGCCGGCTCAAAGGCGGGAAACAAAGGCTTCGAGGCTGTGACAACCGCCATAGAAATGGTGAATCTGCTGAAGCAGATTTAAGACCATAGACTTTGGACTTTAGAAGAGATGTCGCGAAATCATTGTGATGTCTCTTTTTTTTGTTTTTTAGCGACATTACTCAAATCAACCGCACTTTTTGACCCAAAGACAGCAAGCAGTTCTGGACAAACCTTTTGAACGGCCTAATGGCTGTTTTGGGGGCGTATGCAAAAAAAAATACCCGCCGTTGAAGGACGACGGGCAAACCTGATGTTTTCACAACGGAATAATCCTTATTGTGAATTGCTTCAAAAACTGTGCTGCAAAGATAGTGATTTTTTGAATACCGTGTCGGTTGTTCAAAAAAAATGTTTAATTTTGTGGAATTAAATCGTAAAAGCAAATCGCATGAAAAAAATACTTGGACTTGACCTGGGTACCAACAGCATCGGCTGGGCGGTGGTGAATGAAGCGGAAAACAAAGATGAAAAATCATCAATTGTGAAATTGGGAGTTAGGGTAAATCCACTCACTGTGGACGAACAACAAAATTTCGAGAAAGGCAAAAGCATCACGACCAATGCCGAACGCACGTTGAAACGCTCGATGCGGCGCAACCTGCAACGTTATAAATTACGTCGTGATGCCTTGGTTGATATTTTGAAACAACATGGTTTTATTGATGATGATACAATCTTGTCAGAAAATGGTAATAAAACCACTTTTGAAACATATCGACTAAGAGCAAAAGCAGCCACAGAAGAGGTCTCACTCGAAGAAGTAGCTCGTATTCTGTTGATGATTAACAAAAAACGCGGTTACAAGAGCAGCCGTAAGGCCAAAAACGATGAAGACGGACAACTCATCGACGGCATGGAAGTTGCAAAACAATTGTACGACAACCACCAAACTCCCGGTCAATTTGTTTTGGAGCTTTTACGGAAAGGCAAAAAGCAAGCGCCCGACTTCTATCGTTCGGATTTACAAGCCGAATTTGACAGAATATGGAACTTCCAAAAACAATTTTACCCCAACATACTGACCGACGAACTACAGGATAATCTTAAAGGCAAAAACGAAAAGCAGACCTGGGCGATTTGTGAGAAACCATTTGGCATCGAGGGAATCAAGCGCACGACAAAAGGCGAAGAACTAAAGCGTGAGAATTACGAATGGCGTTCCAAAAGCCTCTCGGAAAAGATGGATTTGGAAGAGTTGGCCGTTGTTTTGCAGAAAATCAATTCGCAAATCAACAATTCGAGCGGTTATCTTGGTGAAATAAGCGACCGTAGCAAGGAGTTGTTTTTCAAACATCAAACCGTGGGACAATATCAGATGGCCGAGTTGGATAAAAATCCAAATTATCGCCTGAAAAACCAAGTCTTTTATCGTCAGGACTATTTGGACGAATTTGAGACTATTTGGAAAACTCAAGCCAAGTTTCACAAAGAAATGACCCTCGAACTGAAAAAAGAGATTCGCGACGTCGTGATATTTTACCAGCGTCCGTTGAAATCACAAAAAGGACTGATTTCAATCTGCGAACTTGAAAACAAACAAATCGAAATCGAAATTGAAGGCAAGAAGAAATTAAAAACCATCGGACCCCGTGTCTGCCCAAAATCATCGCCACTATTTCAGGAATTCAAGATTTGGCAGACACTCAATAATATCAAGGTGTCAGGAAAAGTTTGCTCAAACAAGCAGACGGAATCAATCAACGGCAGTCGTGAATTATATCAAGAAGAGAAAGAAAGGCTTTTTGCGGAACTGAACTTGAAAGAGAAACTTTCCAAAACCGAAGCACTGAAATTACTGTTCGAGAATTGGAAAGAGCTTGACTTGAACTTCAAAGATATTGACGGCAACAAAACAAATGCAGCGTTGTTCAAGGCGTATCAAAAGATTTTGGAATTGAGCGACAACGGTGAATACGATTTTTCAAAAATGAACGCTCAAGAAATTATGCAGCATGTCGGGAAAATCTTCAAAGAGCATGGATACAATACCGACATTCTTCATTTCGACGCATCATTAGAGGGAAAATCTTTTGAACAGCAACCTGCATATCAATTATGGCATTTGCTGTATTCGTTTGAAGGAGACAAAACTAAAACCGGCAACGAACATTTAATCGACAAATTGATGTCGATTTACGGCTTTGACAGGGATTCCGCCAAAATACTCGCTAACGTTACATTCATTGACGATTACGGTTCGTTGTCGGCAAAGGCAATGCGAAAAATACTGCCTTACATGAAAGACGGAAACGGATATGATGTGGCTTGTGTTTATGCCGGATACGAAAAGCATTCAAAATCATCGCTGACCAAAAAAGAGATTGACAATAAAGTTCTGAAAGACAAATTGGATGTTCTTCCGAAAAATTCATTGCGCAATCCCGTGGTTGAGAAGATTCTGAACCAAATGGTTCATGTGGTAAACTCTGTTACAAGCACATACGGCAAGCCCGACGAAATCCGCATTGAATTGGCAAGAGACTTGAAAAAAAGCGCCAAGGAACGTAAGGAATTGACAAATACAATAAATAAAACAACAAGAGAGCATGAGGCTTATCGCAACATCCTTCAAAAAGAATTCGGAATAAAGAACCCGACCAGAAACGACATTATACGCTATAAACTCTATTTGGAACTGAAAGACAACGGCTTCAAAACGCTTTATTCAAACACTTATATTCCGCAAGAAAAATTGTTTAGCAAAGAGTTTGATATTGAGCACATTATCCCTAAAGCAAAATTGTTCGACGATTCGTTTTCAAACAAAACCATCGAGGCCGGCAATGTGAACAGAAATAAAAGCAACCAAACTGCGTACGATTATGTTTTAAAGGAATATCATGAAAAAGGTGCCGAAGAATACAAGGCGAGGATTGAAAAACTGTTTGGCAATGGAAATATTAGCAAAGCCAAACGCAACAAACTCCTGATGCGAGAAATTGACATACCGGACGGATTTATTGACAGGGATTTGCGCGATTCGCAATACATTGCTAAAAAAGCCCGTGAAATTTTGGGAAATGTGGTGAAAGTCGTTATTCCGACAACAGGCTCTGTCACCGATCGTCTGCGCGAAGACTGGCAATTGGTTGATGTTATGAAAGAACTTAACCTTCCAAAATACAATGAACTTGGTTTGGTTGAAGACGAAGAACATATCGATTACGCGACAGGTGAAATTCGCTACGTGAAGAAAATCAAGGATTGGACAAAACGCAATGACCACAGGCATCATGCAATGGACGCACTCACTATTGCCTTCACCAAACACTCGTTCATTCAATACCTGAACAACTTAAATGCTCGTGTAGAAAAAGGAGTTGATGATTATATCGACCTCGACTATGTTGAAATAAGCACATTGAGCAGAGAAAAGAGGGGGAAAGCCGTCGATAGCATCGAGAAAAAAGAATTGCATCGCGACAAAAACGGCAAACTGCGATTCAATCCGCCAATGCCGCTCGGTGAATTTCGTGCCGAAGCAAAACGCCAATTGGAAAACATTTTGGTTTCCATCAAAGCAAAAAACAAAGTTGCTACTCGCAATATGAATAAAGCGAATAACAAAGCGACTACTGAAATCATTGACAAAAACGGCAATAAGAAGACAATCAAGGGACAATTGACACTCACGCCACGCGGGCGACTGCACAATGAAACAATTTACGGTTGCATCAAACAATATGCGACAAAAATCGAGAAAGTAGGAGGCTCGTTTAATGCCGACAAAATTGCAACAGTTGCTTGCAAGCGGTATCGCGAGGCTTTATTAGAACGTCTGTCGATGTTTAACGGCGATGCAACAAAGGCATTTACAGGCAAAAACAGTCTTGAGAAAACCCCGATTTTCCTTGACGAGTTGCAGACTGAACAAGTGCCGGCAAAAGTAAAAACGGTTAATTTCGAGAATGTTTATACTATTCGAAAAGAAATCACAAAGGATTTGAAGGTAGAAAAGGTGATTGACTCCCGCATTCGCAAAATACTCGAACAAAGATTGACAGAGTTTGGAGGAGATGCCGTCAAGGCTTTTTCCAACCTTGATGAAAACCCAATTTGGCTAAACAAAGAAAAAGGAATTCAAATAAAGCGTGTTGCTATTTCCGGCGTCAGCAATGCCGAAGCCTTGCACCAAAAACGAGACCATCACGGACAATTGGTATTAGATGATAATGGTCGGCCGCAACCAGTAGATTTTGTAAGCACAGGCAACAACCATCATGTGGCTGTTTATAGGAAACCAAAGTTGGACAAGAATGGACGACAAATCATGGATGAAGATGGCAACTTGCAATACGAATTAGATGAGAATATTGTTTCATTTTACGAAGCAACATCTCGGGCCATGCTTGGATTACCCGTAATTGACAAAGCATACAAACGAGAAGAAGGCTGGCATTTCTTATTCACAATGAAACAAAATGAATATTTTGTGTTTCCACGATATGACGAGGATGGGAATATGACATTCAATCCTCTGGATTATGACGAGAATTGGTATAAGAATCCATCCAATTATGCAATAATAAGTCCGAATTTGTTTAGGGTACAAAAAATAGCTACAAAGAATTATATGTTTCGACATCATCTTGAAACGGTTGTTGGTGAACCAAAAGTTTTAAGAGATATAACATGGAAATTAATTCAGACACCTTCAAATTTAAATGGAATTGTTAAGGTTAGAATTAATCACATAGGTCAAATCGTATCAGTGGGAGAGTATTAAAATGATAAAAAAGACGCTCTTTTTCGGCAACCCCGCCTATCTGTCGGTTAAAAACTCGCAGCTGGTTGTAAAACGAACCGATTCCGACACAAAGGAGGCCGTTGTGGTGACTGCCCCGATTGAGGACATCGGCGTTGTGGTGCTCGAAGACCGTCAGATTACCGTTACAAACGTGGCCTTGGACGCATTGCTGCAAAACAATTGCGCTGTAATAACTTGCGATGAAAAACACATGCCTGCCGGAATGTTGTTGCCTCTTGAAGGAAATACAATCCAGAGTGAAAGATTTCGCAATCAGATTGAGGCGTCATTGCCTTTGAAGAAACAGTTGTGGCAGCAGACGGTGCAGGCGAAGATACGGAATCAGGCATCTGTGCTGAAAAGGTTGAGCGGCGTTGAAGCGGGGTGTATGTTGGCATGGGCAAACGATGTAAAGAGCGGTGACAGCGAAAACCTTGAGGGCAGGGCGGCGGCATATTATTGGAGAAACATTTTCCCGAATTTGCCGGGGTTCACGCGCGACAGGGAGGGAGAGACACCCAATAGCCTATTGAACTATGGATATGCCATTGTCAGGGCTGTTATCGCGCGGGCTTTGGTTGCAAGCGGACTTTTGCCCACTCTGGGAATCCATCATCATAACAGATACAATGCCTATTGCCTGGCAGACGACATCATGGAACCATATCGGCCGTATGTAGATGAATTGGTGTTAAATATTATGCAAAGCGAAATGGATTATGGCGAACTCACGCCAGAATTGAAACGGCAATTGTTAGGACTTCCTGTGACGGAGGTGGTAATTGGCGGGCAACGCAGTCCGATGATGGTGGCAGCGTCGCAGACCACGTCGTCGTTATGCAAATGTTTTTCAGGTGAACTTCGGAAATTGGCATATCCGACGATGGAAATCTGATGGATAGGTTTAGTGAATATAGAGTTATGTGGGTCATGGTGTTTTTCGATTTGCCTACTGACACGAAAAAAGAGCGAAAAGCTGCGGCGGAGTTCCGAAAGAAGTTGTTGAACGACGGCTTCACAATGTTTCAGTTTTCCATATATTTAAGGCATTGTGCGAGCATGGAAAATGCCGATGTGCACATTAAAAGGGTGAAAATGATATTGCCGGAGCACGGCGAGGTCGGGATAATGTGCGTCACGGACAAGCAATTCGGCAACATGGAGATTTTTCACAACAAAAAGGTGGGGGCGAAGAGCACTCCCGGACAGCAGTTGGAACTGTTTTGAGTTTCAGAAATCGTGTGGAATTAAAAAATCCGACTTGTTCAAGGTCGGATTTTTTAATTCTGAAACAACTTTTAACTTGTTGTGGGTCAATTATTTACAGCGATTGTGTTGTTTCAGCTGCAAATATACACAATTTTTGAAAGCAATTCACAACAAGTGGATGGATAACGTGTCGGAGGTCTTGTTGTTTCAGCTGCAAATATACACAATTTTTGAAAGCAATTCACAACCCAGCGATTGGCGTGAATTTCTTCGCACCGGTTGTTTCAGCTGCAAATATACACAATTTTTGAAAGCAATTCACAACGCACTGTGAATTATCAGTTATTAACTTAAAAGTTGTTTCAGCTGCAAATATACACAATTTTTGAAAGCAATTCACAACATTTGACGAACCAGCAGACGAGTCAGTTGTGTTGTTTCAGCTGCAAATATACACAATTTTTGAAAGCAATTCACAACCGGCAACAGTCCTCGCATGATAGTTACTGTGTTGTTTCAGCTGCAAATATACACAATTTTTGAAAGCAATTCACAACGAGCTGTTTGTTCACGTCGTTGTAGAGGCCGTTGTTTCAGCTGCAAATATACACAATTTTTGAAAGCAATTCACAACACATCAGACCTGTTCCCATCGAGCCTATCGGTTGTTTCAGCTGCAAATATACACAATTTTTGAAAGCAATTCACAACTGGCGCGAACGTCTCTTTGTCAAATAGTTGTTGTTTCAGCTGCAAATATACACAATTTTTGAAAGCAATTCACAACATAGTATTCACGCGCTGGCACGAGGACGAGTTGTTTCAGCTGCAAATATACACAATTTTTGAAAGCAATTCACAACGAACTTGAAGACAAAATCAACGAGAGGAGGTTGTTTCAGCTGCAAATATACACAATTTTTGAAAGCAATTCACAACAAAATACACATGCAAGCTCCTTACCGTCGAGTTGTTTCAGCTGCAAATATACACAATTTTTGAAAGCAATTCACAACTGCCTGCTTCTTGGCCGAATACTGGATATGTTGTTTCAGCTGCAAATATACACAATTTTTGAAAGCAATTCACAACAATTATCGGGGACATCACCGCACCTGCCGTGTTGTTTCAGCTGCAAATATACACAATTTTTGAAAGCAATTCACAACCTATCTTTTAAAATTTTATTTAAATAATTGTTGTTTCAGCTGCAAATATACACAATTTTTGAAAGCAATTCACAACATCCGAGTTGATGACATTGTAATCAACCGTGTTGTTTCAGCTGCAAATATACACAATTTTTGAAAGCAATTCACAACGGCGACGACTTGAATTATTATTTCGGGTCGAGTTGTTTCAGCTGCAAATATACACAATTTTTGAAAGCAATTCACAACATTTCCATCAAGGTTCTCATTTTTTAATTGGTTGTTTCAGCTGCAAATATACACAATTTTTGAAAGCAATTCACAACAAATAATTAACATTATGCGCCTTTTGGCGGTTGTTTCAGCTGCAAATATACACAATTTTTGAAAGCAATTCACAACTTCCGACGTTCAAAAATTTTTAAAACGCCTGTTGTTTCAGCTGCAAATATACACAATTTTTGAAAGCAATTCACAACCAATGACGACTATTCGCAAGACTACGGCAGTTGTTTCAGCTGCAAATATACACAATTTTTGAAAGCAATTCACAACAGGTTAGTCAATCAAAAGATTTTGCGGATGTCTCTTGGAAACTTGCCTGTACAGGGGTCTTCTTTCCCAAGAACCCATTTGACAAGGGAAGATATAAAGCCGACGCATAAAGCCAGCAGCCCGAAGCCGATGACAACGTATAATATGATGGCCAATATCTTTATCATTTGAATGATTTTTTTGCAAAGGTTGTTCCAGCTGCAAATATACACAATTTTTGAAAGCAATTCACAACAAAACAATAGTTTATTTACGACCCTTCTTGCCTTCGGGCGTGAATAGCTTTCGCCAGTCCTGATAAGGCACTTCGAAATAGAAGCTGTCTATCAGTTCCACGAATATGCCGAAACGGAATCGCACTACATCCTTGCCGTCCGACCCCGTGAAGCGTCTGACCGTGATAAACGGCTCTGGCTGGGTCGCTCCAGCCGTCGGTAGAAGGTCTTTGCTCAACATCAGGAAAAACGGGAATGAATAGTCGCGGTTGTCCTGACACATGGCGTTGACGAACTGCGGAGTGACGGTGTAGGTCTCCCCTGTCGCAAGGCTGTCGAGCCTATTGTAGTCGTTCACGGACAGCAGCACCTGATACATCATTCTTTTATGTTTCCATTCAAGACGCAGTTCTGGGTATTGCCAATAATAGTCGTGGCGGTCAACGAACAGGAACGTTCTGCCGTCAGTCTTGCCTATGAACATCGTCGAGAAGTTCTCACAGGCAACACCTTCGCCCTGATATATGAGTTTGTTGCACTTGCGGCTCTTCCACGAGCTGCCCTCCTGTTCCCAATAGCGGGCGTTGTCGAGGTTCTTCGAAGCGTAAGTCAGGAACGGCATGGGGGTTGCCGTCCTGTCCTGTGCGGCGATCGTCAGCGTGCTACCTATTATAATAATCGCCAAGAGGCACAATTTGCGGGCTGTGTTCATCTTTCCTCCAGTCTTGACAATATACGTTCTATTCTTTCGTCACGTTTGTTCAGAGCGTCAAGCTGGCTCTCAAGCACGTCGAGCTGGCGGTTCATAATTTTCTGCTGCTTGAGGATGACATCAAGGAATCGCTCCGTCCCGAGCGTTGCTATGTCCTGTGGAGTCAGATTCACACCTTCTTCGGAAGGCGAAACGCTTTCGTAATCACCGAACATCTTCTGCAACAGCTTCAATGCACTTTCTGGGATTGTTTTTCCGCGTTCCCAATTCTGAACCGTGCGCAACGTAACTCCGCATTTATCAGCAAGTTCCTGCTGTGTCAGGTTGTACTTTGTTCTTATTTTTTTTACATCTGCCATAATCGTTTGTAAATTCAAAGGTTGTTCCAGCTGCAAATATACACAATTTTTGAAAGCAATTCACAATACCTCGACGCGTCAACGCGGATTCCTTATTTCGGCATGCAACGACATGTGCAACCAGCCGACGCAGAAGGCGATGAAGATGGGGCTGTTTGAAATCAAAAAGACTTCCAATAAAAATTCAGAATATGAAATTAGTTGTTTTGACGGTGCAAAGATACGGTAAAATTCATTATCTTTGCGGCGAAGCTGTCAACAGCTGATAAATTAAAAACAAGAAGTTATGTTAGGCGCAATTATCGGTGACATAGTAGGCTCAAAGTATGAGTTTAACAACATCAAAACAAAAAATTTTGAGTTGTTTTCTGATGGGTGTTCTTACACGGACGACACAATAATGACAGTGGCGGTGGCTGAATGGCTAATGACATCAAGCCATGCACAATGCCTGATTAGCATTATGAGGGAGTATGGAAGGAATTATCCGTTCCCACAAGGCGGTTATGGCGGCTCGTTTGCCCGCTGGCTGCGTGATGCAAACCCATTGCCGTATTACAGCTTCGGAAATGGAGCTGCCATGCGTGTGTCACCTGTAGGGATGATTTATGATGATGCAGAGACAACAGAGTGTATGGCTGGTCTGACCGCATCAGTCACACACGACCATCCTGAAGGTTTCAAGGGTGCAAAGTCGGTCGCTCATGCCATGTGGATGGCCCGGCACTCATACAGTAAGGAAGCGATACGTGATGAGATAGAAAGAATATTTGGTTATGATTTGCACATGAGCTGCGATGACATCAGACCGACATACATGTTCAATGAGACGTGCCAAGGTACAGTGCCACAAGCAATAGTGGCGTTTCTTGACAGCACCGACTTTGAAGATGCCATCCGCAATGCCGTGTCACTGGGCGGTGACAGTGATACGCTTGCAGCCATAACAGGCAGCATTGCCGAAGCATATTACGGTCTCCCTGATGATTTGTGCAAAAAGGCAATGTCATATTTGCCGGATGAATTTAAAGATATAATTGATAGATTTTACAAAACACTGAAAAACAAGTAGTTATGAATAATACAGAAAGAAAAAAACGCTTTGATAGCCGAATGTAAATACTATAAAAGAGAAGGTCAGTCGCTATTTACTGATGACCACGATAAAAACCTTTTGTGATTTTATGAGCGTTCAAGGGTAAATGAGTTTGGATGCTGTGCATACCAATCATATTTCTCGTAAACGGACAAGGCACCGCTATGCGGTGCCTTGTCCGTTTCTTCAGTTATCGAAACTATTAAGCTTCAGTTTCTGTTGTTTCTGCCGCTTCCTCAACTGCCGGAGCCTCTTCTGCGGGGGCTTCCTCGGCGTTTTCGGTTGCTTCGGCTGCCGCCGCCTGTGCCGCGAGCTCTGCCTGTTTCTTGGCGATAGCTTCGGCGCGCGCTGCGTTCACCTTGCTTTCCACTTCGAATCTTGCTTTCTGGTCGGCTCTGTTCTTCTCGACTTTAGCCTTGATTTCCTGAGCCAACTTGGCTTCTTTTTCTTTCATCCATGTCTGGAACTTGACTTCAGCCTGCTCCGCTGTCATGGCGCCCTTCTTGACACCAACCATGAGGTGTTTCTTGAGCATGACACCCTTCTTTGAAAGGATTGAACGAACTGTGTCGGTCGGTTGAGCGCCCTTGTTTAACCAATCAAGAGCTTTGTCAAAATTCAAATTGATTTCTGCCGGAACTGTTATAGGATTGTAAGTTCCGATCTTTTCAATAAATCTACCATCACGAGGTGCGCGACCGTCTGCAATTACAATGTGATAGAAAGGCTGACCCTTTTTACCATGTCTCTGTAATCTGATTTTTGCTGGCATAAAATTACTTTTTAAATTGATTTATAATTAGTTGACTTAAACCTACTCGAGGTTTGCGAGTGCAAAAGTACAACATTTTTCAATATCTTCAGCAAAATAAAAAAATATATTTTTGTTTCAAAAAAAATCTCTATCTTTGGAAATTGATATATCGGATTTTTATCCTTTGATAATCAATTTAAATGATTTTAAACTTCATACACCAAATTTCAAATTGTAGAAATATGTTATTGACATCTGATACCGAAACGACAGGCTTGCCGTTTATGAAAGACGAGCTTAAGCACGCCTTTACACACCTGCATGTGCACTCGCATTTTTCAATCCTTGACGGAATGTCGAAAATTCCGGAGTTGATTGACAAATGTCAGAAAAACGGCATGCACGCAATGGCTCTTACCGACCATGGCAATATGTTTGGTATCAAGGAGTTGGCTGATTATTCCGACAAGGTAAACGGAAAAATCAAGGATAAAATCACGGTTCAGGAAGCGATTTTGAAAAAGGAAGACGCTACAGAAGAGGAGAAAGCTGTTGCCAAGCAAGAGATTGAACAGCTTAACAAGCAGTTTTTCAAGCCTATTTTCGGCATAGAAGCGTACTGCGCTCCTGTCGAAATAGCCAAGCGCGACGGGCGTGGCGACCGTGGCTGGCACCTTATTTTGCTGGCAAAGAATAAAACAGGCTATAAAAACCTTTGTAAGCTGGCATCCATAGCATACACTGACGGTTTCTATTACAACCCGCGCATCGACCACTCGCTTATCGAGCAGCATCACGAGGGCATCATCGCTTGTTCGGCATGTCTCGGCGGCGAGGTGCCGCAGAAAATCATGAACGGCGACATCAAGGGAGCGGAAGAAACAATAATGTGGTTCAAATCGTTGTTTGGCGATGACTATTATCTTGAAATTCAACGACATAAGACCAACAAGCCTGGGGGCGACCAAGAAGTTTACGCACGACAGGTTGAGGTTAACAAAGTGATTTTGGAACTCGCAGAAAAGACAAACACCAAAGTAATCTGCACCAACGACGTGCATTTTGTGGAAGAGGAGCACGGCGAGGCGCACGACCGTCTGATATGTCTAAACACGGGAAAAGATCTCGACGACCCGACGCGAATGCGTTACACCAAGCAGGAATGGCTCAAAACACCGGAAGAGATGTTCGATATATTCTCGGATGTGCCGGAATCTCTCGCAAACACTATGGAAATCGCCGACAAAGTGGAAATGTATTCCATCAACTCCGACCCGATAATGCCGGAATTTGACATTCCGAAGGAGTTCGGAACGGTGGAGGAGTACAAGAGGAAATTCACTGAAAACGACCTGTTCAACGAGTTCACGCACAATGAGCGCGGCGAAGTGGTGATGGATGAGAAGTCTGCCAAGAAGAAGATAGAGAAAATGGGGGGCTATGAGAAGTTGTACCGTATCAAGCTTGAAGCTGATTACTTGGCAAAACTTGCATGGGCGGGCGCAAAGGAGCGTTACGGCTACAACCTCACCGAAGAACAGAAAGAGCGTATCAATTTCGAGCTTCACACCATGAAATCCATGGGTTTCCCGGGTTACTTCCTGATTGTTGCGGACTATATCCGCGGCGCGCGCGAGGAACTTGGCGTGTCTGTCGGTCCCGGCCGTGGCTCGGCGGCAGGCTCTGTCGTCGCCTATTGCTTGAAAATCACAGATGTGGACCCGCTGAAATACGACTTGCTGTTCGAGCGATTCCTCAATCCCGACCGTATCTCGCTTCCAGATATCGATGTCGATTTCGATGATGACGGACGCGCCAAGGTTCTTGACTGGATTACACAGAAATATGGCAAGGAAAAAGTGGCACATATCATAACTTACGGCACAATGGCTGCAAAATCCGCCATTCAGGACGTGAGCCGCGTGCAGAAAATCCCGCTGTCAGAAGTCGCCACGATAAAGAGCTATATCCCTGATCGCGGTTTCCCGGATAACATCAAGGATGAGAAGGGAAAATCGCCGAAAGTGAACCTCAAAAACTGCTACAAATACATTCCGGGTCTGAAAGAGATGCTTAACGGCGACGACGAGAATGTGTCGTCAATGCTAACGTATGCAAGTGAACTCGAAGATACTAATCGTCAGATTGGAATACATGCCTGCGGTGTCATCATAGGCGCCGACGACTTGACAAAATTCGCCCCTGTCTGCACAATCAAAGACAAAGACACCGGCGAAGATGTGCTCGTTACACAATACGATGGACATGTCATCGAAAATGTCGGTCTTATCAAAATGGACTTCCTTGGCCTCAAGACATTGACACAGATTAAGGACGCACTTGCAAATATCAAGAAAACCCACGGCGTCGACCTCGACATCGACCATATCCCGATTGATGACAAAGAGACTTTCGCTTTGTTCAGCTCCGGCAACACCATCGGAACGTTCCAATTTGAATCTCCGGGTATGCAGAAATACCTGCGAGAGCTGCAACCTACTGTGTTTGAGGACCTTATCGCCATGAACGCCCTCTATCGTCCGGGTCCGATGGATTATATTCCGACGTTTATTGCACGCAAACAGGGACGCGAGCCTATCGAGTACGACTTCCCGGAAATGGAGAAATATCTTAAAGACACCTACGGCGTGACGGTGTATCAGGAGCAGGTGATGCTTCTGTCGCGACAGCTGGCCAATTTCACTCGCGGAGAGTCGGACACCTTGCGTAAAGCAATGGGTAAGAAACAGATTGCCAAAATGATGGAGCTCAAAGACAAGTTCATGAAACAAGGTCAAGAACTCGGTCACGATGCAAAGACACTCGAAAAAATCTGGAACGACTGGGAGAAATTCGCTTCTTACGCTTTCAACAAATCGCATGCGACATGTTATTCGTGGATTGCTTACCAGACTGCTTATCTGAAAGCTCATTATCCTGCGGAATTTATGGCTGCGGTGTTGAACTCAAGCATTCGTGACGCCAATGAGGTCATCTTTATGCTTGACGAGTGCAAGCGGATGAAAATCAATGTGTTTCCTCCGAATGTCAATAAGTCGGAATATAAATTCACAGTGGACGAAAACGGCAATATCTACTATGGATTCGGTGGTATTAAAGGCATAGGCGAGGTGGCTGATGCCATAAAGGAAGAACGCGAGGCGAACGGCAGATTTAACAGCTTTGCCGATTTTATGGCAAGAGTGGGAGCAGGGCATCTTAATAGAAAAGTACTGGAACAGCTTGCGAGAGCAGGCGCCTTCAGCGACTTTAACGAGTTGCATCGCGCTGCGTATTTTTATATCGCCCCGGGAGAGAAACTGAATTTTATCGAGAAGTCGATAAAACAGGTCAACGCAAGCAACGAGCGCAAAAACAACGCCCAAATCGACCTTTTTGGAGAGCTTGAAGCAGCAGGCGGCGACGATCTGTTCAAACTTGATATACCAGATTGCGAACATTGGTCGAACATCAAGATGCTGGAGGAGGAAAAGGAAGCCATCGGATTTTTCCTGAGCTCGCATCCGCTTGACGCTTACGAATATACGATTAAATATTTTGTGGATACAAAACTTGAAAACATAAAAGACGTCGTGGAACACAAAGAAGGCACAACGATTCATGTCGCTGGAATTGTGTCGTCGGCGAATGTTATGACGACAAAAACAGGTAAACAGTTTGGCAAATATGTCCTTGAAGACCAGACCGGCAGCTATGACTTCGCATTGTTTGGAGAGGCGTTTATGAAGTTTCGTCATTTGTTTGTCATCGGAACCTCCCTGTTTATTACAGGAAGCGTTAAAGAACCTTATTATAACAGGGATTTGCCTGATGACAAGAAACGTCCGAATGAACTTAAAGTAATGGAAGTCAAATTGCTTGACGAGGTTTTTGAGAAATCAAAGCGCGAAGCGAAGTTTGTGTTGAATATCAATAGGTTAACAAGTGAAAATGTTAAAAATATTATTGATATAATTAAAGACAACCCAGGAAATCAGCCATATTCAATGATGCTTGTCGACAAGGAGCACAACATGACATGCTCGACGCATCCTGAGAAAGGCAAGATTAATGCGGAGGCGGTTTTCAAAAAATTGAACGATTTCGCCGATTTGGTGTCGTATGATTTGTTAAAAGGCAATTAGTGGAGATGTTTTTTAAAGTTGGAGTTTTCAATATGAAAAGATTGATAATATTTTTGATTGTTGCTGTTTTTCTTGCTTCATGTGGCAAACATTCTGATATTACCGATTGTCAGATGCATACTAGTACGGAGCTTCTTCACATCGATTTCCTCATGCAATATGATGCGGATTCCGCGCTGATGTGTCTCATGTCATTTCGACCGGAGCGCAATGAAATGGAGCGTAGTGGAGAAATCTCCTCCATTTTCAACGAGAATTATCATTCCCTTCTTCTTTCCGAAGCCCTCTACAAAACCGACAATCCTCAAAATCGCATTGAACTGCAAACTGCAATGCACTATTTCGACAGCCTTGCCGAAAAATACCCCCAAAATGACGATATTACACTTCTTTCCGCCCGCTCCCATTATATGAACGGCGTTGGGTATTATGAAAATGACAGTGTTGTTGAAGCGTGCAAGGAATATCTAAAGACGCTTGAAATAATGGAGGGCAACTTCGATGTCGATAAACTTACGGGATTTAGGGCAAAATTCATCGGATTAACATATAGTCGTTTGGGAGAGATTTTTTCAAATAATGGCATGGGCACTTCAGCAATTGAGTCGTACAAAATATCCATAAAATTTTTATCGAGATTGCCCAACTACAGTTTGGCCAACATTAACCGTAGGATAGGGTTGTCATATATGCTCGACAACTTAAATAATGACAGTGCGTTGTATTATTATAGGAAGTCTATTTGTCTTTCAACAAAAGAAAACAAAACACATGTATTAAACTGCGCCATTTCGGAAGCCGCACCTCTATATTATGATTTGGGTTATAAAGACAGTGCTTTAATAATGATTAGGACCGCATTATCATCTTCATCAGACGAAGACTTGTATTTGGCACGTTGTTTTACATATGGTTCTATTTTAACCCAAGAATGCCTGTATGATTCGGCCATATTTTATCTCAAAAAAAGCATTAACCGAAACTGGTTTGCTACACAAACCGTATCAGCCGAACTTCTTATGAAATGTTATCAAGCTCTTGGCGACACAGTAAAGATGCGGTATTATAAAAACCTTTACGGTGAAGACCTTGATGAATATAGAAATGTTTTGCCATTAGAAGACGAATTAGCTACTGTTTATGATTCTTATAAACAGAACCATTTACAAAAAGAGCATTCTCGACAAATTAAAAAACAAATTATTAGCAGTATTGTCTTTTCTGTGTTAATAATTACTGCTATTGCTGTAGCTGTTATACATAATAGAAACAAAATAAACAAAGTTAAGAAGAAATCGCACGACGACATTAAGGAAAAGGACAAGGCTTTGGCTGAAATGAAGCGAAAAACGGAAGCCAACCCTTTCATTAACGAGCCAATTTGCAAATCTATATTGGAAACAGTAAACAAACGACAATTCAAAACAAGAGTCCCTTTCACTGCATACAAGGAATACGCATTAAGCAAAGAGCAATTATTGGCATTGAAAGACGCCATGGATAGGCACTACGACAATTTTACACAATGGATATGTAAAGATTATTCCGAGCTTACTACCGATGATATTGATTATTTGTGTCTTTACCATCTTGGTTTGAAAGATACAGAAATTTTTGTCTTGATGCAACGGGCATACCCCACAGTTGGCGAACGCAGCCGTAAGCTAAAACGCATATTCAACAGCAACAAACCACTAAATGATATTATTAAAAACATTATAGAACTTCATCACAAGTTGTCGTAAATAATCATAAATAATTGTATATCAATTGTTTATGCCAGAACCATATCAATCCATATCATGTTTTTGTTGACACTTGTTCATAGTTGAAATAGTTTTGTAGAAAAAATGATTCAATTATGTACAAACGTATCTTTTTAATCGCATGCATGCTCGGAATGATGGGTCGAGTCATGCCAACAATTATGTCGCAGAAGACAATCTTACTGTGTTAGCAAGTAAAAATGGTGGTGATGACAAAGGCTCAAGTATTACCGCTGACATCAACGGTAACACTCTAACAGTGGCTTTCTCTCAAAACCTTGGTGAGGTTACTGTAGAAATCTCCACCGCTTCCGGAGCCACAATATGCTGTTTGTCGGTCCAAACGCCGACAGGCTACCAATTTTATATACCTTCATCCGGCAGCTATGTTGTGACATTCACATTGTCAAACGGCGATGAATATTATGGGGAATTTGTAGTTGCAAATTAAATCATCATTATTAATAAATTATTAACAATTAAATCCTAAAAAAATGAAAATGTATTTTAAAATTTCATCAATTGTGTTATTCGTAATTATGACTTTATTGTCATGTAATAAAGAAAACCGTATTTTGCCAAGTAAAACAAAGTATGAGAAATATAAACCTATTGCATCAATGTCAAAACAAAGAACAATGACTTATTATGTATCACTTGATGACTTGCAAACAAAAATGGATAAGGATTTATTGGATTCTAAAGAAATGCGTCAATTCATTATCGAGGATTGGTATATTGATTTAGGTGATGGTACAGATTTAAATCCATTAACATTAGTTGTCAGTGTTTTTGATGTGTTAAATGAACAAGTAATTACACATTTCTTTATGAGAGAATGTCTTATTACTGAAAATGTTGATGGAACAACTTATTTTTATATTAATCCAGAACTAATATCAGGTTCATATCAATTGGCTTCTGCCGATGTCGATACTCGTGAAACAGGAAGAGGAACATTGTTCACTGTATCTAACGGTAATATCATAAATGTTGAAACAGATGCATTGATTGTTGATAGAGCTCACCCTCATCCATATTGGCACGTCGATTGTTCATCCTCATTTTGTGCAAGTGCTTGTGAAAGAGAAGGTGCGGTGAATAATGATGGTTCATATTCATACGGATGCAAGCAATGCCAGCGTCCGTGTGAAGGATTTGTGGGTGCTTGTGTAGCTAATTCTATAAATGTTGGAGAAAGAATATTAAGTTGGTTTTCTTATTTCAATATTTCAATATTTTAGCTTGAATATTTCATAACAGGATGGGGGAACCCCCATCCTAAATTTTTTAAATATGAGAACGATTCATAAAAAGTTGTTTCTTTTACCATTTTTATTGCTATTTCTATCAATATTTATACTTCATGCTCAGAAAAAATCTAATATTTTTACAACAATTAATGCTGAATACAAATATGGTAAATTGGCACAAGAAGCTATCAATAAATACAATTGGATTAGCTTTGACATTGTTGTGCGCATGGAATATAATGGTCAACAATTACCTGATTTAATATATAATATCAGCTATTATAATGAGAAAAAGACATCGAAAGTTTTTTTTTCAGACCAATTTGGAAGATGTTATATGACGGATAACACATCTATTTATTTTGTTGATAATCAAAACTATGAATTCACAATATTTAATAAAAACAAAAACAGCGATTGGTACGAATTAACGCGCTCGAATTATGAAGACAAAATCAGATATATGCCATATTATGAGAAACAAACACTTAATCCTTTGGTCGAATCGCGTCATATCATACAACATTATAGTAAAGATACAGTCATTAATGGCAATCCATATGTGAAATTTTATGGACATAGCATGAAATATAAGCAATTAAATCCAAAGACAAATGAGTTCGATATACCATCCCAATATTATTGTATTACCTGGATCAATAAAGAAACAAATATTGTGGATAGTGTTAAAATATGGCAATTATATGATAAAGAACATGGTTCTGAAACCATTAATTATATAATTAAAAATATAAGTCATGATAATAAAACAGATGAGTATTCGATTACATTTGATACAAACAATCAAAAATACAAACATTACTCATATCATGATGATAGCAATCCACCTTATAGTATGATTAATTCATATAACACAGAATTGTCAGAATCGTTATTGTCATATCCTTTAGTAAGTTTATCAGGTGATACAACCACTATAAATTATTACGAAGGATGGATCCTTATAAATTTCTGGACTTTTGGATGTACACCATGTTATGAGCATATGAAAAAAATGAGTCAAGAAAAAGACTCTTTAGGATTTACAGTACTGCAACAAAACAAAATCACAACTTTATGTATTAATCCTTATTCTAACAATTTTGAAGCTTTACAAAAGATAGCAAATAAATACAATTTAAATGATTGTATATATTCAGCAAAGGGTATAAATACATGGATAAACATTCCATATTTTCCATCATATTATTTGATATCTCCAAATAAGAAAAATATTCTGAAATACACATGGCTTGATGATTATTCAAACTTGTTATTATATATAAAAGAAAAATGAATGGAAAATTTATACATGTTATAATTTGTGTGTTTATGCATGTTTTTGTACATTCACAAAATATAGACATTGATAATGGACCTATTATTCAATTTGAAGAAACAAAGTTTGATTTTGACACAATTCTGTCAAAAGATACTGTACTGCATAAATTTAAATTTACAAATATAGGTAATGAACCATTAATAATAACTAATGCATACACTTCCTGCGGTTGTACAATGCCCCAATGGCCTAAAGAACCAATAAACCCCAATGAAAGTGGTTATATTATTGTTGGCTTTCATACAAGGAATATCGGAAGATTTAATAAAGGAACAATGGTTAAATCAAATGCTGTTAATTCTCCTAATATGATGATTAGGATTAATGGTTTTGTAAAAAAACAAGAAAAATAGGCATATTGATAAATTTATTCCTCAAGCGACAAAACTCAAAGATGGTAGTGCAAAACAGCATCTAAATTTTATAATCTTGGTGGCACAAGTCAAAATAATTAGTATCTTTGCATCGTTAAATTACTAATTAAAACATTTATTATGGCAATGCAAATCAATGAACAGAACTTCGAGGCTGAAGTCTTGAAATCGGAAATCCCTGTAATGGTTGACTTTGGTGCAACATGGTGCGGTCCGTGCCGCATGATTGCTCCTTATATGGATCAGTTGGCCGACGAATACGCCGGCAAGGCAAAGGTCGTGAAAGTTGACGTTGACGAATGCGGCAACCTCGCTGCACAGTTTGGCATCAGAAACGTGCCTACAGTGCTCTTCTTCAAGAACGGCGAAGTCGTTGAGAAACACGTCGGCGGCGCTCCAAAGGCTACATTTGAGGAAAAACTGAAAAAATTCTTGTAAATCCCCCTCTTGTCGTTTCGAGCGGGGCGGAATGAAGGAATCCACGACAAACAACTCTGACAGATTCAAATGCCGGAGATTTCTCGACTTCACTTCGTTTCGCTCGAAATGACGGCATGAATGTATGGACTTGGAAAAAGCAGATATCGCTCCTCTTGGGAGTCTTGAATTTCATGCCCGCCAGATAGTGGAAGGCTTCATAACAGGACTTCACAAGAGTCCGTTTCATGGGTTTTCAGTAGAGTTTGCAGAACATCGCTTGTACAACACCGGCGAACCAATCCGTAATATCGACTGGAAACTTTATGGTAGAACGGAAAAATTGTTTGTGAAACGTTATGAGGAGGAAACCAACCTCCGTTGCCAACTCGTTATCGACACAAGTTCAAGCATGTATTTCCCCATGCGTCAACACCTTGACTACCAAAATCCCAACAAACTTTGGTTCTCGGTTTACAGCGCGGCTTCACTAATGGAGCTCATGCACCGTCAGCGTGACGCCGTCGGTCTTGATTTGTTTGATGATGATGTCACAATACATACCGACGCAAAACTTTCTCCTGTACATATCAATATGATTTACAACAATTTGGAAAAACTGTTGTCGCCATACGATAAAAACAAGAAGAAAGAAACCGATGCCACGGCCTGTCTGCACAAAATTGCCGAGATGACGCACAAACGCTCATTGGTTATCATTTTCAGCGACATGATAGACAGCCTTGAATCGCACGATGATTTGTTCGCGGCACTTGAGCATCTGCGTTATAACAAACATGAAGTCGTGCTTTTTCATGTGCATGACGGATTACTTGAACAAAATTTTGAGTTTGAAAACCGTCCGTATCGTTTCGTTGACCTCGAATCGGGTGATGTAGTGAAGCTTAACCCGACAGAGGTCAAAGAGAAATATGGGCAAATCATGAAAGCTCGCAAAGACGATTTGCTTCGCCATTGCCACCAATACCAAATCGACTATGTCGAAGCCGACATCAACAAGCTTTACGACCAGGTGCTGACGGCTTATTTGATAAAAAGAGAGAAGTTGTATTGACGAAACACTCTTATCCGTTGTCAGATTGCCGCCGTTCTATCTGTGCCGAAGCCAGGTGGAGGCACGCTACAACTTCCAAACAAGTTGCAGTTTTCCCTCGGTCTTGACGTTTCCTTCAATCAGCTCCAAGCCACTGCCAATCTCGTTGACATCGCTGTAAATTGTGCTGCCGATTTTTGCGTTAATCGACAGCCCCCGTCGGAGCTTGACTTTTCCTAACAGATAGATTCTCATACCTTTATGATAGAAACTGCCGATAGAAAAGGCGTTCAGCACATCGTTTTCGTAAGCATAGACCGCCCCTTTCGGACTGTCGAACAACGCATATCTGAATGCGAAGCTAAACGGCTGATTTTCAGGATTATATAATATGTCCTGATATATCAAATACGAACCGCTGTATTCGACGCGGTTTTTCAATATAAAATCGTTCCCTATGGGGTAGGTGATGTGAAAACGCAGCGACATCTTGCATTCATGAATCAAACTGCGCATATACGTGTTGTCACCCGTACCGTTTTTCTCTTTGTCTTTATATCTTAATTCAATGAAAAACAATGACTTGCTATTTATTTCATGATTTATTTGAAGATTGTATTCTTGTGTTCTGCTCGGAGCGTATGCCGTGGTCTTGAGCCACTCTGACTGTGGATAATCAACGGTGGCGACAAGATTCCATTTCGGAGCGAAAGTGATTGATGTTGAGAGATATATGCCTTTTTCATTGCGAGTTTTGCTACCTGAAGCATAGGCGTTGCTGTAAAAGTTTTGATATCGCTTGTCGTAATATCTGTAAAATATAGTGAAACTGATATATCCAGCAGGTTGTACCGTACTCCCGAACAATATTGCGGGAGCTTTATTGCCACTCATAGCCGCCTCGCCGTAAAATGCGAATTTCTTTAACACATAATAAAAGTCAACTCCTTGATTAACAAGTGCTTTACCTTTGAAGTAAAAAGTGTTGTACAACCTCGGGTCTGGAATCAAGGCAGTGCTTAATATTGTTTTATGAATGGTGTATCCTATTTGATAGTTGGCACCTCTTATACTGATGTTTCCTCCAATCAACTGTTGTTTAATCGCATGACGGTCAATGAGTTCACCGTATGTCCGATGCAATCCTGTCTGTTGCAGCGCTGTCACATGACGAGGATTGTCGGCGCTGTCTTTGACATTGAGATTGGCATCGACATGTTTGTTGGAATAAAACATTGACAACTCTAATGACTTGTAACGCAATGTCGTGGCGAAACCTCGCAGATAGCCGCTCTCATTCGCCGATTTCGATGCCCGAATCTTCTTGCTTTTTCTCAAAAGAGAGCCGCCACTTGCAGCGAACGCCATTCCGGACCCCATCGTGAGCCCCTGACCGAAAGCCAATTGATAATCGCCAAGAGCCAAAGTCTTGATAGTCCCCAAGTCATTTATTAGAAAATGAAAAGAGGCGAAATCTATTGTCTTATAGGCTTTTGAGCCAATCATTTTCTTGATGGAGTCGTTGATTTTAGGAGTGAAAAGATACTCGCCGGGGTCTTTTTCAAGCGAAAGGCCGCTTTCAATCTTGTCATGATAAGAAAAATTATATCTGAAATATAGTTTCTGTGGACTTCCGAGATATTTTTTGTTTGGATTCTCATATAAAATCGAATCGTCAACATCTTTATACCCCTCCTTTTTATTGAAACATTGCTCAATTTGGAATTGCACCCGGTGTTTGCCGAGTTTCCACATGTCTTTAAGACGACGCTGCTCCTGTTCTTTGGGCTTCTCAAAGCGAATCAAAGGTTTTAGAATGTCGAGAGTCATCTCGTCAATGCCTTCCACAAACCGCAGCTCGTCAAAATTAATGATGTCGCCGAAGTTTTTTATATAATTGTTGATGTTTTCGATAATGAAAACATTAACTAAATGTAGTTCAATAAGTTGATTTAACTCATCGGAATTGTTGATGTTGATTTTGTCTTCACAAATAGTCCAATAATTCTCGAGGAGTTCGGCATATTCGACATCATTGTCCGAATTGTCAATCATTCTTTCAATTTGGTCGATAATGATATCGTCTGTGACAGTGGTTTGCGTAAAAACCATGAACGGAAGCAAAAATAATACAAGTGTCAAAAAACGTTTCATAAATGGTTTATTTAATTTTAAAAATCAGACTGCTTTGGAAAGAGGTGCCGGTGTGTTGGTTCATGGTCGCGGAAACATCGACAACCACACGCGTCAACGTATATCCTGCGCCGAAACTTGCCGTGGCGGGGTTTGTGTGCGCCCCAACACGAATATAAAAATCCCTCACTGTGTTGTATTCCAATCCGAAACACAAGTCGAGACCGCGGTCGGTATCGTATTTCACCTCTGAAGATGCCAAAAAGTCTTTTGTGACATTATACGACAGACCAAATCGGAAGATTACCGGAACTCGTTCATTGTAAATGCTTTTCAGTTTGACATTTATCGGGTTGAAGATATAAACGCCTATGCGTAAATCCCGGGTGATGTCTGATTGGACGCCGAACTCAAACGTCGCCGTCCGTCGTTTTGCATATTCATCTGAAAAATCAAACACAAGATAATCGAGTTTCAGTCCCATTTTCAGATAAGAGCCGAAGGTTCGGGCATACGCCAGGGCGAGTTTGTTCTCGTTGAAGTTTTCAAACCCGAATCGACTGTATGACAGTCCCAGCGCGCCTGTTTGTAAAGGCATGACGAGAGCTGTGTTGTAAAAACTCAACTCTTTCATGAAAAATCGGTTTTCGTATGACAATCCGAGGCTTAAAAACCGATAGTCTGCCATGCCAGCCGGATTGTTTTGAATGCTCCAGAAGTCGTTCAACGACACCGAGCAATTGCCCATAGCATTGCCGCGGGCGCCTGCAATACCTGATAAATCCCAGGAAAAGCAATGATAACTGCATAGGATTGCCCCTATTAATAAAAGGTTTCTTCTCATCGTATTTAGTTTTTGTTGACTTATTTCTGCAAAAATATAAATTTTTTGCAAAACATCATCAAAATTTATTAACTTTGTCAAAAATTTATTTTATGGATTACATATTGATGATTTCGGCTATCGTGGTGATAGTTATCGGTTTAATCGGCGATGTTTTACCAGGCATTCCGGGCACTCCGGTGTCTTATCTCGCGTTGCTTCTTTTACATTGGACTGACAAAATCAGTTATTCGCCGCAATTTCTGTTTATAACTGGCTTGATATGTGTGGCAATTACCGTTCTCGACTATGTTGTCCCGATATGGGGCACCAAGAAATTCGGCGGCACCAAGGCGGGTGTGAGAGGTAGCACTTTTGGCTTGATAATAGGGATTTTGGTGTTGCCGGCTCTTGGCATAGTACTCGGTCCTTTCGGCTTGATTGGAATCCTTGGCGGACCTTTCGTCGGAGCCTATGTCGGCGAGAAGATGAACGGCACTCCCGACAACAAGGCCTGGCGCTCGGCTTTCGGCTCGTTCATCGGCTTCATTGCCGGAACATTTATGAAGATAGCCTATACCTTGATTGTTGGATTTTATGTGATTAAAGATATAATAAATGTGTTTTTTTAGTTGAAATTATGAGAATATTCAAATCATTAGTAATGGTTTCGTTCTTGTTGGTTGGAATGAAATCTTTCGCTTGCACAAACTTCTTGGTGACCAAAGGAGCTTCTTTTGACGGTTCGAATTTCATAACCTATGCCGCCGACTCGCATATACGTTACGGCGAGTTGTATTATACTCCGGCTGCCGACTGGGCGGAGGGCTCGATGCGAACAATCTACGACCGTGGAACCAACGAGATAAGAGGTTACGTGCCTCAACCGGCGCATACATATCAAGTGGTTGGCTACATCAATGAAAATCAAGTCGCTATGGGCGAGACGACATTCGGCGGTCGTGAGGAACTCATCGACCCAAACGGCCTCATTGACTATGGGAGCTTGATGTTTATGGCTCTCGAACGCAGCCGCTCGGCACGCGAGGCTATCAAGATTATCGCTGATTTGGTTGAAGAATACGGCTATGGCAGCGATGGCGAGACATTCTCTATTTCGGATAAAGACGAGGTGTGGTATATGGAAATCATCGGTAAAGGCGAGGAAAAAGGAGCCGTGTGGGTGGCAATCAGAATCCCCGACGGCTATATATCTGGTCACGCCAATGCCGCGAGAATACAGACATTCCCGTTAAGGGACGGTAAAAAATCAATCACCGATAAGGATTGGAAAAAATTATATAAAAGCGAGGTCGAGGTGATTTATAAAAACGATGTCATCAAATTTGCGCGCAAAAAAGGATATTTCAACGGCAATGACAAGGATTTCGACTTCAGCGCCGCCTACGCCCCCGTTGATTTCTCGGCGGCTCGCATTTGCGACTTAAGAGTTTGGGCGATGTTTAACGAGGTGTGCGACGATATGGACCAATATTGGGATTATGTAACGGGCAAAGACCTTGCACACGGTCGTATGCCGTTGTATGTCAAGCCAAACAGAAATATTTCATTGAGCGACATGATGTCGTTCATGCGCAACCATTTTCAAGGCACCGAATTGGATAAGACCCTGGATGTTGGCGCCGACCCTTTCGGCTCGCCATATCGTTGCAACCCTCTGTATTGGGAATATAAAGGAGTGAAATATTTTAACGAGCGCAGCACCGAGACGATGCAGACAGGATTCTCTTTCATCGCACAGTCAAGAAATTGGCTCCCCGACAAAGTTGGAGGTGTTATCTGGTTCGGCGTAGATGACACAGGGTCAACAGTATATACCCCGTTTTATTGCTCCATCTCGGAAGTGCCTGTTGAGTTCCGTCAAGGTAACGGCGACATACTGACATACTCAGACAACGCGGCGTTTTGGGTGTTTAACCGACTTGCACATTTCAAATACCTTTTTTATAATAGAGTGATTGGTGATATTCAGAAAGTGCAGAATGAACTCGAAACAATCTATCAGGAACAGGTTAAAAATATTGATAATCAAGCTGTTGAGATGTTGAATAACGGTGGCGAGATAGAAACTGTCGCATTGTTAACTGATTTTGCCGCGAAATCCGCTGCAAACACCGTAAATAGATGGAAACAACTGGATAACTATTTGTTGGTCAAATATTTGGACAGCAATGTCAAACAAGAGGAGAACGGCGAGTTCAAACGCAATGGACATGGCTATCCGGCAAAGCCGAAACAACCTGGTTATCCTGATTCCTGGAAGAAGAAAGTCGTTGAGGAAACAGGAGATAGATTTGTCCGATAAATATGAGAACAACGATACCATTAGCGGAGCGTCTGCGGCCCACTTCCTTGGACGGCTATATCGGGCAGGAACACCTGATAGGGCATGATGCGGTGTTGCGCCACGCCATTGAGAGCGGGCATATACCATCTATGATTTTTTGGGGGCCTCCAGGCGTGGGTAAGACGACATTGGCATATATTATCTCTAAACAGGTGAAACGTCAGTTTTTCGTGTTGAGTGCTGTGAGTAGCGGCGTGAAAGATGTGCGCGAGGTCTATGACCGAGCGCGCATGGCTCCCGAACCGCCGATACTGTTCATCGATGAAATCCATAGGTTCTCCAAAGCCCAGCAGGATTCTCTGCTTGGCGCGGTAGAGAAAGGACTCGTAACTCTGATAGGTGCAACAACGGAAAACCCAAGCTTCGAGGTCATTTCCCCTTTGCTTTCGAGATGTCAAGTGTATATCTTGAAAAATCTTGATAAAGATGAACTGAAAAAGCTGATTGTCAACGCCATAGATGTGTTGCGTGTTGATTTTAAGAAAGATGTCATAGTGGAGGAAGACGAGGCGCTGATGCAAATAAGCGGGGGAGACGCCCGCAAACTGCTTAACGCGATAGATTTGGTTGTCGGAATGCTCGATGATGCGGAGCCGGATGCCAACAAACTCGTTGTAAACAACGATGTCACGACAAAATATATCCAAAGCAATCTGCTGAAATATGACCGTCTCGGAGAGATGCATTACGACATTGTCTCTGCCTTCATCAAATCGATGCGTGGCAGCGACCCCAATGCCGCGGTGTATTATCTCGCCCGCATGATTGAAGCGGGGGAGGACCCGCTGTTCATCGCCCGCCGAATGCTGATTCTGGCATCTGAAGATATCGGAAACGCCAACCCCAACGCACTTTTGCTTGCCAACGCTTGCTTCGACGCCGTCAACAAAATTGGTTGGCCGGAGAGTCGGATTCTTTTGGCGCAGACGGCTACATATCTCGCATCATCAGCGAAGAGCAACGCCGCCGTGATGGCCATCGACTCGGCACAGGCTTTGGTGCGTAAAACTGGCAACCTGAGCGTGCCGCTGCATCTGCGAAACGCACCTACAAAACTTATGAAAGACATCGGATATTCGGACGGGTATAAATATGCCCACGATTACCCGGGAAATTTCGTGGAACAAGAGTTTTTGCCGAAAGAGATATCCGGAACGCGTCTTTATTCTCCTCAAGATAACCCGCGGGAATCGGAACTGCGCCGCTCTTTGAAAACTAAATGGAAGGATAAGTATGGCTACTAATTCCAATGATATAGCGTCGATGTTCAACAATATAGCACCTCGTTACGATAAACTGAACCATATCCTCTCTCTCAATGTCGATAAGTCGTGGCGACGCAAAGCGGTTCGACATCTGAAAAAAACAGTTTGCGATATTGATAATCCAAAAATTCTTGATATGGCTTGCGGTACCGCCGACTCTTCTGTGCAAATAGCCAAAAATATTGTAAACGCCGAGGTTTATGGTGTCGATATTTCCGACGGTATGCTCGCAATAGGAAAAGATAAAGTTGAAAGACTTGCCCTTGATAATCGCATCAACTTTCGTAATCTATATGCCGAAAACATTGATTTTCAAAATGATACATTCGATGCGGCCATGGTGGCTTTTGGAGTGAGAAATTTCTCCGATAGAAAAAAAGGATTGATGGAGATTCTTCGTGTTTTAAAACCGAATGGGACTCTTTTAGTTCTGGAACTGTCCGAACCTCAAAATCTTATGCTGCGTTGGCTTTACAATTTGTATTTTAAAAACATAATGCCATTCATCGGGAAAATAATCTCTGGAAACGCTACAGCCTATCGGTATCTTCAACAGACAGTTGAGAATTTTCCTATGCCAAAGGAATTTATGGCAATATTAAATGACTGTGGTTATAAAGAATTGAAACATAAAGCATTGACTTTTGGTCTGTGTAGAATTTATCAGGCTAAAAAACTTTAAATATGGGAGAAGTGTCGTTTAAATATTGGATAAAAGCCGCTCGACCAAAAACGTTGTTGGTCTCAATGGCTCCAGTGATAATGACAGTGGCGTATGCTTCTGTTTATATTAAAATCCACTGGCTGTCAGCGATGATATGTCTTGCTTTTGCTGTAATGGCACAGATAACATCAAACTTAATGAACGACTATTCCGACGGTGTCAAAGGCATTGACGAAAATCGTGTCGGACCTGCGACAATGGTTGCCCTGGGATTGATTACAGCGCAAAAAATGCGCCAAGGAATCATTGTCTTCTTTGTGATGACTTTCCTGTTAGGTTGTACGTTGATGTTTTGGGGAGGCCTGGTTTTATTGCCGTTTGGAATCATTATCATGCTGTGCGCCTTGACTTATTCAGCCGGACCGTTCCCCTTGTCAACTCATGCTCTCGGCGATCTGGCAGTTGTGATTTTCTATGGCATAGCACCATGCGCACTCACATTTTTTATCCAAACAGGTGTTGTCAACTGGCAAATCATCATGGCTGGACTCTCAATAGGATTGGTAACTGACAACTTGTTGATTGTCAATAATTATAGAGATGTAGAGGAGGATTTGAAAAATGGTAAAAAAACCACGGTGAATATTCTGGGAAAACGATTCATGAAAATGATATATTTTTGCAATCCATTGATTGCCACCGTATTAAGTTTTGTCTTTTTGAAAAATATCGTTAATCCTTGGTCTTGGCTAATCGCAATGTTTCCGTTTTTGGTTTATTCAACTCTTGTAAGCATCAAATTTTCCAAAGCCCAAGGCATAGAGTTCAACAGGTTAATAGGCATGTCGTCCATAGAAGCCATTGTTTTTGCATTGACTGTAACAATTGTCATAATAATATAAATATGTCTGAACAATTAATAATAAAAGGTAATTCCAAAAAAGAATTATATGAAAATCTGCTTCCGCAAATTCAGTCGATTGTTGAGGGTGAAAGCGATATTATTGCAAACATGGCTAATATTTCGGCATGTCTTAAAGATACTTTCAGCTTTTGGTGGGTTGGTTTCTACCGTGTTGTCGGCGAAGAACTTGTACTTGGTCCTTTCCAAGGCCCGTTGGCTTGTACAAGAATAAGGAAAGGGAAGGGAGTGTGCGGTGCTGCATGGCAAGACGGCAAGACTGTTGTAGTGAAAAATGTTGATGAGTTCCCTGGACATATCGCATGCAGCAGCCTTTCAAAATCAGAAATTGTGGTGCCGGTCGTCAAAGAGAATGATGTTGTCGCCGTTCTTGATATTGACAGCGAAAGACTTGCCAACTTTGATGAAATCGACAGGTTTTTCCTTGAAAAAATAGTGGACCTTTTGGCTTGAGACCTTATACTGTGAGTTTTTTTTGTGCGTGAGCCTCGACGACATTGATGACATAGTCGCATAACTTCTCGCACTCGCAGATGATATCCATGTATTGCACACCTGCCTGGTAGTTGTAGCGATGCTCGTTAATGTCGCTGACATTGGCTTCCCGAAGCTGTGTGCGGTAGTTGTTTATCTCATTCTCAATGTTTAATGACTCGTTGGGATCAACAAGACCTTTGTCGTCGTCAAGGACTTTTTGCATCTGCTCCAATGCTTTGTCGCTGAGTTCGAACATGTGGCTGATACGCACTTTCTGTTCATCGGTGAAATGTTCGTTCCTGGTGTGTTTCTGGTTGATTGTACGCGCCATGTTTAAGCAACTGTCGCCGATACTCTCAAGTTCTGCGATTTCACGAAGCATATAACGAATCCTGGTCTTACTGTCAGGACCAAGGTGTTCTTCCGTGACTTTATTAAGATAATTCGCTATCTCAATCTCCATGTTGTCGGAAATATTCTCGTATTTCTCTATTCGTGCGTATAATTTGCTGAAATCTTCGTCTTTTTTTGTCTCAAAAAGCAAAGTCGGGATAAAGCCGAACATTCTGTGGGTGCGTGTTGAGAACAAACTGATTTCTTTTTGCGCCTGCAATATCGAAAGCTCCGCCGTTGACAAAAGTCCTCTGGAAATAAACTTCAATTTTGACTCCTCGTCTTCGTCTGAAACTTTTGGTTTTATCACGCGACATACAAAACGTTCTATGAACGGTATGAATCCGATGAGCAATAATGTGTTCGCCACGTTGAACGCTGTATGGAATGTAGCCAAAACCACCGTGGTGATAGTTGCATTTTCCATCGCGACATCCTGTGGAAGCGTATTGATGTCAAAGCCGACGATATGGCAAACGAGATTTACAATCGGTCGTAGGCAAATCAAGGCCCATGTCACACCTATCACATTGATGCTCAAATGGGCGAAAGCCGCGCGTCTCGCTTGAGTGTTTGCACCGAAAGCCACTATGTTTGCGGTGATTGTCGTCCCAATGTTCTCGCCAAGCACAACTAATATGCCTTGATATATGTTGAGAATTCCGGTCGAGCATAAAATCATGGTAAGTGCCATAATCGCAGCACTTGACTGCACACATAACGTCAACACTGTTCCTATGAGGAGAAAAAACACAGCGCCCCAGAATGACGGATTGTTGAAATGCTGTATGAAGGCACTGATAGCAGCGTTGGCTTCGGGATCCTGAACAAAAGCAAATCCGGTTTCTTTAAGAGTTCCCAAACCTAAAAAGAGAAACGCCATGCCAAACAGCAGGTCGCCGATAATGCGACGTTTCTTCATGTAAATCAACAAAATACCAAACAAAAACGCAGGATAAACAAAGAGCCCCATGTTTAATGAGAAACCCAACGACATAATCCAGGCCGTAATCGTAGTCCCGATGTGAGCCCCCATGATTACGGAAATTGACTGCCCCAAGGTGATAAGCCCGTTGTTCACAAATGAAACGGTCATTAAAGTCGTTGCCGTCGATGATTGTACAACCGCCGTGACAAAAATACCTGCAAGCGTTCCGGTGAAACGGTTGGTTATCATGTTGCCTAACACATGGCGCAATTGCGGACTGGCCATTTTTTGCAAGGCGTCACTCGTCGTCTTCATTCCATACATTAACAGAGCGAGGCAGCCGCAAAGCTTTAAAAACACAAACACCGTCATAATATGTTTACAAATTATTTCTTCTTTTTCCTGTGTCGCAGCCGCTCCTCTAAACTGCTGAAACTGCAACTCTTGCCTGGAATATCGATGCAGTGCTCGTAATTGTCATAATTTAACTCGACAATTTTGAGTGCTTCATAAAAATACTCTTTGTTGATTTTCATCAACTCGTAAATCTTGTCGGCGAGCCAGTATTCTTCTATGATTTTCTCGTTGAGTTCAAGGAGTCTTGCCATTTTTTTCGCTTCATATAGTTCGATTTTAACAAGACCGTTCTCTTTTCTGTTGTATTTCGATTCGGACATGATCAATGATTTCGCCATTGCTGCCTGTTTGATGCCCGAATACATCCTGGTCCTTTTTAAAGTTTCTTTAAGCATGTTGTTTTTTATGAAAATCTTGAACTCTGTTTGTCATGTCAATTGATTTATCAGAATACGATGTCTTTCGTGCGTCTGTGCCGTGGTCTGTTGTCAGATGACTATTCTAACTTGAAAAATTCGGAACAACAGTCTTCCGTGTGTGAAAGATTGATTATTTGTCTATTGTTGCCAAAAACTCTTCGTTGGAAATGGTCTTGGATATCTTGTCTTTCAAAAATTCCATTGCCTCGACAGGGGTCATGTCAGCGAAATGGTTGCGCAGTGCCCATACTCGCGCCAATGTCCTCTCATCAACCAAAAGGTCGTCACGACGTGTGCCTGATGCCACAATGTCGATGGCGGGGTAGATGCGCTTGTTCGACAGACGGCGGTCGAGTTGAAGTTCCATGTTGCCAGTACCTTTGAATTCCTCGAAGATGACTTCGTCCATCTTGGAACCGGTATCGATAAGAGCTGTCGCAAGGATTGTAAGAGAGCCGCCGCCTTCTATGTTGCGCGCGGCGCCGAAGAAACGTTTCGGCTTCTGTAGCGCATTGGCCTCAACACCACCCGAGAGCACCTTCCCCGATGCGGGAGAAACGGTGTTATAGGCTCGTGCCAAACGTGTGATGGAGTCAAGAAGAATTACCACGTCTTGACCGCATTCGGTAAGACGCTTTGCCTTCTCAAGCACGATGTTGGCAATCTTAACATGTTTGTCCGCCGGCTCATCGAATGTTGACGAGATAACCTCTGCCTTAACGCTGCGGGCCATATCGGTGACCTCTTCAGGACGTTCGTCGATTAATAATATTATAAGGTAAACCTCCGGGTGGTTGGCGGCGATAGCATTTGCCACTTCTTTAAGCAACACCGTCTTTCCTGTCTTTGGCTGTGCCACGATAAGACCGCGCTGTCCTTTCCCGATAGGAGCGAAAAGGTCCATGATACGTGTCGAGACGGTACCCCCATGATGTCCCGTGATTTTGAATTTCTCGTCAGGAAAAAGAGGGGTGAGGAAGTCAAACGGAATGCGGTCTCTCACTTCGTCGGGATTGCGTCCGTTGATTTTATCGACTTTCACCAACGGGAAGTATTTCTCGCCGTTCTTGGGAGGACGAATCATTCCAAGTATGGTGTCGCCGGTCTTAAGTCCAAACAACTTTATTTGAGACTGTGAAACATAAATGTCGTCAGGGGAGTTGAGATAGTTATAGTCGGCTGAACGCAGGAATCCGTAGCCGTCAGGCATGATTTCAAGCACACCCTCGGCTTGCACCACGCCGTCAAACTCTGAAATCATCTCTTCATGTCTCTGTGGCGCTGGCTGTTGTTGCGGCTTGACCTCGTATGCTTCCTGCTTTTCCTCAAACATCGGCTCTGCCTGTTCCGTCAACTCAACTTCGGAAGCACCTGGCTCCTCTTCGTTGGCCTCGTTGAGTATCTCATTGGCAATATCTACAACAGCGGATTTTGTCTTCGGATACGATACATGATGTGTCTTGTCCATTTCTTCGCCGTTGTCCTCAAATGTCGTCTTTATAACATCGGCGCGCTTGCCTATTCTCGGACGCCGTCCGCGTTTCGGTGCTTCCGCCGCAGTGCTTTCTTCAATATTTGATGGGGGTGTGATAATTTCATTTTCGATGGGTTTCTCTGGTTCCGGTTCGGGATTTGAGGTGGCTGCCTTTTTCTTTCTGCCAGGTCTGCCCTTGGGCTTCTCGACAACTGTAGTAACTTCCTGCAACGCTGATTGTTTCTCAATGATGTTATACACAATGTTTTCTTTTGGTAAATTGATATTCTCCACGCCAAGTCTTAACGCAATCTCCTTCAACTCGGCCATGGATTTTTCGTTTAATTCAAAAATATCGTACATAAAAAAAACTATTAATTTTATGAGTTTTTAAGAAATCTTTTCTGAAATGTTCATGGTCTTTCGTCCATTTGAGGCTGCAAAGATACAATTTTTTTTTATACAACAATTTTTTTTGTTAATTTTGCAAAAATTTTGAAAAAATGATTCAGAGAAGACAGACAATCTTTATGCTTTTAACAGCAATTATCAGTGCCTTGCTGTTTTTTACACCATTGGTGTCTTTTGATGCCGAAAGTAATATGAGATTCGCGGTTTTGGGGATGCAAAACCCTATTGACGCGTTGACTTTATCAAAATCATACACATGGCCTCTCATAGCCTTGACTGTTTTGATGACCGTTTTGCCGATTTACACCATATTAATATATAAGAAACGTAAGCTTCAAGTGAAGCTTTGTCATCTGAATATGCTTTTGAATATCGCCTTTATATGTATGATATTTTTGTATTATACTAATGATATTCAAAAGGTTATCGTTTCTGTCGATGGTTGTTTCGGTCAACTTGACGTGGCATATCTTTATGGAATGCTGTTACCGTTGGTTAATCTCGTTCTCGAAATACTCGCCGTAAGAGGAATCAAGAAAGACATCGAATTGCTGAAGTCTGTTGACAGATTGAGGTGATTACCGTTTCTTTTCGTATAGTTCCATGTTTTTAATCTCGCTTCCATCAATTTGGAACCTGACCATCGTTATCACCTTGTGAAAGCCGCTGTTTCCGGCTGCTCCCGGGTTGATGTGCAAAAGATTGAGCTCCTTGTCGTTCATCACTTTCAAGATATGTGAATGTCCACTTATGAAAACATTGGGTTTCTCTTTGATTATCAATTCTTTAACACCATATTCATAATGGCTCGGATAACCGCCGACATGTGTCATCATCACTTTTACATTTTCTATGGTGAAGATGTCAATCCAATTAAACATCATACGGATTTTGTAGTCGTCGATGTTGCCATATACCGCTCGTAATGGCTTAAAAGCCAACAACATGCCGGCGACATCGGTTCCACCGATGTCGCCGGCATGCCATATTTCATCACAATCTTTGAAAAACTCAAAGACCTTGGGATTAAGCCATCCGTGCGTGTCTGACAATAATCCTATCTTTTTCATTTATCACGGAATCTTGTAAGAAATACCGATACTCATCACTTCCTTGAACTGACGGAAAGTGGTGCCGGGATATGAGCTCAACGGAGCGATGTCCTCGTCATACACTAAACGCGCTGAAATATTGCAGCTCAACCAATCGTTGACCTTCATGACAAGTTGGTTGTCCCAGTCAAAGTCAACAGGGCAGGTGTATTTCTCGCCGACAGCGTTAAGGTCTGATGATTTGTGCAGATAATCGTAGATAGCGATGAGTTTTGATTTGAAAGTCACGTTATCGAAAATCTCGTAATTGAACTCTGCGATGAGCTGGGCGCCGAATTCCCAGCGGAGACTCTCGCCGTTATTGATCTTGTTGCCTAATGTATCATATACCGCCTTCTTCACACCGTAAGCGCCGGCATCGGCAAGCTTCTGGTCGTTGACGACCGTCATGCGAGTTGTGATAGGAGACACATTGATTTTAAAATGCTCATTCGGAACCCACTGAACACCGAGACCGAGTGTTAGATAGCCTGGATTCATGAAGCCGGAAATGCGGTTGGTACTGTCGGTGGCATAATTGTAACCGTCGGCGAACTGCGTCTGAAAAGTCATGGCTGCCGTGAGAAACCACTGCTCGTTCTTGAGATCGTAACCATATAGAGAACTAAAAAAGATACGGTCGTCCGTCTTAATAGGCTTCTCGTCAACGTTGAAATAGCTGTAACCTAACCTAAAATCAATATTGTTGTCCCATTTGTGCTTCCCGTTTTTGTAGTTGAAGTCGTATTTCAATAAACTGAGCAAGTTGATATTGTCCTGTCCGCCCGGCGCCCAGTTGTCAAAATGGCTTTGAGCCATGTTTAAACCGATATTGCCGCCATGCGTCCAAGGTGATTCAACACCGCCGTCCTGTGCGAATGCCGCAATCGCTGAAAGCAGCAACGCCATCAAAGGTAAAAATGATTTCTTCATAATATGAGATTTAGTTAATAATTATTTCCTTCACGATAATTTCTTTCTCCAATGCGGAATGTGATGTCCTGCGTCGTTTTGGTTCTTACCAAACTGTCATTCTTGACACCCGGAATCCATAATAAATCTTGCAGCAGTCGTATGGCTTCGTTGTCACAGCCGCCGCCAACGCTGTTCTCAACAATGATATTAGACACTCTTCCATCTGTTTCAACAATGAAACTCAACGTCACAGTACCTTGAATCTCAAACTGTTTCGCCTGATCCGGAAAACGGAGGTTCGTGCGAAGATATGCAGCCATCGTCACATCCGGATTGGCGAAATAAGGTTTCGGAGCCTGATGCAGATCCTTCAAATTGTAAACTTCATTGCTTTTCTGTGCCGGATATTTCTGTTCGGGCAGCATCATACGCGGATTTTTATTTTCCGCTTTTTTATAGCTTTTGGCCGAAAACTCAACAGTGTAATAATCGCTGCAGGCCACAGGTTTTCCAATGTTAACAGCCGGATTCCATTCAATCATCTTTACTATTCTTACGGCTTCGGCTGCGCATTCTTCGTCAAAAGCGTTCTCAACCCTGTAATTAGTCGCGTTGCCTTCCGCATCCACATCGAAATAAACAGTTATCTTGCCACTTTTCTTCTGGTCAAGGGCATTTTGCGGATATATCAAATGATTCTGAATTATTTTTTTTGTGAGAGTGAAACCTGATTTGGGCTCCGGCGATTTTGTCTGAGCATTGATATTTACTCCTAATATTGTGAAAATCAATGCTGTAAACAACGTCTTTTTGTTAAAACTTTTCATATTTCAATATGTGGCGTTTAAAATTAAGGACTGCAAATTTACATTTTTTTTAATGATATACAAAATTTTTATATTTTTGTTTTGTAAACAAACACGGAAAATAATGAATAATAATTTCAATAAAAAAGAAGACATAAACATGATTTTCGGCGTGCGTCCTGTCGGAGAAACAATCAAGGCGGGGAAGGAGTTGGAGAAGATTTTCGTGCAGTCGGGACTGCGCTCGCCGCAGATTTCCGAGATTGTGAGGTATGCCAAGGCGCACGAGGTGCCTGTCCAGTTTGTGCCAATTGAGAAACTGAATCGTCTTACACGTAAGAATCATCAAGGGATTGTGGCGTTCGTGTGCCCGATTTCATATCAGACCATAGAGAATGTCATTCCCATGGTTTATGATGAGGGCAGGATGCCGTTTGTTGTAATCCTCGACCGCGTCACTGATGTCCGCAACTTCGGCGCCATAGCGCGCACATGCTACGCCGCAGGTGTCGATGCCATCGTGATTCCATCAAGAGGAAGTGCGCTCATCAATGGCGATGCAATGAAGACATCGGCAGGCGCGTTGTCATTAATCAATGTGTGTCGAGTCGAAAACATCAAAGACACCATCGACTTTCTCAAAGCCAGCGGATTGAAAGTGATGGCATTTTCCGAAAAAGGCAAGCAAACCATCTGGCAATCCGATTTCACCGGACCAATCGCCATCATGATGGGTTCCGAGGAGGACGGCATCAGCGATGCATATCTCAAACGTGTTGATTCTCACCTCGTCATCCCAATGCCTGGCGACATCGATTCGTTGAATGTAAGCGTGGCCACAGGAATCGTCGCATTTGAAGTCGTGCGACAGCGAATAGGGTGATTTATGTATTCTTCGTCAATAACAATCCATTTGCACTTTTTAATTGTGAAACATAAAAAAATAACGTCCCGCTGCAGCAAGACGTTATTTTTTGATTATCAAGCAATATCTTAATTTCCTTTCTTTTTGAGGACTTCCTTGATACGGGCTTTTTTGCCGCGGAGACCCCTGAGGTAGTAGATTCTCGCTCTGCGGACAGCACCTTCCTTGTTGAGTTCTATGCTCTCAATCAACGGGTCGGCAATAGGGAAAATCCTTTCAACACCGATGTTGTTAGAAATCTTTCTTACTGTGAAGGTTGCACTCTTGCCCTGACCTGCGCGCTGTAACACAACACCCTGGAATCTCTGCAAACGCTCCTTGTTTCCCTCAATGATTTTATAAGTTACGGTGATTGTGTCACCTGACTTGAACTGTGGAAAATCTTTTACTGTTACTTGATCTTCAACAAATTGGATTAACGCGTTTTTCATTTCTGTCTTATTTTTTGTCTTATTTTCTATCCTCTAAAAAAGCATGCAAAGATACAGAAATTTTGAATACCGACAACATTTATTTTATTTTTTTTATTTTTTCATACATCTCTGGACGACGAATTTTCGTTCTATCCAATGCCTGCTGGTATTTCCACTCGTTTATTACTTGGTCGTTTCCCGACAAAAGCACCTCGGGAACAGACCAACCTTTATATTCCCGGGGTCTTGTATATACCGGTGGCGACACCAAGCCGTCTTGAAACGAGTCGGAAAGTGCTGAAGTCTCATCGCTCAAGGCACCTGGAATGAGGCGGACAAGACTGTCTGTCAACACCGCCGCGGCGAGTTCTCCTCCCGACAATACATAGTTGCCAATGGAAATCTCCTTTGTGACGAGATGCTCGCGTATTCTTTCGTCAATGCCTTTGTAATGTCCGCAAAGCATAATCAGATTCTCGTTTAACGATAATTGGTTTACACATGGTTGTGTCAATAATTCTCCGTCAGGACTCATGTATATGACCTCGTCGTAGTTTCTTTCAGATTTCAGGTGCGTTATGCAGTTGTCAACCGGTTCAATCATCATAACCATTCCCGCACCAGCCGAGAAAGGATAGTCGTCAACACGTTTGTGCTTGTCGTTGCTGTAATCACGGAGATTGTGCAGTCGAATGTCAACTAAACCTTTGTTGATGGCTCGTTTAACTATGGACTCCGTGAACGGACCTCCGAACATTTCGGGAAAAATCGTAATAATGTCTATTCTCATCACTGCTCTCGTTTACAAAGGACTTCTCGACCTCGCTCCATTTCATTGCGTTTCGCTCTAAATGACAAATGCCTTGCTCTCGTCATTTCGACCGAAACCATTAGGCGAAGCGGAGAAATACTTCTCGTTTTTCTTGCAAAAGTATAAAAAAAAACAACACAAAATCTCATTATATCTATGAAAGTGTTTCAAAAACAACGTTTTGTTTCGACTAATCTGTTGACTATCAATCTATATAAAAAAAATCAAAAAAAATGTCAAACGTATTAAAAAAACATGTATTTTTGCATCGCTTTTCAAACGAGAAAAGCGGAAACCCTTGCCCAGGTGGTGAAATTGGTAGACACGCTACTTTGAGGGGGTAGTGACGATTGCGTCGTGCAAGTTCGACTCTTGTCCTGGGCACTTAAGGAATCCAAGAAATTCCACCTAATGCCCATGTGGTGAAATTGGTAAACACGCTACATTCAGGGTGTAGTGAGCGGACGCTCTTGGAAGTTCGAGTCTTCTCATGGGCACGATATAAAAAAAGAACCGGTTGAGCCGGTTCTTTTTTTTCCAAATCGGTCATTAATACGGCCATTTTTGTGGTTGACTTTGTAACTACTTGATTATAAGCCTTTTGCTAATAGAAATTTCTAATGACCGCCATTAGAAAATAGGTTTTATAAATGACTCATTGTCAACGTATTACAGATTTGGCCACAAATCATTCCACTTCTATTGACCGATTTGGATTTAATTCGCCGCTTTTCTTGCCTCGCGTTCCTGTTTCTTTTTCAACTTTTTGTATTGTCGGGCGACGACCTTGTCGTGGAACTTCGGATTGTCGCCGGTATAATGATACTCCTCGCGCAGCAGGTTCTCTTCCTTTTCGTTGAAGACATACGTCAAACGAAGAGTGAACATGTTGTTGTACTGATTGAAAGTGCCAAGGGATACACCCTCTTTGTTATAGTATTCCCGAGTCCTTATGGGGTTTAAGGAATAAGAGTACCTGAATCCGGCTTTCCATCTTTTATACACGCGAATCTTAACGTCGGCAAGGATGTTGAACTCGTTTTGCTCATATTCTCCGCTTGTCGCCGTGACTGGAGTCCTCACGCCGTGCTCGTACTCCTTGAGTCCCATCAATCGGGCATACGATACGCCGACACCTGCCGAGACAACGTGTTTGTCAGAAAAGTAAACCATCAAAGGCACTTCACCGTAACTCATGGACAGGTCGTATTCTCCGGTTATTTCAATACCTGTGTTTGGGTCGATTGCATGGTCGAAAAACTTGCGTCCTTGCCTTGCTCCTTTTTGGTTGTAAAGGACTTCCAAAGACAACTCCATGCTGAACTTGTTTTTTTCCCAAACAGGGGCGATGACACCGACGCCGACATTAATGCCCTCCTTGAAGTATCCCATGATTTGGTCGCCGTCAACTTGACAAGTGTTTAGTCCGACAAACGCTTCACCCAAGAAAATCTGGGCTTTCGCTGTGTTTGTCAAAGCGGCGAAGATGATAACTAAACCTATTAAAAAATATTTTTTCATAATTCTGCAACGTGATTGAATCAAAAATATTTTACTTCATGCTCAAACTAATGCGTTTTCTTGTAATATCGACATCGGTGACGGTCACTTTCACTTTCTGATTCAGTTTCACCACATGATTCGGGTCGGAGATGTAGTCGTTCGACATCTGGCTGATGTGAACTAATCCGTCCTGATGCACCCCGACATCCACAAAACATCCAAAAGCCGTGATGTTGGTGACGATTCCAATGAGTTGCATGCCTTGGCGCAAGTCATTGATGGTGCGGATGTTTTTGTCAAACTCTATCATTTCGAAGGTTTTTCTTGGGTCGCGCCCTGGTTTTTTCAACTCCTCGATGATGTCGTTTATGGTCTCGACTCCGAAATCTTCTTCTATGAATTGTTTTGGATTTATCTTTGCGATAAGTTCTTCATTACCAATAAGTTTTTCAACATTGACCTTGAGTTTATTCGCCATTTTTTCTACGATATGGTAGCATTCGGGGTGCACTGCGCTGGCATCAAGTGGTTGCTCGGAGTCGTGGATGCGCAGAAATCCCGCACATTGTTGGAATGTTTTGTCGCCGATGCCAGGTACCATTTTCAGGTTGTTGCGTGTCTTGAAACTCCCTGCTTTTGTACGACAATCAACGATATTCCATGCTAAACGCGAGTTTATTCCGCTGACGTATGACAACAATTGCTTGCTGGCGGTGTTTACATCAACACCTACGGAGTTGACACAGTGTTCAACCACTGTTTTGAGTTCCTCGCCGAGCATTTTTTGGTCCACGTCGTGCTGGTATTGCCCGACACCTATGGATTTCGGGTCGATTTTCACCAGTTCTGCCAACGGGTCCATGAGTCGTCTGCCAATGCTAACAGCTCCGCGCACCGTGATGTCGTAATTCGGAAACTCCTCTCTTGCCACGTTGCTTGCCGAATAAATGGATGCACCGCTTTCATTTACCATGACGGCGGTGATGTCACGGTCGAACCTTATGCTCTTGATAAAGTCTTCTGTCTCGCGTCCGGCGGTGCCGTTGCCGATGGCTATGACATCGATTTTATATGCCTGCACCAAATTCGCAATCTTGGCTGCCGACTTGCCATGTTCATTGTGTGGTGGGTGAGGGTAGATGGTCTCATTGTGCAACAATGCGCCTGATTCATTCAAAATCACAACTTTACAGCCAGTGCGGAATCCCGGGTCGATGGCCAAGACACGTTTCTTGCCCAACGGAGCTTCCAAAAGCAGTTGCTTGAGGTTCTCGGCAAACACCTTTATTGCCACTTCGTCGGCCTTTTCTTTGTAAAACGAGCGGATTTCTGTCTCAAGCGACGGTTCCAACAGACGTTTCCATGCATCGTCTATGGTCTTCTGAACCAAGTCGGTGGAGGAATTGTCGTTTTTCAAGAATATGCAGTCCAACACATTGAGTGCGTCGTTGGTATCGATGTGAAGTTTCACCCTCAGAAGACCTTCCGCCTCGGCTCTGAACAATGCTAAAATGCGGTGCGATGGCATCTTTGCGATAGGCTCTTGGAAATCGAAATATTGCTTGTAGGTCTGTGCCTCGGCTTCCTTTTTCTTCACCACAGTCGATGAGAGAATGCCTTTTTTATGGTAAATATCACGGATTTTATTGCGTCCTTCGATGTTTTCGGAAATCCATTTCGCAATGATGTCGCAGGCTCCTTTCAAGGCTTCTTCCTCGTTGTTGACGTCCTTGTTCTTGTCGATGAATCGTTTGGCCAGGCTCAAGACATCATCACTATCTTGTAACATGATAAGTTTCGCCAACGGCTCTAATCCTTTCTGACGTGCCGTGTCTGCCTTTGTGTGATGTTTCGACTTGTAGGGGAGATATAAGTCTTCGACTTCCTGCAATGTCTCTGCCTTGTTGATGTTTTTTTCAAGTACGAGTGTCAGTTTGTTTTGCTTGGCAATGGCTTCCAGCACAAACTCTTTGCGTTTCTGAAGTTCGTCAAATTGTGTGAGACGTTTGTTGATGGCCGCCAAGGTCTCCTCGTTCATCGTGTCTGTCATTTCCTTGCGATAACGCGCGATAAACGGCACGGTAGCACCCTTTTTAAGCAACCTTATCACATTTTCTGCAATTATCCCGTTGATGTTGAATTCCTTCGCGATGGTATTTACATAATTCATGTTATGAATTTTTATTTATTCCAAATCTTCCATGCCGCCTCCGCTTGCAAAGTCAACATTTTCAATCCGTTATAAGTTTTTGCACCATGTTTTTTAGCTTCTTTCATAAACATTGTCTCTTCTGGATTGTAAATCAAGTCTATGAATACATTCGTATTGTTCGCAGTTGCGTAAGGCAAGTCCAACATTTTGTTGCCGTCAGGATACATTCCTACCGGTGTTGCATTGATAATCAATTCATTATCATTAAATCCGCTGTCTTTTAGATTTTGATAAGATTTGTTTTTTCTTGACAAAACCTCAAATTCGATGTTTTTCTTTTCAAAGACGAATTTCACTGCTTCCGAAGCCCCGCCGGTGCCGCAAATGTATGCTTTTTTCATGTTCTTGCCGTTCAGGGCTTCTTCTAAAAGTCCCTCGAAACCTATATAGTCGGTGTTATATCCGGCCAGTTTTCTTTCAGAATCGATTTTCACGACATTTACGGCGCCGATTTGCCTGGCGTTTTCATCAACATATTCGAGATAATTGAAAATGGCTTTCTTATAAGGATGTGTTGTGGTGAAGCCTTGTAAATCAGGATATTGCACTAATATATCTTTGAGGCTCTCCAGTTTTTCTATGTCGAAATTGATAAAAAAGCAGTTTAATTCTTCATTCTTGAATTTATTGTTGAAATAAGCCTTCGAAAATGAATGGCTTAACGGATGACCTATTAAACCAAATTCTCTCATTTTGATTTCTTTTCCGCTAATTTTTCTGTTAAGACAATGACTGAGGCACCGAGGATAGCCAAAACTATAGCGATAACTAATTTTATATCTGCATTGGGTAAAACCATCTCGTTTGTAACGGTGTTGTACCATGGATAAATCACTGGTAATGAACCGAATATGAATCCTGTGAGCAGTGCGATTGTAATATCGGGGAACTTCTTGAACACCCACGATAAAACATGTGAGAAGGCGAGAAGTCCGACGACAGCACCTATCGCAAACGGGATTAAAACAGCCCATTCAAGATTGCTCACAGCCCCTATGATATTATCGTAAACGCCCATCAACAAAAGGACGTAAGAGCCTGATAAACCAGGCAGTATCATCGAGCAGATGCCGACAACCCCACACAACATTATGTAAAGGAAATTTGTGTTCATTTCAGATGTTGTCGCCTGATTTTCAACGCTTATTCCCTTTTTGTAGTTCAAAATGAATATAGTGATGGCGATGGACGCCCCTATGATTAATGCCAAAACTGTTTTCCAGTCCCATTTTCTCACGGTTTTACCGACAAAATAAATCGAGGCTATGATAAGTCCGAGGAAGAAGCACATGAGGTAAATCCTTGAGTGATATCCTGCCAACCATACTTCAAAGAGTTTTGCGATTGTGAAAATTGACACAATTATGCCCAAACCGACCGACAAAAGAAACCAAAAATCAATAAATTTCCCCAATTCTTTGAATTTTCCTTTGAAAAGCAGTTGTAATGCGGTAAGGTTGAACGATTTAAGGCTATTTATCAGTCTTTCGAATATTCCGGTAAGGAGAGCGATGGTGCCTCCTGAAACTCCAGGAATAACGTTGGCGGAGCCTATTCCAATGCCTTTTAAAAAGTTGCTTGAAAAATGATTCATAATATGTTATAAAACTATTTTTTGTTCTTTTTTCTATATTCCTCAATTAAATCCATGATGTAAGGGTTGCCTGTGAGGTTTTCCACATCGAAATTCAGAAATTCAACATGTCCGTCATAGTCCAGGTCGAGTGCCATCTCTAATGTCAGAAGTCCTGATTCGGTCATGTCTTGTGCAAAATAAATGAAGGCCTTGCGATAGAGAAGAGCCGCGTTGTCTGGAAGCATGAAAAGTCCGCGTTCCAACGTCTCCATGGCTTTTTCGGAGTCGTCTTTCAAAACATGGCACTCCATCATCGAGATATATGCGTTTTCGTCGTATGGATTTAAGTCTAAAATTTCATTGGCGAACTTCATTGCATTGTCGTATTCTCCGAGTTTGTTGTATTCCTCAACGATTACGTACATATAATCGGTGTTGTACGGTGACAGAGTGTGTGCGTGCTTCAGAAATTTAATGGCAGATTTCGGATTGTTCTCGTCACAGAGCACAAAACCGATGCCGGCGTATGCTTCCGGAAGCTTCTCGTCTATCTTCATGGCACTTTGATAAATCTTCAGTGCTTTCTTGTTGTCGCCTGTTTTTGCGAAAGCTTCGCCATAGAGACATAGGAGCAGCGCCGACTCCACCTCGTATCTCCGGGCTTCTTCAACGGTCTCTATCGTATCCTTGAATCTGTCGAGCTCGTTGTATGCTGTCGCGATGTCAATATAGCCTTTCGTATAATGCGGATCGATGGCCACGGCATATTCAAACTGCTCGATGGCGTCGTCGAGCCGACCCAGACGCACATAACAGTTGCCTAATGCCATCCATGCGGCTATGCTGTACGGATTTTTGTCGATTTCCTTGCGGAAAAACTCCAGTCCTTCTTCCATTCTGCCCAATATGGAATAGCAGTTCCTTATCTCGAAATATTGACTCTCAACATCTTCGGCTCTGTCAATGCCTAAAGTGAAAAACTTCAGAGCATTCTCCGCGTCTCCAAGGTTTTCGTATTCCATGGCTATGAAATTGTAAATGTCCTCGCAGTCTCTGAAATCAAACTCCTTGGCAGCCCTCATATATGCGTTGATGGCTTTTTGATGTTCGCCTAAATCGGAATAACATGCCGCCAAAGTGAGAAGATAATCGGTGTCGTCATGGTCCATGTCGGCATTTTTCAAAGTGGAGAGAGCCTCTTGCGCATGCGAGTTCGCTAAAAGCTGTTTCGCTTTTATGATATTGACAATCGGGTTGTTTGGATGATATTTGACAGCGATGTCGGCGGCCAAATTTGCTCTCTTGATGTTGTTTTGCTGTAGATAATGCTCCAAAATGACGTTCAACTCGTCGGCATCGAAATAATATGACTGATGCTGTTTCACCATCTTCTCGAAACGGTTCACCAGCTCTTTCACGTCCATATCGTCATCTAATAAATTGTCGTCGTCGAACATCTTATAATTTTTTGCAAAGATACGAATTATTTGAATACACCTATTGACAATAGACGTTAAAAATCCTTGTTCAAATAATATTCTCGAAAAAAGTTGGCACTGTTGAAGTTGATGTATTGATTTTGCAAAACAATAAATTTTATAATGCCGGCATCGGTCAAATGAAAAAGTTTTTTATCGCAATTATCATAGTTCCAACGGTTTTTGTCGTGACCGGCGGTTCTGTTTAGTTCAATTTGCGACTTATGATACATTTTGTTTTGAACAATTTGAAAAAATGTTATATCTTTGCGAAAAAATTTTGAACTATGCCTTTGATTAAATCGATTTCCGGATTTCGCGGCACAATAGGTGGCAGGCCGGACGACGGATTAACTCCGATGGATATTGTGAAGCTGACATCGGCTTTTATTTGTTTGATAAAACGCGGTGGTGTAAAACGTCCTCGTATTGTTGTTGGTCGCGACGGCCGACTCTCTGGAACCATGGTCAACCAATTGGTGTGCGGCAACCTGCAGGCGATGGGCGCTGATGTTATCGACATCGGATTGAGCACCACTCCGACGACGGAAATAGCTGTCACAGAGTTGAAAGCCGACGGTGGCGTGATTCTTACGGCATCGCACAACCCGAAGGAATGGAACGCGCTCAAACTCCTTGACAACAAAGGCGAATTCATCGATGCTGCCGATGGAAAATGGCTGCTCGAAAAGGCTGCAAAAGACGATTGCGAGTTCTCGACAATAGACGAAATAGGCACATACACAATGGCAGAAGGCTGGATTGAACGTCACGCTGATATGGTTTGCAAACTGCCTCTCGTGAAGAAAGAACTTATTGGGAAAGCAGACCTGAAAGTCGTCGTTGATGGCGTTAATTCCACCGGCGGAGTGGCTATCCCGATGTTGCTCGATAAGTTGGGTGTTAAAAACGTGATAAAACTCAACTGCGAGGTGACTGGAAATTTTGCTCACAACCCGGAACCGTTGGCAGTAAACCTTGTGGATACCTGCGCAAAAGTTAAAGAATGCGGTGCCGATCTCGGTATCGTCGTCGATCCTGATGTTGACCGCCTCGCCTTCATAAACGAAAAAGGCGAGATGTACGGTGAGGAATATACTCTTGTGACGGTGGCTTCTTACATTCTCGAACACAAGAAAGGCAACACCGTGTCGAATCTCTCATCAACAAGAGCATTGCGCGACGTCACCATTGCTGCCGGAGGACAATATTCAGCGGCAGCGGTGGGTGAAGTCAACGTGGTCGCCAAGATGAAAGAGGTCAATGCTGTCATTGGCGGTGAAGGCAATGGCGGCATCATCTATCCTGAAATACACTATGGTCGCGACGCTCTCGTCGGTGTAGGTCTCTTCTTGACATATCTCGTTGAGAATCATTGCACCGTGTCGGAATTGAAAAAGAAATTCCCTCTTTATTACATGTCTAAAAACAAGATTCTGCTCACACCTCAAACCGATGTCGATAATCTGCTCGTCAAGCTCGCAGACAAGTTTAAGGACGAGCAGGTGACAACTGTCGATGGAGTGAAAATCGATTTCGCCGACGGCTGGGTGCATCTCCGCAAGTCAAACACAGAACCCATAGTCCGCGTTTATTCTGAAGGCAAATCAGAGGCCGAGGCCGACAGACTTGCGCAGATGATGCTATACGAGGCGAAAAAGATGATGTGATATGAAAAAACATCGTCATAGAAGTTACAAATACCATGAGATAACATTCAAATTGTCGCATGGGCAGTACAAATCGCTCAAAAATTACTGTAAAGCACGTAAAACCACACCCATAAAGTTGATAAAGAAAAGCATTGAGCGGTTTATCTCGCATTACGAATACGGTGTGCCGGAGGAACTGTATTTCTGTGAGAACCAGTTAAATCTGTTTGATGAAATCAACGATTGAAAGGCATTCGGTTTGCGATAGAGCGTCCTAATGTCACCTCGTCGGCAAATTCCAAGGCATCGCCTACGGCGATGCCTTTAGCTATCGCCGTAACCTGTCCCTCAAAATGTTTCAACATCTTGAAAATGTAATAGTTAGTAGTGTCGCCCTCAATGGTGGCTGGCAAGGCTAAAATTATCTCTCTGAAATTCTCGTTAATGCTTCTATCTATCAACTCCTTGATTCTCAAGTCGTTGGGCGAGATGCCGTTTATCGGGTCAATAACACCGCCTATGACATGGTAAACACCGTTAAACGAGCCGGTGCGCTCAATGGCCATCACATCGCGCATGTCGGCAACCACACAAAGCAATTCGCTGTCTCGCTTGGGATTAGAACAGATGTGGCAATACTCACTATCGCTGATATTGTAACATTTCTTGCACAAAACAATATTGTTTCGCATATTCAGCAGTGATAGTGACAACGTGTCGGTGACAACCTTTTCCTCGCCAAGGAGGTGCAATGCGAGTCTTAAAGCGGTTTTTCTGCCAATTCCAGGCAATTTTGAAAGTTCATCGACAGCCTTTTCCAATAATATTGAAGAATATTCCGCCATGAATTATTAGTAATAATCGCAGAATTTAACGTAGTCCTCCATGTTTTGACGACCGCATTGTTCGGCCAGTTTGAAATAATAACATGCCATGGAGTTGTCGTTTTGTCTTCTGTAAATCAACCCTATGTTAAAATAAGGATCGGCATAGTCGGGCTTCAGCTCTATGGCCTTGCTCCATTCTTTTAAAGCCCGTTCGTTGTCGAAGTTGTTGCTGTAGGCACATCCTCGATAATAATAAGCCTCGAAGTTGTTTTCATCGTACTTTATGGCTTTGTCGAAAAACGCTATCGCCTCATCGAACTGCGCTGTATAAAGATAATCGATGCCTTTGTCAAGGCACATTCTGGATTTCTCCGGACTCGGTCCGCAGCCGACCATCATCAACAAAACTGCAAAACAAGAAAATAATAAACCTTTTTTCATAATAATATAAACTTTAACTTTCAATTTTAATTTAGAAGTACATCCAATGCCATGCAAAATCACCGCTAATGTTATATTCCAAGGTCGGGAATGGCAGTTTGAATATATTCAACACTTTAAACGTATATTTTAAAAAATTATTGTTTGTTGGAATTCTCGTGAAATCTACATCGAGAGAGAAGAAAAGTTGTCGTTGTCGCTCGTATGGCGGAATGGGTTTTCCGTTGTAGTTCACGGCATTCTCGAAGCCTCCTGTCATTCCGGTGGCGCCGTATCCTAAAGCAAAGTTGAGCCATGCGGGGAACTTGCTTTCTTTTTGCAGAAGCAACGACTTGATGTTAAACGACGCCCAATAGGTCTGTCCGTTGTAGTCTTTTATAGTCTGTTGCAAGGTGTTGGCTCCAAGTACATCGGGGCGGTAATCAGCAAATTCGGTGGTATGGAACGAGTATTTCAACGTGATGCGTTGTTCATGCCACAGAAACTGTTGTCCGATGAACATAGCCGAGCCCAGTGTGTTGGCGGCCATATCACCCCATGAGAATCCCCATTCCGAAGAGAAGCCATCGAAAACCTCAACCGTTGTGAGGAAAGCCAATCCAAGTGTGCCGCCGTACCATGTCGAGCGTTTCTCGTCAAGGCCCGCCGCGCGAAGAAGTTCGTAGCCTCCGGTTCCGACAAGGTATGATGTCGCGCAATGCCCGAACTTGTCCATCTGCATCCACTCTTTGTTGTCGTTGTAAAAATGAAAATTCGATTGTGGATAGTCTGCGTACCATGCGAAATATAGACCTGTCATAGATGCGGCATAGAGCGCCACTTCGGAGCCGACGACGATTTTCACGTTTTTTCTGACATCTACAGGCTCCCTCAACGTGTCTTGGGCCGATGCTGAAAACACACTTGAAATCAGTAAAATCGATAAAAACACTTTTTTCATATTTTGCAATCTGTTTCCTCCCATAAGGATAACGCGTGCGTTGTCATTAACAGAAATCGCGGATTATTCCGCAAACGGTTTCAACGATATCCTTTAATTTTTTCTCGTCTTTAGCCTCTGCCAGGAATCTCAGGTACGGCTCTGTGTTGGAAGGTCGTATATTCAGCCACCAGTCTTGATAATCAAGGCGATAGCCGTCGAAGTCGAGATAGCGTTCCGGTTTTTCGATGGTCATGAAGTGGTCACGCACAGCATCCATGGCTTCTTTTTTCTTTTCTACGGTGAAATTGATTTCTCCGGAGTTATGATACTTTGATATTTCATTGATAATCATGGACATTGTCTTTTTTTCTGTTTTAAATCTCGCTAATAGACGGAGCACTATCAATGCCGCCATGATGCCGGAGTCTGAATAATAGAAGTCGCGGAAGTAGTAGTGTCCGGCGAGTTCGCCGCCGAAGCATCCGTCAAGTTCACGGAGTTTTAGGGCGGCGTAGGCGCGACCGACACGCCATGTCTCTACGTGTGCGTGGTAGAGACGTCCGAGATATTCCTGTATAGCTCTCGACGACCTGATGTCTTGAAGCACAATGCCTTTTTGCTTTTTCTCTCCAAGGAAATAATTCCCAAGAAAAGCTATGATTAAATCAGGAGAGATGAACTGTCCGTTCTCGTCGATGAATGTGATTCTATCTGCGTCGCCATCGAAGAGGAGACCTATGTCGCATTTGTTTTTCAGTACAAGTTCCTTGATTTGCTCTTGATTTCTCGCTTCGAGCGGATTCGGCTCATGACCGGGGAAGCGTCCGTCGAGAGTGTCATTAATATAATAAGGTTTGTCGCCAAGCAGTTGCTTGATGAAGATATTGGAGGTGCCGTTGCTGCAATCGACAGCGACATTCAGTTTGCTGATGTCGCCAAGAAATTGACGTTGAAAATCAATATATTGTGAATAAACATCAATCTCTTTTACGATGCCTCTGTGAACCGAAACGACAGGCTTTGTGTCTGATTCAACGAGTTTTTCAAGTTTGTTCAGGCCGGTGTCATAACCCACAGGTTTTGCATCTTTTGCGCTGATTTTGAATCCATTATGATTCGATGGGTTGTGTGATGCCGTAATCATCACCGAGGCTTCATAACCCAATTTTGCCGTTGCCCAATAAATCAACGGGGTGGTGGAGAGGCCAATGCTGTCGACATTTACGCCACGGTCGTTTAATCCTGTGGTAAGCCGCTCGAAAACCGTGTCTGACGACAGACGCATGTCTCTTCCGACAAGGACTGTCTTTGCCGGCAGCACATCGGGCAAGAAGTACCCGATTCTATATGCAATCTCTTCGTTGAGGTCGGTGCCCCAAACGCCTCTGATGTCGTATGCTTTGAATGCTTTCATTTGTATATTTTATTTTTGTTTAATGCTTTTCTGTATCGCTCTGCGTTTTTGTTATGTTCTGTGATATTCTTGGCAAATACGTGGTAGCCGGAGAGGTCGTCCTTGGCGCAGAAATAAAAATAGTTGTGTTTCTCGGCGTTCAAGACAGCGTCTATTGCCGCTATTGACGGAATACATATCGGTCCGGGAGGCAGCCCGGCGAATTTGTAAGTGTTATATGGCGAATTAATGTTCTTATGGACATCAAGGACTCTTCTGATATTGTAGTCGCCCAAGGCATAAATCAGCGTCGGGTCGGCTTGCAACGGCCAACGTTTGTTTAGACGGTTCAGATAAACACCGGCTATTTTTGACATCTCCGGGGTTTTGGTGGTTTCCTTGTCGATGATTGAAGCTAAAATGCTGACTTCCCTGGGTGTCAACTTCTGTTCCTTTGCCTTCTGTTGTCTTGTGTCGTTCCAAAAACGACCGTGCTCAACGACCATTTTTTCCACGAAATCATCGGCATTGGTATTCCAGTAAAACTCATAAGTGTTTGGTATGAAAGTGGTGGCATCGACATTTTTTCTGCTGTTTATCTCGTTGATGATGGACATGGAATCCGCCTCGATCTGCTCGCTGATACGTCCAGCAAGCTGCTCTACGGTTCGCATATTGTTAAAAACAACCTTGACAGGAGTCTGGTGTCCCATGCGCAACATGTTGACTAACTGCCTGTTAGTCATGCCGTCAATTAGGACATATCTTCCAGGATGCACATTTTCATCATAATGCGTTTTTTTCGCTAACCAATCAAAAGCGTTTTCGCTTTTTAAAACATTCAATGATATGATTTCATTTTTAACATATTGATAATCAGCGTTTGTGGGAATATATAGCGACACGTTCTCCCTGTCGGCTGTTTTGATTATCGCTTTGGATATATAAAGGTGATGCCTGGCGAAAAAAGCCATGGATGCACAAATTATCACGATGATAATCAACAGATTGCTATACGATGTTTTTCGTTTTTTCATTTTTTGAATAATTGATATTCAACTTGATCGATAAATCCTTCGGAGGTCTTGAACCATTGTTTTCTGACTCCGCATCTTTCAAATCCCACAGACTCGAAAAGAAACATGCTTTCAAGGTTAGATGCTAATATTGAAACATATATCTGGTTCAGCAACAATGTGTTAAAGCAATATTCGGATAATAGTTTTATTGCGTTTTTAGCAAAACCTTTTCCACGAAATTGCTTATCGACTAATATTCCGAACCCGGCCCGCTGATTAAATTCGTCATAATCATAAATGTCAATACATCCGGCCCGAGTGCCGCTTTTAGCATCTTCAATCATCAAACGGAGTTGCCTTGCGCTAATCAAGTCGTTGTTATTCAACAAGAACCGCTCAATATGACGCATGGAGATGGGAACACGGGTCTCGCTGTCGCGCCATACGCTCATGTCGTTTTCCCAGCGGTAAATCAACCCGGCATCGTTAGGCTCCGCTATTCGTAATGTTACAATATCGTTTTTTATGAACATCATTTTGCAAAAATGTAAGTCCCGTCAAACACATGTGTGGCGGGTCCTGATAACACTATGTCTTTAAAGACATTTTCATCTCTGGCGAACTTCACGTTGAGCGTTGACAGTGTCGTTTTTATGTCGATGTTGTCGCCACCATACCACAATGCCGCCGCGATAGCAGAAGCCGTCACGCCAGTGCCGCAAGCCAGGGTCTCATCTTCAACGCCACGTTCAAAAGTCCGGATATGATATTGATTGTCTATCAATTCCATAAAGTCAACATTTACGCCGTTAGCAGAAATGTTCTTGTCATTTCGTATCTCTTCGCCGTGTTTTCTGACATCATACTCCTTGAGATTGTCAACTCTTGTCACATAGTGTGGCGAGCCAGTGTCGATTACGAGTCTTTTATCGTCAATATCATAGTCGGCGATGTCGCGCATGGTGATGGAGACAGCGTATTCGTTATCGCTGTTTTTTGTTACCAAGGCTTTGTGAATGCCGTCAACAGCTTCGTATTCAAGATGTTGCGATGCCAATCCTTCTTCAACGGCGAATACGGCAACACATCGTCCTCCATTTCCGCAAAAAGTGCTCTCGTGACCGTCGCAGTTGTAATATTTCATCTTGAAAGCACATCGTTCAGATGGCAAAACCATTATCAAGCCGTCGGCTCCGACGCCTGTTCTGCGGTCGCAAAGCTCTTTTATCTCCTCGTCAGCTAAACTGACAGGTGAATTAATGGCGTTTATCATGACAAAATCATTGCCAGCACCATGATATTTGCTAAATCTAATTTTATGATAATCAGTATTTTGCATAATTGTTTAAAAATAATTTACCAAAAGAATCAGTTTGGCAAGAAATTTGATGTAAAAATAGTAAATATTTTTGAAGAAAGTACAAGAATAGAAAAATTTTAGCGTTATTACGTCAAGAGACATTTAAAAACTTAAAAAAATGAAAAGATTGTTTTTTTTAATCGGGGTGATGTTTGTGGCTCTGACCAGCAGGGCTGATGGTGTGAATTTCGCGGAAGCGGCTGAAAAAACTGTGAACACTGTTGTCCACATTCGCGCCGAGATTGTGACAAGAGGAAACAGTTATTACGACTTCTTTGGCCCTTTGCTTGAACAGATTTATGGTGGCAGGATTCAAGTGCCAGACAATGTGTCGGTTGGATTCGGCTCCGGCGTGGTCATATCTCCTGATGGTTATATTGTGACAAACAATCACGTGGTGGAAGGCGCGAGAAAAATAGAGGTGACATTCAACGACAAGCACAAGAGATTGGCGACAATAATAGGCACTGATCCCACAACTGACATCGCTTTGATTAAAGTTGACGCCGAGAACCTTGAGTTTCTAACTTTCGGTGATTCAGACAAGGTTCGTGTAGGCGAATGGGTGCTCGCTGTCGGAAATCCTTTCAACCTGACTTCAACTGTGACTGCCGGCATTGTTAGCGCCAAGGCAAGAAACATCAATATTTTAGGAGAAGGCACCATCGAGGCGTTTATTCAAACCGACGCCGCTGTGAATCCCGGTAACAGCGGCGGGGCATTGGTCAACATCAACGGCGATCTGATTGGCATCAACGCTGCAATAGCCTCGCGTACCGGCAGTTACGAAGGCTACTCCTTTGCTATTCCGTCTAATATCGCCAAGAAGGTCGTGGAGGATTTTCTGATTTCCGGCTCGTTACAGCGCGCTTATTTGGGTATATCAATGGTTGAGATAACCGAGGAATTTGCCGGCTACAAAGGTCTCGATTACCTTTCGGGTGTTTACGTCGCCTATGTCTTTCCCGATGGCGCCGCCAATAGCGCTGGCATTAAAAAAGACGACGTCATATTGAGCATCAACGGATTGTCGGTGGATACACGCACTCAATTGATGGGTGCTTTGGGACAATATCGCCCAGGTGATGTCGTGGACGTGAAAATCAAACGAGGCGAAAAAGAAAAAATCATCAAGGTGACTTTGACAAGTTATCCTAAATAAAAACAATAAGATAAGAATATGAGACAATTAACAATTTCAAAATCGATAACCAACAGGGAACAGGGGGCTCTTGACAAATATCTTGCCGACATAGCGAAAGAGCCTATGATAAGTCCTGACGAAGAAGTTGAACTTGCTCAAAGGATAAAAGCCGGCGACCAGATAGCGCTCGACAAATTGGTGCGAGCCAACTTAAGGTTTGTCGTTTCTGTCGCAAAACAATATCAGAATCAAGGACTGGGGCTTGCCGACTTGGTCAACGAGGGTAATGTGGGGCTTATAAAAGCCGCACAACGTTTCGATGAGACCAAAGGCTTCAAGTTTATCTCGTATGCTGTCTGGTGGATTCGTCAGGCTATTCTCCAAGCCGTCGCAGAGCAGTCACGTATGGTGCGCCTGCCGCTGAATCAGGTCGGATTTATTAGCCGCGTGAAAAAAACAGCATCGTCGTTGGAGCAGCTTTATCAGCGCAAACCAACGATAAAAGAAATAGCCGATGAACTTGATATGCCGGAAGAAAAGATAGAGTTGATAATGAAAATAAGCTCCAAAGAGGTGTCAATGGACGCGCCTATCACAGGAGATGACGACTTGACATTCATCGATACAGTTATCCCGGAAGATAATTTCGATGCGGACAGAAATATCGTCTCGGAAACCACATCTGCCGAGATAAAACGGTCATTGTCAGTGCTTTCCGAAAAAGAGAAGAAGGTGATAATCTATTATTTCGGTCTTGAGTCTAATCATGCCTACACCCTGGAGGAAATAGGATATATGCTCGACATGACAAGAGAGCGTGTGCGCCAGATGAAAGACAAGGCTTTGAAAAAACTAAGAAACCGTTCTAAAAAAAGTTTGCTGCGTGTGTTAAACGAAGATTAAAATTTTGTAATTTTGCGCCTTATAATTTGAAAAATCTTTAATATGAATAAAAATTCAATTATTGGCATTATCCTTATCATAGGAATTTTAGTGGGTTGGACGATTTGGGTTACACCTTCCAAAGAAGAAATCGCAAGACAAAGGCAGAGACAAGACTCTATCTATCAAGCAAATAGAGAAAGATATATACAAGATTCGATACGCTTTACAGAGGCGCAAGCCGCAGCGGCACAGCAGCAACCGGAAAACAAAACCATGTCAGATGCCGTGAAACGCGACAAATTAGGCGTTTTCACAACAACAGCAAACGGCGAGGAGAAATTTTATACTATAGAGAACGATGTCATGAAAATGACTTTGACATCGAAAGGAGCGTATGTCAAAACAGTCGAGTTAAAAAACTATAAAACATGGGATTCGCTCCCTCTGATAGGTTTTGACGAGAATACCTCGAAGTTCAATCTTTCATTCTTCGCATCAAGTAGAAATATCAATACTATTGATTTATTTTTTACGCCATATTTAAATAATTATCCATACGATGGCAAGGAACATCTCGTTGTCGGTGAAAAACCGTTGGTCTTCAGCATGAGAGCCTGCGCCGATGATTTATCGAATGTCCTGAATCCAAATGAATATATTGAATTTACATATACCATCACGAAAGATGAATACATGGTTGATTTCGATGTGAAGACAGTCAACATGAAAAACATCATTGCAATGAACACTAATTTCATCACGATGGATTGGTATATCGACCTGTTAAAGCAAGAAAAAGCCGTTGACCGTTATAACGGCTCGAACGTCTATTATAAGTTTTTAAGCGATGATGTCGAATCGATTGGTGGAAGCCGTGGCGGTGAGAAAGATGGAGAGAAAGACCTGCGCGCCAACCTGAAATGGCTGTCGTTCAAACAACGTTTCTTCTGTTATTCCTTGATTGCAAAAGATAATTTCAACTCGGCGGTTGTTGGAATGAAAACAGATATGAGGAACACGAATCCTCGTTATCTCAAGACAATGTATGCCACTGTCGATGTTCCGTTTGATGCGTTTCAAGAGAGCAACACTGTGGCGATGCAATATTATTTCGGTCCTAACAGTTTGAAAGTCATGGAGAAATACAAGCTCGACCTCGACAAACAGATTCCTCTTGGAGGCAAGCTTGTTGGTTGGATTAACAGATATATCGTTGTCAATGTGTTCAACTGGTTGGGCAGTTACGGCTGGAGTTACGGTATCGTGATTTTGGTGTTGACCATCATCATCAAGTTGGCCTTGATGCCGTTTGCGTACAAATCGTATCAATCGACGGCCAAGATGCGTGTCTTGAAGCCCGAGATAGAAGAAATCAACGCGAAATATCCAAATCCTGCCGATAACATGAAGAAGCAGCAGGCGGTGATGGACCTTTATAAGAAAGCAGGCGCCAACCCGACATCGGGCTGCTTGCCGATGTTGCTGCAGCTGCCTATTTTGTGGGCTGTCTTCCGTTTCTTCCCGTCGAGCATCGAACTTCGTCAACAGCCGTTCCTTTGGGCCGACGACCTTTCAACTTATGACAGCATCCTTGACCTCGGATTCAACATTCCTTTCTACGGCGACCATGTGAGTTTGTTCACCTTGCTGATGACCATAACGACACTCCTTTACACCTATATCAATAATAAACAAATGGCCGTGACGAACCAGCAGGGAATGACTGGCATGAAGGTCATGATGTATATCATGCCCATTATGTTCCTTGGTCTCTTCAATAGCTATTCAGCGGGTTTGAGTTATTATTATATGTTGGTGAATATCATCACTTTCCTGCAGATGTATCTGTTTAGAGTCTTTACAGATGAAGATAAACTTCGTAAGAAAATAGAGCTTGCCAAGCAGAAACCGGTGAAGAAATCGGCATTCCAAAAACGTTTGGAGGAGATGCAGAAACAGCAGCAGCAAATGCAGAGAAAACGCTAAAAAAGATGTCATTTCGAGCGAACCTCGACCGCATTGGAGAGGGTGGTCGTGGAGTCTCCGGCGTTTGAGTGTTGAATCATGTGTCTGTCAGAGATTTTCCCATTGCGTTTCGATTGAAATGACAAGGTTATGAAATGTTGCCAGAAAGAATTTATATAATCGGTTACATGTGTTCCGGGAAGTCGTCGATTTCGCGGAAAGTGGCGGCTCTGTTAGGTTACGAGTCATACGACACCGATGATTTGTTTGAAGAAAAATATCACATCTGTGTGCAGGATTTTTTCGAGAAGTATGGCGAGGATTATTTCCGTGAATTTGAGTCTGACATTTTGAAAAAGACAGGCGAGATGCGTGATGTGGTGATTTCCACAGGCGGGGGAACGCCTTGTTTTTTTGATAATATGCAGTGGATGAACCAAAATGGAACCACGATATTCGTCAAAGTGAATCCGTTGACGGCGTTTCACAGGATTATGCACGCGAAACGCAAACGTCCGTTGGTTTTCGGGAAAACGGAGGAGGAACTGCGTCGATACGTCGAAACTCATTATGATTCGCGTCTGCGGTATTATGAGCAAGCCCACTTTACCGTTAAAGGTGAAAATTTGGATATTGACGAGATAATGAAATTCTTATCTTCTCTCAAGTAACACTACATTCTCGACATGCTGTGTGTGTGGAAACATATCGACGGGCTGTACGGCTTTCACTGCATAAATGTCGTCGAGTAATTGCAAGTCGCGAGCTTGTGTGGCAGGGTTGCAGCTTACATAAACGATTTTCCCGGCTTGAATCTTCTTTAATTGCTCAATGACTTTCTCCGCCATGCCGGCTCGTGGCGGGTCGGTGACGATGAGGTCAGGCTTGCCATGCTCGTTGATGAATTCGTCGGTGAGAACCTTTGCCATGTCGCCGGCAAAGAATTTCGTGTTGGTGATGTTGTTGAACTGCTCGTTGATTTTCGCATCGACAATAGCTTCTTCAACATATTCGATGCCAACGACTTGCTTCACGAAACGCGAGAAATACAAAGCGATGGTGCCTGTTCCGGTGTAAAGGTCGTACATCAACTCATCGCCTCTCACATCGGCAAGGTTGAATGCCGCTTTATAGAGTCTTTCTGCTTGATACACATTGGTTTGAAAAAAGGACACCGGTCCAACGCGGAACTTCAAGTCGTCGAAGCCCGGTCGTGGCGACTTCATTGTTTCCACGAGATAAGGCTCGCCTTTGACGCATTCAAACGGCAAATCGGAAATGGTGTCGTTGAACTTGCTGTTGATGACGAGCATCATGGAGATTATCTGCGGGAATTTGGCAGAGAGGGCGGGAAACAACTCGTTTCTTACAATCTCGTTTTCCTCGTTGATGATGACTATCACCATGAATTCGCCTTCGCCGTTGCACCGTATTATGACGTTGCGCATAGTGCCGACATGAGCCTTCACGTTATGATACGAAAGCTTGTGTTTCATCGTGAAGTCCTTGATAAACAGACGAATGTCGTTTGATGGGTCGGCTTGAAGATAGCATTTCTCAATGTCAAGAACGCGGTCGAACAGCCTTGGCAGATGGTAGCCGAAGCCTTTGCAGTCTTCCTCGGTATATGTGCCGGCGAGAGCGCCGTCGGTGAGCCATTTGCGGTCCGAGAAACTGTATTCGAGCTTGTTGCGATAGAAAAACTGTTTCTCGCAGCCCAAAACAGGCATCATCTCGGGGTATTCAATCTTTCCGATACGGTCGAAGTTGTCTTTTATCTGCTTCTGTTTGTAATACAACTGCCATTGATAGTCAAGATGTTGCCATTTGCAGCCACCGCAGAGACCGAAATGCTGGCACATAGGCTTCACGCGTTTGTCGGATTCGCGTTTGATGGCAAGAATCTTGCCGTCGAAACAGTTGGATTTCTTTTTAAACACTTGAATATCAACGATGTCTCCAGGCGCTCCGAATGGAATGAACACCACCTTGTCTTCAGGCTTGGCGATGCTCATGCCTTCAGAACCGGCGTCGATGATTTCGACATCTTCGAGGTATTGGGGTTGACGATTTTTTTTCATGGGGCAAAGATACGGAAAATTGTAATACTATTTCTTTAGTCAACTTAATTTTGAAAACGCGAACAATTTTTTACCCTGGTGTTTCAAGGAAGCCACGATATGACAAACGTCATCAACCATGATTTGAAATCCTTGATGTGCGAAATTTTTCACATCAAGTTATGATGGCGATACAAACATTCTTCCCTGTATTTTACAATAAACAGCTTGATGGACAAAATAGCGCCGGAAAAATATTTTTCCAAAACAACCGTTTGGTAAATGAAAATATTGTATATTTGTACTCGACATTTGCTTTAAAATGTTGTATGCTGCGCCTCGGACGGGAAAATCCACCATGTCGTACCGGCGGTTTCCGCAATCACTTGACATCGACTTGCTCGACAGTGATGAAAGGAGGATTACGTCGCTGTCTGTCGCTTTTATATGATACTTGCTTGAAAGGACTTCAAATAATTTAAAATTTTTGTCATCATGAAAATCCCAACAATCTCCACCGCTCGCTCTGCCGATGCCTATACTGTTGAAAATGAGCCGATTTCTTCCGTTGACTTGATGGAACGTGCCGCCACGCAGGTTTATTTCTGGCTGATGCGAAACCTTAAGTCGAAAGAAGTGTCGATAAAAATCTTTTGCGGCATGGGAAACAACGGGGGTGACGGATTGGTTCTGGCAAGGCTTCTTGCAACGCAAGACATTTACGCTCAAGTGTTTATACTTCATACAAGCGAGAGCTTCAGTTGCGACTGCGAGGTGAATTACGAGCGTTTGAAAGCAATTCCCGAAGTTCCGATGTATGGCATCTTCTCAAAAGACGATTTTCCCAAAATTGACGACGACGACATCGTTATCGATGCACTTTTCGGTTCCGGATTGAACCGTCCGTTAGAAGACGTTTCTGCTGAATTGGTTAGGCATATCAATGATAATCATGCGATTAGAATTGCCATTGACATTGCGTCGGGATTGAATGGCGATTCTGTCCATGATGGTGATGCTATCGTCCGCGCCGATTACACATTGTCGATGCAGTTCCCCAAAATGGCGTTTCTATATCCTGAAAACGAGCCATTTGTGGGCACATGGGAGGTTTTAGACATCAAAATCCACCCTGATTATATTGAGAAGTTGGAGACGGTGAATTTCCACACCACCGCCGAAACGATTAAGCCGCTGCTGCATAAACGCGGGAAATATTCTCATAAAGGCACCTACGGCCATGCGTTGCTTATAGCAGGATCAACTGGCAAGACCGGCGCGGCTCTTCTGGCTTCGGAGTCATGTATGCGCTCGGGCGTCGGTCTGCTCACTACGCATCTGCCGAAATCGGCGGTCTTGCCTTTGCTGATTTATCTCCCTGAAGCGATGACCAGTATCGATAAATCAGAAGATTGCTTTTCGCAACTGCCTGATTTGAAGCCATATAACGCGATAGGAGCGGGGCCTGGATTGGGAAATGCACCCGAGACTGTCACTGCATTGAAACTTCTCGTCCAAAATGCAAAAGCGCCTATGGTTCTCGATGCCGATGCGCTGAACATAATCTCTGAAAACAAGACTTGGCTCTCGTTTTTGCCGGAAAGAACCATCATCACACCGCACCCGAAAGAGTTTGAACGCTTGTTCGGCAAGACCGACAACTCTATGCAACGTCTTGAGCTTCAACGTGAAATGTCGCAACGCTATAATATCATAATTGTTTTGAAAGGAGCAAACACCTCAATCACATTCCCCAATGGAACGTGTTTCTTCAATTCGACAGGAAACCCCGGAATGGCGACAGCCGGCAGCGGCGATGTGCTTACCGGAATCATCTTGTCGCTTTTAGCCCAACGCTATACACCCGAAGAAGCAGCGCTAATCGGGGTTTTCATGCACGGCAGGGCAGGGGATAAAGCCGCCGCTGAAAAAAGCATGGAAGCAATGATAGCAAGTGACATCTCCAAGACCTTGTGGGATAACGACATGAATTGTCGGCACTGACATTGTTGTAATTCACAGAAAAGAATTAACCTCGGAAGATATATGTATGCGTTTATAATCAATAATATTCTGGTTGATGCAAAAATAATGGTTCTTACAGAATAACAAAATAATATTTTTATAATAAATGAAATCAGATAAGATTTTATATAGCATAACATTATTGGCGATTGTTCTGCTTTCATTTTTTCTGTACTCTTCAAGATTTTACCCCTTGTTAAATTCAGACGATGCCCTGAATGTTTTGATGGCGCATTATTATAAATTGCCTGATTGTTTTTACTGCTGGGGTCAAGACAGAGGAGGAACGTTAATACCTTTGTTAAGTCAAATTTTTATCAAACTGTTTGGTTTTTCAGCATTGTTTTCTGTCTCGCTGTCAAATTATCTGATATTGATTCTGGGCTTTATAGGTTTGTCAAGTCTAATAAAATCAAAATACTACAAAGTTGTTTTTGCCATAATCTGGTTTTTGCCTTTCCAGAGATTTGTTGATATAACTCGCTTTCCGATAGGAGTGGAATATAGTTTGTTGGGCATGGCAATATATTTCATTTGCAAAATTGAAGACAAACAAATGACATGCGTTTTCAAGAGACATGCGCTATTGTTTATGACAATGTTGACATTGATAGTAAGTGTTTGGGTATCAGACCTTTCGCTTGTATCAATTGCAATATTGATAGTGGTATTTTGTCGCCACTTACATTTCATTATCCATGGCAGTGATTTTAATTCTTGATAATCTTGTAGTTGATAAAACCACCAATATGCTTCGATATGGTGTTTTGTTGTTGGTGGTTATAGGTTCTATAAGTTCTGTTCATAGCATGAAGTATGTTTATCCGAAAAGGCTTACGCCGATGGCGGATGTTGTTGGCGAATTCAAGCAGTTGGGGGAGATTGGTGTGATTGCGGAGTTTTGGAATTCATATAGGACTTCGTGTCCGGACCCCGACATGATAAAAGTCACGCCTCACGATAAAAGCGATGTGAGAAACCGAGATATAGTAGATATGGTGTTTGAGATGGAAAATATCTACGTTATCAAGGACGGCTGGCTGGATATGTTTCCCGATACCTTGTACCAATTCGGATATGTTTTGCTCAAGTCAGGCGAGCCTTTCAGAATAGGCGACTGTGATGTTTGCAAATATGACAAAGTTAATTAAGACGTTGTCAGGGCATAGTCTCAACCAGCGATTTTTTACTCTATTTTATCAATATTCGAGTCGTCTTCAATTCTTAAATTGTCGATGATGAACTTCTGACGTTGGTCGGTGTTCTTGCCCATGTAATATTTCAGAAGTTCCTGAATTGTCATGTCGTGGCGCAGAATGATTGGCTCCAGGCGCATGTTCGGCCCGATGAAATAGCTGAACTCGTCGGGAGAAATCTCGCCAAGACCTTTAAATCGTGTGATTTCCGGGTGTGCGCCTAACGACTTGATGGCATCTACACGCTCCTCGTTGGTGTAACAATATCTTGTCTCCTTCTTGTTCCTCACGCGGAACAAGGGTGTCTGAAGGATATAGAGATGCCCGCCTCTCACCACGTCGGGATAGAACTGCAAAAAGAAGGTGAGCATCAGCAGACGGATATGCATTCCGTCAACATCGGCATCGGTGGCAATGACGATATTGTTGTATCTAAGATTCTCAATAGATTCGTCGATGTTAAGCGCGGCTTGCAGAAGATTGAACTCTTCGTTTTCGTACACTATTTTCTTTGTCAAGCCATAGCAGTTAAGGGGTTTTCCGCGCAAACTGAACACTGCCTGTGTCTGGGCGTCGCGGCTCTTGGTGATACTTCCTGATGCCGAGTCGCCCTCGGTGATGAACAGCGTTGACTCAAGACGTTTCTCGTGGTTGGTGTTGTAGTGCAGACGGCAGTCGCGAAGCTTACGGTTGTTGAGACTCACTTTCTTGGCACTCTCGCGGGCAAGTTTCTTGATGTTCGCCATTCCCTTGCGCTCTTTTTCGTTCTGAATGATTTTGCGCATCAGAGATTCAGCGACATCGCCGTTCATGTGCAGAAACTTGTCGAAATGTCTTTTTATGATATCAGTGATATAGGCCCTGATGGTTGTCTCACTGTCTTTGTCCATATAGTTTGACGAAAACTTCGTCTTCGTCTGACCTTCAAACTCGGGGTTATCGACTTTGATTGACAATGCCGCGATAAACGAGCTGCGAATGTCAGATGTTTCGTATTCTTTGTTATAAAACTCCCTGATGGTCTTGGCGATTGCTTCGCGGAACACATTGAGATGCGTGCCGCCAAGAGGGTTGTATTGACCGTTGGCAAACGAGAAATACTCTTCGTTGGAGGTGACGTTGGAGTGTGTGAAGGCGCATTCAAAATCGCCTTCTTTGATGTGTATGACAGGGTATGCGCAGGTATCGAGTTTGCCGATTTTGCGTGTCAGCAGGTCCAGGAGACCGTTTTTTGCCTGGTATTTCTGACCGTTGAGGATAAGCGACAACCCGCTGTTAAGAAAAGCGTAGTTCCATATCATCTCATCGACATATTCCATGAGGAAATGATAATTTCCAAACAGTTCGGCATCCGGCACAAAGGTGATGTCGGTGCCGTTTTTCTGGTCTGTCGGCACTATTTCCGACTCTGACAGCGGTTCGCCTTTGGAGAACTCGACGATTTTTGTCATGCCGTCGCGAAATGCCTGCGCGCGGAAATATGACGAGGCGGCGTTGGTGGCTTTGGCTCCGACACCATTGAGACCCACGGCTTTCTTGAACGCCCCGGTATTGTATTTTCCGCCGGTGTTCATCTGACCCATGCAGTCTTTGAGAGAAGCCAGCGGAATGCCGCGTCCGTAGTCGCGTACATGCACCTTGCCGTCGTTGATGTCAATCTCGATGGTCTTGCCGGCTCCCATGTTGAACTCGTCTATGCTGTTATCCACTATTTCCTTCAGCAGAATATATATCCCGTCGTCGTGAGCCGAGCCGTCGCCCGCCTTGCCGATGTACATTCCAAGACGCTTGCGGATGTGCTCGTTCCACGACAAATGCTGAATCGCATCGTCGTTATAATCGACTGGATTTACATTGGTGGTAAAGTCTAACTCGTTGTATTCTAAATTGTTGTGTTCAATAAAATCTCCCGCCATGTTCTCAAAAAAGTTTTTGCAAAAATAACAAAAATTATAAAAATAAAAAAGTTTTTTTCATTTCGGCAGAAACGCGATGAAATGGAGCGAGGAGGAAGCTTGGGCCTGCGAAAGCACTCGGATTGATGAATAAGCCTCCGACATTTGAAACACAACGGAACAGGGGGGGCTCGTGAAAAATTCCGCTAATTCCACGGGATTCGAATGAGAAAAAGCCTTATCTTTGCCGCCGTTTTTTAACATCATTGTCATGAACAGCGACATCACTTCAAATAAAAAGTTTTTCGGCACCGTTTGCGGCATCTTGGCTGCGGTTTTTTACGGCACGAACCCTCTCGGCGCGTTGAAACTATATGAGCAGGGAATGAACACCAATTCAGTGCTTTTCTGCCGCTTTGGTATTGCTTGGATTATCATTTCTGCCATATTGTTAATCAAGAAGGAAAACCTCAAGGTGACAAGGAAAGAGTTTGGGACGCTCACCGCTCTGGGACTGCTTTTCATCGTGTCGTCGATGACGTTGTATTTCAGTTTTAAATACATAGCGGCAGGTGTCGCTTCAACCTTGCTTTTCACTTATCCTATCATGACGGCGGTGATAATGTCGGCGCTGTTCAATGAAAAGGTGACGATGAAGACTGTCGTTGCCATTGTTCTGTCGCTTGTGGGCGTGCTGCTGCTTTATTGGGGCGACTCCGGCGAGACATTGAACATTACCGGAGTGATTTTAGTGCTCGTCTCCGCCCTTACCTACGCCGTTTACATCATAGTGGTGAACCGTTGCCCTCTCGACATGTCGTCGTTTAAAATCAATTTTTACGTGGTGTTGTACTGCACCGTCGGAATGGCGGTGTTTGCCTTGTTTGCCGGGCAGCCGTTGAGACTTCCGAATAATGCCGTGAGCTGGTTCTATTCCGTGTGGCTTGCTGTCGTCCCCGCCACACTGTCATTGGTGCTGATGGTTTACGCATCGAAATACGTCGGAGCCACACCGACAGCGATTTTAGGAGCTCTCGAGCCACTTACAGCGGTCTTGATAGGGGTTTTTGTTTTCCATGAAGATTTCGGGCCTCGTCTCGCCATCGGCATCGCCTTGATTTTGAGTGTGGTGGTGATAATAGCCTATCAGCCTAAAAAGAAATAAAAAAGAAACTATCTGTTGAAAACAGACGATTTTACCGCTGTCATCAAAATTTTCACATCTTTTTTCGTGACCAACAACTCTTTGGCTGAAATCCCATGAATTTTCTTAAAGATTATCCATTGATAGACTATTATCGCAAGGTTGGTTATCGACACCGAGACACCTGCGCCGACCATTCCAAAAGGCGGTATTAAGAGGTATAACGCCGGTATTGTGACCGCAAATCCTACCAAAGCCGCATAAAGGTTGTATTTCGGCAAGTTAACACCAGAGAAGAAATGGCAGAAAACAGTGTGGGCCGACAAAAAAACCATGCCCGGGGCAAGGGCTATCATCACGGCGCGCATGTCGGCGAAATCGCGGGTGAAAACCCAAGAATATACGCTGGTTGGGATAATGCATATAAAGAAAATGCATATCGCAGTGAGGACGGTGGCTGTTTTCATTAACTGAATTGTTATCTTGCTTGCCATATAGTTGTCGTTCATGTTGCTTATCTTGGAAAACTGCACCATCGCGATGCTTTGCCCAATCACTTTAGGCGATTCGGACACTTGAGACGCCGCATTGTAAACACCCACCTGCGCATCGCCCCAGAATCCTCTGATAATCATAAAGCCGAGGCGTTTGTTGAGCGTGGACACCATGTTGGTGAGCTGGATAATGCTGCCGAACTTGAACATCTCTTTGGCGGTTTCCACGACAGATTCCCCGTCTTTTTCCTTAAGATAAGGCCAAATCTGCGTCAAACCACAGATGTAACCGATGACATAGCCAGTCAAAAGCGAATATACAAAAGCATCGGCGTCGCGTATGTCAAACACAAAGATGTACATCAGCATCGAAAGCATCTGTGTCAGGAACTGTATGATAAACAATATGTTATTCGTTGCAATGCGTTCTTTGCCGAGAAGAGTGGCAAGATTGAAATTGTGCAAGCTGTAGATGAACACCAACAGCAAGACCATGATGTGATAGCCTTGCGGTATGAATTCCGCGTTTTCGCCGAATAATTTTGCGAAATGATGACCGAAATCACTTGGAATGAAAGTGCATAGATACATTATCAAAGCATATAACGCCACTACCAACGTTGTCCAGATGTATGATATCTTGCACAATGTGCGATATGATTTTCTCGGGGTGAAATAGATCAGTCCGCTGCCGGCGAGCAACTCCACGCCTATGAGAAGCAGCGACACGTCGATAAGCACGATGCCTCCGATGCCCCAAGCCTCGGCTCCGAGATAATGTGTGGCGAACCACAACGTAACGAAATTGCAGATGGCGTTTAACAGACGCGTGCCGAAAGTGCCGAAGATGTTCTTAATCATAAAACCTTTAAATCAAAGCGCAAAGATAAAGAAATTATTTTATGAAATAAAAAAATCGTCGCAATAATATTTTGTGTATTTTTGCCGTTCAAACGAAGATGATGAAGCTTTCTGTCGTCATAGTAAACTACAACGTTGAGCACTTCCTTGAGCAGTGTCTCTACTCTGTGCGTCGCGCCATGCAAGGTATAGATGGAGAGGTGTTTGTGGTGGACAACAACTCTGTTGACGGCTCGCTCAGGATGCTCGCGGCCAAGTTCCCCGAGGTGAAAGTTATCGCCAACAAGGACAATGTGGGGTTCGCAAAGGCCAATAATCAAGCGATTAGGATTTCAACAGGAGAATACGTGCTGCTTCTGAACCCCGACACGGTGGTCGAAGACGACACTTTCAGCAAATGCCTCGCTTTTATGGACTCGCACTCCGAGGCAGGAGGCCTCGGAGTCAAAATGGTTGACGGCAAAGGACAGTTCTTGCCGGAGTCTAAACGAGGACTGCCAACGCCGATGACGGCTTTCTACAAGATTTTCGGACTCTCAAAGCTGTTCCCGCGCTCAAGGCGCTTCTCGAAATATCATCTCGGCTACCTTCCTGAAAACGAGACCAATCAAGTGGATATATTGGCAGGCGCCTATATGCTCATGCGTCGCGCGACACTCGACAAATGCGGGCTCCTCGACGAAACGTTTTTCATGTACGGCGAAGATATCGACCTCTCCTACAGAATCACCCTGGCTGGATATAAAAACTACTATTTCCCTGAAACACGTATAATTCATTATAAGGGCGAAAGCACAAAGAAAACAAGCGTCAACTATGTACTCGTGTTCTATAAGGCGATGGAAATATTCGCCAAAAAACACTTCGGACAGAAACGCGCGCGCCTATTCTCTTTAGTCATCAACCTCGCCATATATTTCAGGGCTTTCATCGCTTTGATATCGCAGTTTTTAGGTAAGATTTATATGCCGCTCACTGATGTGGCGCTGGGATATTCAGGCCTCGCCACAATCAGTTATTTCTGGGGACATTACATGATTTACGATGGTGCCGGCTCGTATCCGACAACACCGCTTTTCACCCTGATATTGCCGCTATATATGCTGATATGGCTCGCGACGTCTTATTTCACCGGCGGTTACGACAAGCCGTATCGTGTTTATCCGGTCGTGGGCGGAGTGCTGCTGGGCAGCCTGCTGATATTGATTCTTTACGCCTTGCTGCCATCTGGATTGCGTTTCTCGCGCGCCCTGATACTGCTCGGAACGATTTGGATGACACTCCAGATGACTTTAAGCAGAACTTTGGGTTTTATACTTAAACTATCTGATTTTCAATATGGTAGAAATGCAAAAAAACGATTTCTGGTAATCGGGAACTCTGATGAAACAAAACGTGTCGAGCAACTTTTGAAAAGCACTTCCATAAAACCCGATTTCATAGGTCTTGCGACCCCGGACAACAAGTTCGAAATCCCCGGAAATTATCTCGGAAATATTACACAAGTGCCGGATATAATCGGTATTTACAAGATTACAGAGATTATATTTTGCTCCAAAGACATAACGCACCAGGAAATCATTGACAAAATGGTTGAATGGCACGCTAACAATCTCGATTACAAGATTGCACCGGTAGATACGCTGTCTATTATCGGAAGCAACTCCATCAACACACGCGGAGACCTCTATACCGTTGATATTCGCACCATCAACACCGTGCCTAACCGCAGAAAGAAACGTCTGCTCGACTTCTCGGTGTCGTTATTTGGCATAATTTTCTGGATATTCACGGCTTGGTTTATTAAAAAACCGCTTAAATTCCTCGGAGACTGCTTCAGAGTTGTCTTCGGAGGGTACTCATGGGTCGGATATTGCCCCATGGAAGATACCGATGGTCAACGACTTCCGAAAATAAAGAAAGGGATCTACAGCCCTGCGTCAATAGTGACAAGCGAACTCGACGACGACGCCCGCAACAGGCTAAATGTCATGTATGCCCGAGATTATACTATCTTGAAAGATTTTAATATCTTATTCAGAGTGTTGCTGAAACGATAATTTTTGTATTTTTGCAAACTGAAAAATTTTATTAATTAAACATCATGCTAAACAGAAGGTTTTTAAGAATCAAGGTGTTACAGGCGCTCTACGCTTATATCGAGTCGGGCGAGACAAACGTCAACAACGGAATTAAAAATTTGCTTGAAAGCATCGACAAGTTGTATGAGCTTTTCATTTGGCAGCTGTCGTTCCTTGTCGAAACCAAACGCTTTGCAGAAAATAAAATCACAGAAAACAAACATAAGTATATTCCAACTTACGAGGATTTGCACCCGAATTTGAAGTATGTCAACAACCGTCTGCTCAATGTTATCGAGGATAACATCGATTTTAAGAAAAACGAGGCCAAATTGAAGATTAATTGGGCTAACGACCATCAGGATGTGGTGAAAAAATATTACAATATGATGAAAAACACTCCTGAATACGAGAAATATATGGCCGACAAAACCGATAACTTCGCCAATGACCGCAAGTTTATCGTCGCCATGGTGAGCAATTACTTCGCCGACCTCGACGTGCTTCAGGACTTCTACGAGGATAAGAGTATTTATTTCTGCGATGACTATCATTTAGTTAGCTCTATGTTGATAGAGTTTTTCAGTAAGATGAAAAATTTCGACATCAACTCGAAACTGCCCGAGATTTATAAGACAGAAAACGTGGAATCCAATGCGGACGAGAAGTTTATCCAGGATTTGTTTCGTGAAACCCTTAGGCATAACGAAGAGTTTGGAAAGCTCATCGCGGATAACACCAATAATTGGGAGAAAGAGCGCATCTGCCTCATGGATATGATAATCCTGAAAATGGCTCTCACCGAGTTCGTAAACTTTCCGTTCATACCCGTGAAAGTGACCATGAACGAATACATTGAGATTTCAAAATATTTCAGCACCCCGAAGAGCAAGATTTTCGTCAACGGAATCCTTGACAAATTAGCGAAAAAGCTTACCGATGCCGGACAAATCAGCAAAAAAGGACTGGGATTGCTTGAAAAATAAATGCCAGTGCAGTCGTTCCGGGAGGGGCGAGACGGCACAGGGAAACCTCAAGCGTTTGAAAAAAGGGGAGATTTCTCCACTTCGGTCGAAATGACGAGGAAAAAGAAGTCGAAATGACGGGTAAGATTTAGATGGGGAAAAGCTAAAATAAACAAGAAAGTTGGGATTAGACGGGGAAGATTTAGATGGGGAAAAGCTAAAATAAACAAGGAAGTTGGGATTAGACGAGGAAGATTTAGATGGGGGAAAACTAAAATAAACGAGGAAATTAGGATTAGACGAGAAAGATTTGGATGGGAAGAAACTAAAATAAACAAGAAAGTTGGGATTAGACGGGGAAGACTTAGATGGGAAGAAAACTAAAATGAGATAGAAGATTAAATAATACGAAGATTATATGAATATAAGGGGAGCCATATTGACTATTATCATGTTAATGTTTGTCGTTGATATTCAGGGACAAACGTCAAATGGCACGTATAGTTTTCTCGACATGACGAGTTCGGCGAGGGTGGCTGCTTTAGGTAATACCGACCTGTCGATTTATGACTCGGACATTCAGCTTGGAATAAACAACCCCGCGTTGATAAACAGCGACATGCACAACGACATAGTATTTTCTTATGTGGATTATTATGCCGATATTAGCCATGGAACGGTGCAATATGCCCGTGTTTTCGAGAAACTCGGCACATTCGCGGCCACGGTGCAGTATCACAACTATGGCAAAATGAAATATGCCGATGAGCAAGGCAATGTCGATGGCAGCACGTTTTCTCCTTCCGATTACAATATCATGATAGGCTGGGGACGACAGTTGACTCCGCAATGGAGCATAGGCGCCAATGTGAAGTTTGCCGGCATACAGTTCGAGCGTTACAAGACTTTCGCTTTGGCGGTAGATGTGGCAGGAAGCTATCGCACCGATAATGGTTGGATGTTTTCGGCTACCGCAAGAAACATTGGGTATGAGCTGTATGACAACTTTGAAGGTGACAAGAACGAGCTGCCATTCCGTTTGTCTGCCGGCGTTTCAAAGAGATTGGATCACGTTCCTTTCCTTTTCAGCATAGTTTATGAGAATATACAGAAGTGGAATCTCTCATACGACGACCCTCTTGATTTGGAAGGTAATAACGACCCGATCACGGGCAGTAAAAAGAAGAAGTCACAAGGCGCCGAGTTTGCTGACAACCTTATGAGGCACATAGTGTTTGGCGGCGAGATATACATCGGAAAGAACCTTGTGCTAAGGGCTGCCTACAATTACGGAACGAGGCAGAATCTGAAGACACCGACAGCTAAAGGAATGTGCGGCTTCTCGTATGGTTTCGGCATTAACGTCTGGCATCTCAACATCAACTATTCAAGGTCGGAAATGCACGTCTATGGCTCTCCGAACTATGTCACAGTATCAACCAATTTGGATAAGTTTGTAAAAAAATCTAAATAAATGTTTCTCAAAGAGTTAAAGTTGACGAATTTCAAAAATTGCGAGTCGGCCGACCTGCGGTTTTCCGAGAAAATCAACTGCTTTGTGGGACTCAACGGCGCGGGCAAGACCAATATTCTCGACGCTATTTACTATCTTGCATTTTGTAAAAGTTATTTCACGACCACCGACAGGCAAAATATACGTCATGGCGAGGATTTCTTCGCCGTTCATGGTGATTTAGTGACTGACAATGAGGAGACGGCGACAATCTCGTGCGTGCAGAAAGGAAACGCCAAAAAATCGTTCAAATACAACAAGAAAGAATATGAACGCCTCGCTGATCATATCGGAAAGATTCCGTTGGTGATGATTTCGCCCTACGACCGCGATTTGATTAACGACGGCAGCGAATTGCGTAGAAAATTCATCGACGGCGTCATCTCTCAATTCGATTCCGTGTATCTTGGCGACTTGCTCCAATACAACAAGGTCTTGGCTCAACGAAACACCCAACTGAAACAGTTTTGGGAAAATCGCTATTTCGACGCGAACCTGTTGGCTTTATGGGACGAGCAGATGATACGCCTCGCCACCCCGATTTATGAGAAAAGAAAGGCTTTCCTGAAAGATTTCATGCCGATTTTTCAAGAATATTACGACATAGTATCCGGCACATCGGAACAAGTGAACATCGTTTACGAAAGTACTTTGCATGAGAAGACAATGGAGCAATTGCTTCAGGATAGTCAAGAAAAAGACAGATATTCGTCATACACCAATGTCGGCATTCACAAAGATGACTTTTGCTTTGTGACCGACAATCATTCTGTTAAGAAATTCGGCTCGCAAGGACAGCAGAAGTCGTTTGTGGTGGCGGTGAAGTTGGCACAATTCGATTTCAATTATAAAAAGATTGGTTTCAAACCGATTTTATTATTGGACGACATCTTTGACAAACTTGACGACAACAGGGTGGCGCAGCTGGTGAAACTTGTCGGCAACGACCACTTCGGACAGGTGTTTATCACCGATACGCAACGTCAAAGAGTGCAATATCTTTTGGACAACATTGACGGCAATCATAAGATTTTTGAAGTTAAACATGGAAAGGCGATATGCGATGAGTGACCCGAATTTGACGACATTAGGCGAGATGATAAAAGCATTTTATCATGATAATCACAGAGATGACGCTTTAGACGAGCAGAGGATTCTTGACTCGTGGAATGAGGTGGTCGGGGACTTCGTCGCCGCGCACACTTTGAAAAAAACAATAAAAAACGGAATGCTTTACGTAAAATTCGATGCCGATTCACTGAAAAACGAGATTCTGTACGCCAAGTCGATGTTGTTGAAAAAGCTTAATTCCATGGCGGATAAGGAAATTTTGAAAGGTATTGTCGTTATATGAAAAAAAAATGTATCTTTGCACCGAATTTTGATTTTTAGTAACATATAAATTTAATAATATGATTAACTCACAAGACATTAAGATCGGAAGCTGCATCAGAATGGATGGCAAACTTTATTTTTGCGTTGATTTCCAGCATGTGAAACCAGGCAAGGGTAACACTATCATGCGCATTAAGCTGAAGAGCGTGGTTGACGGCCGCACATTGGAACGCCGTTTCGATATTGGTGAGAAACTTGAGGACGTCCGCGTTGAGCATCGTCAGTATCAATACCTTTACAAAGAGGGAGAAGATTATATTTTCATGAACCAGGAAGACTACGAGCAGATTCCTCTGATGAAAGATCTTATCACCGGTGTTGCTTTCCTCAAGGAAAGCGATGTCTGCGACGTTGTTTTCGATACATCGACAGATACAGTTTTGTTCGCCGAACTGCCTATCAAGACTGTTCTCGAAGTGACTTATACAGAGCCTGGCGAGAAAGGCAACACTGCGACAAACGCAATGAAAGACGCTATAGTAGAGACAGGCGCGTCGGTAAAGGTGCCTCTGTTCATCAATACCGGCGACAAAATTAGAGTTGACACCCGTACGGGCGAATATGCAGAAAGAGTAAGGGAATAATATGAGAATAGAACCAGCAACAACTGTCAAATGTTTAGCTGATTTTATTGGTGCTACCAAGATTATCGGCGATGCCAACCGAGTCATCACAGGGCTTAACGAGCTGCATGAGGTGGAAGCGGGTGACATAACATTTGTCGATCATCCGAAATATTATCAAAGAGTACTTGGCTCGGCAGCAACCATTATCATTATCAACACTGCCGATGTGGAATGCCCCGAAGGAAAAACTCTCATCATTCACGACTGTCCATTTGATGCGTTCAACAAGATTATCTTGTCGTACCGCAGATTCGAGCCGGCAACAGCCATGGTGAGTCCGAAAGCTGAAATAGGCGAGGGCACCATCATTCAGCCAGGCGCATTTGTGGCGGAACATGTGAAAATAGGCAAAAACTGCATCATTCATGCCAACGTGACAATCAACAACCACACTGTTATCGGTGACAATGTCATAATCAACAGCGGCTCTGTCATCGCAGCAGATGCCTGCTATTTCCAACATCGCGGAAAAGACCGACAGGTGAAGTTCGAGTCATGCGGACGTGTAGTGATTGAAGACGATGTTGAAATCGGAGCCTTGTGCGCCATCGACATCGGAGTGACAAGCGACACTGTGATTGGCAGAGGCACCAAGACAGACAACCATGTTCAAGTAGGACACGATGCCAAAGTCGGCAAGAACTGCTTCCTCGGGGCGCATTGCGCCATCGGAGGTGTCTCAAGAGTGAAAGACAACGTTTCTATCTGGTCGATGTCGGCGGTCAACAAAGACCTTGTCGTCGCGGAAGACACCACAATCTTGGCATACACAGCCATCGACAAAGACACGGAATCCGGAGTGACTTATTTCGGTTTGCCAGGCATAGAGGCCAAGAAGAAATGGAAAGAGATAGCGTCCGTTAGAATGCTTCCGGACTTAATCGCAAAACTAAAATAATGATAAGCCGCTGACAAGCGGCTTATTTTGTACTTATATTTTATTTATGTCATGAAGTTTATAATAGCACTATTAGTAATCTTACTTATTGTCAGATGGAATAAAATAAACACGGCATCTAAATGTATTGTCCTGTTAATCATATTGTTTTCGTATTCATACCAGACGACTTGTCAGGCCAATCTCGACATAGTGCCGAAACCTAATATGATAAAAGTCGAAAAAGAGCAAGGTTTTAAATTAGACAGACGCACCATCATCGTTAATGATAATGATGATAATAGATTCAATGCGGAATTTCTGCAAGCCCATCTCAAGAAACAATTTAAAAAAGACAGATTTAAAATACGCCCGACACGCCGGCATTCAAACAATATTCTTATTAAATTGACAGATACTATTGAAAATGCGGAAGCCTATAATCTTATAATTGACAAAGACAATATCAGGATTATAGCAGGCTCGACAGCCGGTGTGTTCTATGGTATTCAGACCTTGATACAGATGTTGCCAACGGAGACACGCCGCGCGGTTAAAATACCGACGATGTGCATCTACGACGCTCCGCGGTTCGCCTACAGAGGCATGCATTTAGATGTGTCAAGGACATTTCAGAACACCGATTACATCTATAAGTTTATTGACGCTTTGGCTTATTATAAAATCAATAATTTCCATTGGCATCTGACCGACGACCAGGGGTGGAGAGTCGAGATCAAGAAATATCCCAAACTCACGGAGTTAGGAGCTTGGAGAGGCCCTCGCGAGGTGTTGAAACCGGCTTACGCCTCTGGAATGGAAAGAAATGGCGGTTATTATACACAGGAAGAGATTAAATCAATAGTAAAATATGCAGCCGACAGAAACATCAACATTATTCCGGAGATTGACTTGCCGGGACACAGCAAGGCGGTGGCGGCGACATATCCCGAGATTTTATGCGAGACACAATCGAAACACTACAGCGTTCAGTGGGAGTCGAATAATGTGTGGTGCGTCGGGCGAGAAGAGAACTATGCCATGTTGGAAGACATAATCTCGGAGATGGCTGAACTTTTCCCGTCGAAGATTTTCCATGTCGGCGGCGACGAGGTGAACAAGGATTCGTGGAAAGAATGTCCGATTTGCTCCCGTATAGACGAGCCCCAGAATTATTTTATGAGACGACTTGAGAAGATTCTCGCGAAACACGGCAGAACCATGGGCGGCTGGGACGAGATTATCGATGGTGGCGAGTTGATGCCCGAGACTGTTGTTTATGCGTGGGCGAGCCTGGAAAGAGGCATTAAATCGGTGAAAGAAGGTCACCCGACAGTGATGCAGATAGCACCATACATGTATTTCGACATGAAACAAAGTGAGGACGAGCGTGGCTTGAAGTGGGCGGGCATAAGCTCGCTTGAAAACACTTATGGTTTCGACCCCATTGGAAGTTTTGAATTGACCGAAGAAGAGAAGAAAATGGTGTTGGGCCCTCAAGGCGGCTGCTGGGCAGAATGTTTGGGCGTGAAAGACTTTGTTGACTATCAAGTCTTCCCGAAACTCCTGGCACTGTCTGAAATCGGATGGTGTAGCGAAAAACGCAACTATGACGACTTTAAAAACAGACTCTTCGCTTCGCAATATGAACGACTTTATAATATGGATTTCAAGTTCAGAATCGCACCTCCTGAAGTCGTTTACAAAGACGGGAAAGTGACGGCCGTGAGCGAAAACGAGGTCTTGACAATCAGATATACCGAAGACGGAACAGCCCCGACAGTGAAATCAAAGAAATACAACAAACCCATCAAGACAGACACTCCCGAGAAATACAGGTTCGCGACGTTTTACAAAGACCGTTCGAGTATCGCAAGAGGAGCAATGAATGTGGAACTGCATCGTTATTTGAAGCCGAAGACCTCCGTGGAGTCGAACATTCCGTTTTTCGATGACATTAACAGCCTTGTGGACTATGACTTGAACACCTATTGTTTCACCGCACGCGAGATTAACGACGGAGATTATATCATGTTTACCTTCGAGGAGCCCGTTGAGTGCCAGTCGATAGAAATGTGCACCGGGTATTACACCCTGGCGGTTTACGGTGTCTTGAACGGCTATATGGAGTATTCCTGCGATGGTGAGAACTACCACAGAGGCAGTCGATTTGAATATGACGCCATCGACGGCTACAAGGCCTGCTGTCGCCCCGACAAACCGGTCAGGTCGGTACGTGTCGTCATAGACGACATCAGCGAACACGAGGTGACGGTTATTCAGGATTTACGCATCGAATAGAAGGTCGAATAAAAAAAGCGGAGACATTATGATATCTCCGCTTTTTTCAACACGAATCCAATTAGTATTTCATCATTTCGACAAGGTCAACCATTCTGTTGGAATAACCCCATTCGTTATCGTACCACGACATTATTTTCACCATTTTGCCCATCACCATGGTGCTTTGCGCGTCGAATATTGACGAGTGCGGGTTGTGTATGATGTCAACGCTCACGATTTCGTCTTCGGTGTATTCAAGGACGCCTTTCATCGGGCCTTCGGCGGCTTCTTTCATTGCGGCGTTAATCTGCTCCTTGGTGGCTTCCGTCTTGAGTGTGCACACGAGGTCAACGAGAGAGCCTGTCGGGGTGGGGACGCGCACCGCTATGCCGTCGAGTTTGCCGTTGAGTTCAGGTATCACGATGCCGACAGCCTTTGCGGCTCCTGTCGTGGTTGGAATCTGCGACATGGCGGCTGAACGTGCGCGACGAAGGTCGCTGTGCGGACCGTCAAGGATAACCTGGTCGTTAGTGTAACTGTGTATGGTTGTGATATAACCCTGCTCGATACCGAAGCGATCGTTGAGAACCTTGGCGACCGGCGCGAGGCAGTTGGTGGTGCATGACGCGTTGCTGACGCACTCGATGTCGTCAGCGAGCTCGTTGTTGTTGACACCGACCACGATAGTCGCGTCGATTTTATCTTTTGAAGGAGCCGAGAGAATGACTTTCTTGGCACCGTTTTTGAGATGGTCGCCATAACCGCCCTTCGCGCTTTCTTTTGAGCGGAAGATGCCTGTCGACTCCACAACGACATCAGGAGTTTTGCTCCATTTGATGTTGAGGGGAGCGCGTTCTGCTGTTACCGGAATGCGCACTCCATTGACTATCAATGCTGTCTCGTCGAAATCGACAGTGCCCGGGAATTTGCCTTGTGTCGAGTCATATTTTAAAAGATGTGACAAAACCTTTGTGCTTGTTAGGTCGTTGATGCCTATGACCTCGATGTTCGGGCGTTCGCAGCAAATGCGGAAAACGTTACGGCCGATACGACCGAAACCGTTGATGCCTACTTTAATTTTTTCCATTGTTATATATTTTAAGTTTATAATTCAATGTTTGATGATTAGAACTGCAAAGATATAAATAAATTTTCATCGCAGATGCCTTCGGACATATTTTTTTTATTTTGAAAAACGAACTATCTTCGCGGCATCAGAATGCAAAAACCATGTCTATTGGACAATATTACAAAAAAACATCCTTTCCGCCGTCAAAAATGTTCCGGAATTTTTCTTTTGTCTTAATCGCTGAAATCGAAGATATTTTCATTATCTTTGCAAAAATAATTTTTAACGATGGAATCAAGAATTTCTCAAGCTGTTGAGAAGAAAAACAGCGGATACAACTGTGCGCAGGCGATTATTTGCACGTACTGCGACCATGCGAAAATCGACGAGGCGAGAGCACGGGCCCTCGGGAGTTCGTTTGGACATGGGCTGGGCAACATGGAAGGCACCTGCGGCGCTGTCACAGGAGCGGGAATGGTACTCGGATTGGCATCTAACGAGAACCACGACGCCATTCGTGGCATGAAACAGATAATGACGAAGTTCCAGCTTCGCAACGGGGCCACGCAATGCAAGCTTCTCAAAGGCGTGGGCACGGGCAAGGTGTTGCGCAAATGCTCCGACTGCGTGGCAGACGCAGCCGAATTTCTTGAAGAAGAATTGGAAAAACAAGGCTTTTAACCATGAGCGCGACTTTTAAATCACAGGCTTTAGAGGCAAACCTGGCCCAAACACGTTATAAAGATATTTTCATCCCTGAAAAATATAAGGCGTTTGTCGCCTTGTCCAAAAACTATTTCGGCATCAACAAACGGGCTTCGGAATGCGTTACCGAGTACCATCACCCGCTCTCAAACCACACCTTTGTGACCGAGGAGCTACGTAAAATCCTGATGGACGATTTCTGGTTCTACACCCGCGAGGAAATGCCTGCCGACACGCTGAAACTGCCTCTTGAGATGATGCGCAGCCTCCTGAAACCGGAAGTGACACTGAAACTTCGACTGAATATCGTGGTGACCTTGATGGAGTTTATTGACAAGATAGCAGTTAGCAATAAGAAATTAGATGTGTTGGTGGAATTAGCGTTCAATATCTTGGAAGATAAATTCGAGGCAAATAAGGATTGTTATATTTTGGCGACGAAACATGCAGGACTTTACCTCGACAATATGGCAAAAGACGAGCGCTTCAACGCGACGGCATGCCATATTCTGCATCTGATGCTTGAGGAAAACTATCGTTATTGGCAATCGACTTCCGAGGTCGAGAAATGGGTCTCGGACAACGCCGACATCCTTGCCGATGAGGAAAAAAACGCAATAATCAACGAGGTAGGCGAGCCTTGTTTCATTGATTTAAACAATAATTTGAAAGCAGCCATAACCTGGGATGCGTTGGCGAAGATGCCTCATTTTGAACAACTTGCGAAACGCTTCGCCGAATCGGAAAACTTGTTCGGACACTTCATGACCAAATTCCACTATGTGTTCTATTTGCTGCACCTTCCGGGAATGGAAAGCCAAAGAGAGCGTCTCATCTGGAACATGGACCGCATGATGCGCGACTCCATCGACGAGATGCCGCAAAATGAACTGATTCCGTTCATCGACACGATATTCGGTCTCGCCAAGGAGTTGCGCAGGAACTACAGTTCCGCCGTGCTTGACTTCCAACTCACCTTGGGCAAGAAAATCATCGACGTGGACACCACCGAGATGAAGGAAATCGTCAACCATTTCGAGAAAAGTCTCATTGAATTCGGCTTCATCACACCGGGCAACGTTTTTGTCAATGAGGATTGGCAATTGTCAGTAAATAAAGACCATATCAAGAATATTCGTGTTTGGCTGGAGCTTATTGAATACTCGAAAACGCCTTTGGAGAAACTGCTCTCTTCTCTCATCGTCAATTTGAAACTCGGTGGTATTTTCTTAAGCGACACCGACCTCTTCCAACGTGAAATCACGAAGATTCTCAACTCCAACATCACCCCGTATTACAAAAAGGTGAAGCAGCTCGCGCGCATTTTCCCGGTGTATTTCAACGAGATAGGGGCGGAAGGCGAGATTCGCGACGTTACCACCAACATGGATGAGATAGGACTACGGCAGGACAAACTCGTGCATTTCTTGCGCAAACAGGTGCACACCGAGAGCAACAACACCCTCATCACCTTGACGTTCGATGTCTTTAAGTTTTGGAGCAACGGCGTCCTGGACGATTTAAAGCCTGTTTTGCCGAAAAACGTGTTTGAGACCATCGACATGAAGAGCGAGTATTTTGTTCATGTCCATGACCTTGCGCGGACCATGTGCGAGGTCTCGAGCCTCAACCCGGAAGATGTTTTGATGCTTTCGCGCGACGATTATGAAAATCTTGTGAAAAAAGCCGCAGGTCGCATCGGCCTTGAAGACATGCTTTATGAACGCGAACGCCAACGTCTCATGGACATTCGCGACCTCTACGCCTATCTTCGCGAGAAATACAGCTTCGAGTCGGTAGATATTTTCGCATATCTGCGCAACTATCCATTCATCTCCGACAAGGATATTGACGACTTCGAGAAAGCTTATAAATCAAAGGATTTCGGCAAGTCGTTGACTTTGATATATTCCTTCATGGATAAACTAAAGAGTATCATTTTCAATCCGGAGCAGAGCGAGGGCTGGGAGAACATCTATCATAAACGTCATATCGCAATAGGCATCCCGTCGATGTACGGCACCTATCGCGAGAACAAGTTCGAGGCCATGGGGCTTACGTTCAGGCTCGAACGCATCGCGACGCAACTCATGGAAAAAGTGGTGCAGGGCATCAATTTGGAATATATATCCGAGCGCACGCTGAATCAGATTTATATGATTTTAAGCTTTTTCCGCGACGGTCTCGCTCTTGACGGCATCACCAACCAGAGCTTCAACTCGAAACTCGACATGTTGCGTTATTCCCTGACATCGCGAAGTTTCTCCTTCGAACAGTATATCAATATCTTCCAGTTTATCGCGGAAGACGTGAGACGCATCATTATCAAATACTTCCTGAAATCGTACGAATATCCCCTGAAAGTCGTCGTCCCGCAACTTTTCGACCCGGACAACAAGCTCGGCGACCGCGACATGGCGGCATTGATAACGAGGAAATCGGAAGAGTTTCATCGCGAGCTTCTGTCAAATGCGTTTTTGATGCAGCCACTCGACAACTTCATCGGTCGCATCCTCACTTCGTTGAGAACGATGGAAGCCGCTCTTGACCAGAAACTCATCAATGACATCATGACGTACAACTCCGAAATGCTGATCAGTCCGTTCTGGTCGCCGACACCCAAGATGGACAACCAGGTATTTATCGGCAACAAGGCGAATAACCTTAAGACCTTGTACTTAAACGGTTTGCCGGTGCCTCCCGGGTTCGTCATCACCACCGAGGCGTTCCGTCGCAACGAGACCATTAACGCCATCGCGGAGTTGAGGACGGAGATTCATGGCATGATGAAGCATCATCTGGAAGAGCTGGAGCGCATTTCCGGAAAGAAATTCAACAACCCGGAGTCGCCGCTGCTCGTCTCGGTGCGCTCGGGTACCGCCATATCGATGCCCGGCGCGATGGATACCTTCTTGAACGTAGGTCTGAACGACGACTTGGTGGAGAAAATCGCCGCGGAGCCGGCGAAGGCCTGGGCCATCTGGGACTCCTACCGCCGTTTTCTACAGAGCTGGGGCATGGCGAAAGGCATCGACCGCGACGTCTTCGACCAGGAAATCAATAGGTTTAAAACGAAATATGAAGTCAGGCAGAAAGTCGATTTCTCGGCGTCGCAGATGCGCGAGATGGCATATTCCTACAAAACCATATTAAAGAAGAACGACATCGAGCCGGAGCAGGACCCGTTCAAACAGATCGTAGAATGCGTGAACATGGTGTTCGCTTCGTGGAACTCCGAGCGCGCCCTGGCATACCGCCGTCATCTCGGCATCTCAGGAAACTGGGGGACGGCCGTCATCGTGCAACAGATGATATACGGAAACATCAGCGAGGTGTCGGGCACCGGCGTGGTGTTCACGCAAAACCCGCATCGCGAGCGTCCCGGAGTGCATCTCTACGGCGACTTCACTATGCGAAGCCAGGGCGAAGACATCGTGGGCGGCCTCGTGAAACCCTTGCCGATAGGAGAGACACAGCGCAAAGCCGCCAACCTCGAGGGAGCGTCGATGCAGACGCTACTTCCGGAAATATATAAAAAAATCTATTCTATCGCCACAACGCTGACAGAAGACCTTGGATATAGCCCTCAAGAGATGGAGTTCACGTTCGAGTCGGACAAGCCGGAAGACTTTCATATCTTGCAAATCAGAGACCAGGACTTGAAACCGGAAGATACCGTCGATACCTTCGTGCCGTCACCGGCGGAGATGAAGCAAATCGGACGAGGCATGGGCATCGGCGGCGGCGCCTTGAACGGCATCGTGGCGTTTGACGAAAACGACATCAAGACCTTGAGAGAGCGACATCCTGACGAGAACATCGTCCTCGTGCGTCCGGACACCGTGCCCGACGACATAGGACTGATCTTCGACTGCGACGGCCTGCTCACCGCACGAGGCGGCGCCACGTCTCACGCAGCGGTGACAGCGGTGCGCCTCGGCAAAGTGTGCGTGGTGAGCTGCGCCGAATTGATGGTAAACGACGAACATCATCGCGCCGAACTGAACGGACACACGCTGAAAGCCGGCGACAAAATCGCCATCGACGGAACTCTCGGCTCGGTCTATCTCGGCAACTATCAAACTGAAAAGATGACAATGGGAAAAGGATACAACTATTAAATTATTCATCAACCTTAAAAGTGTCGAGTGTAAAAAGTATCGGCTCTATCACGACAACAGGAATCCACAATGCTAAACCAGAGAAACGGTTTAGTACTATGGAACGTGGCAAGATGCTGAACGGAGTGAAGCAGTCAAACGAAGCGAAAGAATAATAAGCACCGGAAAATTACAATTATTAGTCTCTGGTTGTCAACATCTGCAAATTTTTCATGTATTAGACGGATTTTCACACGTCTCCACGCTCGTGACACCCCTCTAAACGGCAATCAGCGAGCCAAGCTCGCTGATTGCCTGTGATTTATAAATGTAGCGAGGATGAGAATTGAACTCATGACCTCCGGGTTATGAATCCGACGCTCTAACCAACTGAGCTACCTCGCCGTTTTCAGGGTGCAAAAGTACATATATTTTTAATACCTCCGACATTTTTTTTGAAATTTTAAAAAATATTTTTCTTTTTGTATATTGGAAAAAATATGTATCTTTGTGGGTTTAAAAATGCAAACTTCATCAGTTATGAAAAAGTTATTTGTTTTATTGAGCGTGTTGTTCATGATGTGCTCCGTCACATTCGCTCAAGGTCAAGAAACAACAGGAAAACAAAACGGCGCTGAAATCATTTTCAAAGAAACCAATCACAATTTTGGAAGCATTCCTTTCAAGGGCAACGGCTCTTGCGAATTTGTATTCGTCAACACCGGTAACGAGCCGCTCATCCTCACACAGCCGAAGTCGTCATGCGGATGCACTGTGCCTGAATGGCCAAAGCAGCCGATACTCCCCGGTGAATCAAACGTCATCAAAGTAACTTATAAAAACACCGACCGTCCGGGAAACTTCAACAAATATATCACGGTTTACTCCAACGCCATAGTCAACAAAGAGGTCAAGCTGCACATCAAAGGCACTGTCGAGCCGGAACCGACAGACTTGTCTCCTTTGACAAAAGATGCAATCAGTTCGCCGGTGAGAATTAAAAACAACTAACACCTATATTAATACTATGCCCAAGATATCTAAAAAAGGCCAATTCATGCCGGCTTCTCCGATCAGAAAACTTGTTCCATTCGCAGACGAAGCCAAATCAAGAGGTATTCATGTATATCACCTGAATATCGGTCAGCCAGACATCGCGACAACTCCATACGCACTTGAAGCTGTCAAGAATTATGACGAAAAAATTATCAAATACACTCATTCGGCAGGCACTCTTTCATACAGAAAGAAACTCCACAAATATTATGAACGACTAAACATCCATGTTTCTCCAGATGACATCATCGTCACAAACGGGGCTTCCGAGGCTCTTCAGATAGTATTCCAGACAATCATGGATCCGGAAGACGAGATTGTCATTCCGGAACCGTTCTATGCCAACTACAATGGGTTTGCCCAGACCGCCGGAGTGCGCGTGCGTCCAATCTATTCCGAGATTAGCAACGGTTTTGCACTGCCTCCTATCGAGGACTTTGAAAAAGCCATCACCGAGCACACAAAAGCCATCCTTATCTGCAACCCTAACAACCCTACAGGTTATCTTTATTCGGAAGAGGAGATGGAACGTCTGCGCCAGATTATCTTGAAATACGACCTTTATCTGATTTCAGACGAGGTTTACCGCGAGTTCTGCTACGACGGCTCGACACATTATTCGGCAATGAGTCTTAAGGGCGTCGATGATAATGTCATCTTGATAGATTCGGTGTCAAAGCGTTTCAGCGCATGCGGCATCCGCGTCGGCCGTATGGTGACACGCAACCGCGAAGTCATCAACACCGCCATGAAATTCGCCCAGGCTCGTCTGTCGCCTCCAACATACGGTCAAGTGGCAGGCGAAGCGGCTCTCGACACTCCGCTGTCGTATTTCGATGACATCGTGGCCGAGTACGTCAAACGTCGTGACGTGTGCGTGGAAGGCATCAACAAGATTCCCGGAGCATACTGCCCAACACCCAAAGGCGCTTTCTATATCGTGGCACATCTCCCGATTGACGACTCCGACAAGTTCTGCCAGTGGATGCTCACCGACTTCAACCATGACGGCAAGACTGTGATGCTCGCCCCCGCAAGCGGGTTCTATTCAACAATCGGTCTCGGCCGACAGGAAGTGCGCTTGAGCTACTGCCTCAACTGCGACGACCTGCGTGATGCCATGCTTATTTTAGGAAAAGCCCTTGAAGTGTATCCCGGTAAGAGAACGTACTAATAAATCAGATATTTCTCTCTGATTTTCAGGTAATTGTCGATTCCGTCCTGCCATGATGAACGAATCTCATCTTCTGACAAGGCGGAGTCGATTTTTTGTCGCAAATCGGAAACACCGGCAAGTTTGACAAAATAATTATTAAAAAAGAGTGAATCGTCTTCGAGCTGCCGACGAGCGTCTAAAATCCACGACAGATTCAGTTTTTTCTCGTTGTCTCTGTAGCGATGAGCATATTCCTCAAGATTTTTCCCATGACATTCTTCGTCGGAATACAGAGGAGCCCTGCGACCATCGGAAGAACGAGGGATAAACACGAAATCATCGGTCATCGCAGGGTGTCCATATACTTGGAACGGTGTTGCCGTGCCTCTTCCCACACTTACTATGGTACCCTCGAAGAGACAAAGCGAAGGGTAGAGGTAAACAGATTCCCAGTTGGGCAGATTTGGCGAAGGCCTCACCGGAAGCTTGTAAATAGCGTTTCTATCATAGTTTCCAAGCGGAATGACCGTCAAATCGCACTGCAAACTGTCTTTAAGCCATCTCTCGCCGTTGACCATCATGGCATATTCGCCTATTGTCAGACCGTAAACAATTGGCACACAATGCAATCCGACGAAAGAAGAATTGTCTTGTTCCAACACCGGGCCATCAACATAAAAACCGTTGGGATTCGGTCTGTCAAGAACGAGGACGGGGATTTTGCTTTCCGCAGCGGCTTCCATGACAAATGTCATCGTCGAGATGTAAGTGTAAAAACGACAGCCGACATCTTGAAGGTCAAACACAAGGATGTCGATATCCTGTAACTGTTCCGGGGTCGGCTTCTTGTTCTTTCCGTATAACGAGACGATAGCGATTCCTGTCTTTTCATCGACTCCAGACGCGATGTCGGCACCTTCATCGGCTGTTCCTCTGAAACCATGTTCCGGAGTAAAGATCTTGACCACATCAACACCATTGTTCAGCAATGTATCAATAATATGCATGCCGTTGTCCATGATACTCGTCTGGTTAACAACCACCCCGACACGTTGACCGACAAGCTCATGAAGATACAATTCGGTCCGCATGGCACCACATACAGCGTCTTTCGCATCAAAAAAATTAAGTTCTTGACTGGTGATGTTCAACAAAATAGATGTTATAATAGCAAATAAAACCAAAAATTTTTTCATCATATTCAATATTTTTTTATTTTTGCAATGATAAGAAAAAAAATGAACGCGGCGACATTTATATCCAAAAGAATTTTTTCGTTATCGAAAGAAAACTTGTCTTCGACAGTGATGCGCATCGCTGTCGCCAGTGTGGCTCTTGGAATAGCTATCATGCTGATTTCCATGGCAGTGGTAATCGGGTTCAAGAATCAAATCAAAGACAAGGTGATAGGTTTTGTCGCCCCTATACACGTACAGGCGTTAAACCAGAACGAGTCGATAGAGGAGACCCCATTCCTGTTCGACAGTGTACTTGACGCGCGTCTTGACAAGCCATTCATCACCGAAATTCACAAAACGGCCAACAAAGCCGGCATCATCAAGACCGATGAAGAAATTCAGGCTGTCGTTTTAAAAGGTGTCGACAACGATTATAACTGGAGTTATATCAAATCATACCTTTTAGATGGCGATATTCCTCAATACATTGAAAACGAACGCTCTAACGATATTATTATTTCAAATATCATTGCTCATAAAATGAGTTTGGGCGTTGGCGACGATGTGAGGATATGGTTTGTTGACCATGATTTGAAAGCGAGAGGCAGAAAATTCATTGTCAAAGGCATATACGAGACAGGGCTTCAGGAATGCGACGAACGCTACGTTTATTGCGATTTGAATCAAATCAGAAGATTAAACGGCTGGAACAATGGTGAAATAGGACGTTTGGAAATATGGGTTGACAAAAAAGCAAGTATTGATGAATACAATCAAACGATTTACTACAGTATTCCTACCGATTTGGTGTCATACTCCGCAATGGAATCGTATCCCCAGATTTTCGACTGGCTTGAACTCCAGGATATGAATGTGTTGATTATTATTGTGTTGATGTTGCTTGTCGCAGGCATCACCATTATCAGCATGTTGTTGATAATCATTCTTGAACGAACATCCACAATAGGATTGCTCAAGGCGATGGGAGCAAGCAACGGTCTTGTCAGAAGCATTTTCATGAAACGCTCGTGCCGGATATTATTAATAGGTGTCGCGATAGGCAACATCATCGGATTGGCACTGTGCCTCATTCAAAAGTACACCAATGTCATCACGCTCTCGCCAGAATCATATTATCTCTCGGCAGTACCAATTGAACTTGATATTTGGAATATTTTGGCCTTAAACATCGGCACCATGATTCTTTGGGTGTTGATGCTTCTTTTGCCAACCATGCTTATCAACAATATAAGACCTTCAAAATCAATAAGATTCGAATAGTAAAAATATAAAATCATGATGGAAAATTTCAAAATAGAACCTTTAAAAGGATATGGCGACTTGAAGTTCGGTATGCCGATAGACGATGTTGTGGAAGTACTCGGCCAGCCAACAAACCAAGAAGAAATAGAGTCGGCTTATGAAGATGACAGCCATGTTGTCGTTTTAGACTACGAGGACAAAGACTTTTCGGTTTACTTCGATGGGAACAACACTATGCAGCTCTCTAATTTCTATACATTCAACGAGAAATCAGAGCTTTTCGGAGCAAAAATATTTGATTTAAACAAAGAAGAGGTTATTGAGTTGATGAAACAGAACGGCTATGAAGATTTCGTCGAAGACAAAGACGACGAAGACAGCATCACTTATGACGACTTAAATCTTGACTTTTATTTCGATGACAATCAATTAGTCGAGATATTCTGGGAGTGCCAGCGCGGATGATGTTCCATTATCACCTGACGCAGATACTCGTCGGAGATGTGAGTGTATATCTCTGTTGTTGATATGCTCGAATGTCCCAGCATTTGTTGGACGGCACGTAAATCCGCGCCGCCTTCGAGAAGATGCGTGGCAAATGAATGACGTAGTGTATGCGGGCTGATTTTCTTGCGTATTCCAACTTTCTCGGCAAGACTTTTCACCAATAAAAACACGCTTTGGCGAGTAAGTATAGCACCGCGAGAGCTGATAAACACCTTGTCACTGTATTTCGCCTCTATTTCCTGTTGAAGTCGCTCGCCTTCAACATAAAGAATCACTTCATGAAGCGTTTTCTTTCCTATTGGGACAAGACGTTCTTTATCACCTTTGCCAATAATTCTAATAAATTCATCTTTGACGTATATATCACTGATATTCAACGATATAACTTCCGACACACGAAGTCCGCAGCCATACATTGTCTCAATGATTGCCTTGTTGCGATGACCAAATCGATGACTCAAATCTATACAATCCATCATGCTTACAATCTCCTCATAACTAAGCACATCTGGAATATGACGACCTTTTGACGGTGAGCTGACAAGCATAGTCGGATCCGAATCGCAAATTTTTTCCTGCAAGAGATACCTGTAAAAACTTTTCAATCCGGACAAGATTCGCGCCTGCGACGAAGCAGCAACCCCCATATCATAGAGCTTAGCGAAGAAATCTTCAATGTCATGATGTGTTATTTCTGCTATTGAAATAGAATGTTTATTGTTTTCCAAAAACTCTTTAAACAATTCTATATCATGGCAATACGCATATAACGTATTATCAGACAGCGACTGTTCAAGACGAATATAATCGCCGAAACGACCAATAAGTTTACTATCCAATAACATTTTGAAATTTTATGCAAAAATGCGAAAAATTTTGTAATTTTGCGGAATATAATTTCAAATTTTTAATTCTTAAACAAGATGAAGAAGACAATACTTTCAACATTGGCCATTTTATTGATAGGCTCATTATCAGCGCAAAACGTAGCGCGCGAATGCGTTTTATTCGAAGTGTTCACGGGAGTACAATGCCCTTATTGTCCGGCGGCAGCCAACGCCATATCACAAATGATGGAAGAAGGACTGGCAATAGCTCCGATTGCGGTGCACACCAGCTCTTTCTCAACTCCCGAGTTTTACACTACTGAAACTAATGCCCGGGCAGGTTTTTACAGCATCATCTCGTATCCAACACTCAAAGCCGACGGAATATTGACAAAACAAGGTGGCGGAAATGCCAGCCAGACCAATTATCCACAATATATCGGATATTATAACAACCGTATCAATGTACCAAGCCCGTTCACAATTGATTTGTCATACACATATACTGAAGGCTCGACATGCCAAGTCACAGCAGTGGTTAACAAAGTGGGCGAATGCGACGCCGCGAACCTGAAAGTTATGATTGCATTGACCGAATCGCATATCCAAAGAAGTTGGCAAGGTTTGCCAGAACTTAATGCTGTCACGCGTGATTTCCTTCCCACACACAACGGGACGGCGTTCACAGGAGAGTCGTTGACGGTAACCGAAACCTTTGATATGGGTGGCTATCCGAAGGAAAATATGCATCTCGTGGCTTGGGTGCAGAGTTTCACCACAAAAGAGGTGTTCCAAACTGTGAGAATATCCATGGAGCCTGAAAATGTAAGTTACGATGTGGCACTTCGCAAAATAAGCTCTGTTATAACCGCAAACTGTTCAGGTAAAGTCGATCCGGTGTTGACGATAAAAACATTGGGCACCGAGACTGTCACATCGATGGACATTGAAGTCAGTGACGAGAACAATAACGTCGTCCACACATATAGCTGGAGCGGCAATGAAACACAAGGCTCGGAATTTGAAGTTTTAATGCCGGAATTTGATATTCAAGGAGCCAACACCTTGACGTTCAACATAACGAAAATAAATAACAACGACGATGCATATTCATTTGACAATCACATGTCGATAGGTATTGAATCTGCGGAGTCGCATCCTGGCGACTTGTATTTCCAAGTGAAATCGGCATCAAATCCCGACAGGTTTTACATGCAGCTTAAGAATATGGAAACCAATGAGATAACAGGCGAGTGGCACTTCGACAAAGGCGGTCATGCATATAAGTTTTACGTGGAGATTCCCTCGAATGGTTGCTATAATTTGAGTGTTATCAGTCCTGACGGTGAAGGCTGCGGCAATGGTTTGGGTGTCATAAAGGACGCCAATGGCTCCACTTTCATGCAGTTCGGCTCGAATATGAATGTGTTCACCAACAAATTTGCCGTGGAGTTTATTTGCGAAAACGCAGGCCTCGATGAAAACCCGTCGTCTGATTTGCTCATTTTCCCAAATCCGGCTTCAAACTATATTAATATTGAAGGCAGCGATATTTGTGATGTTGTGATTTACAACTCTTTTGGTCAGATTGTTTACGCGACATCCGGCAATATCGAGTCTGTTGACACATCGGCTTTTGAAGAAGGCTTGTATGTCGTTAATGTCAAGGATATCAACGGCAAAATCACTTCACAAAGAATTGTCATCAAAAAATAAGACATGAAGAAAGTCCATTTCATTGCAGTAGGAGGAAGTGCCATGCACAACCTCGCAATCGCGTTGCACAGAAAGGGTTACGAAGTTACGGGATCGGACGATGAGATTTTTGAGCCGTCAAGAACGCGTCTTGAAAACGAAGGCATCTTGCCCGATGAGTTCGGCTGGCATCCTGAAGTTTTAGACGACTCGTACGATGCTGTCATCTTGGGAATGCATGCCCGCATCGACAACCCGGAACTCATTCGCGCACAAGAACTTGGACTTAAGATTTACTCATATCCGGAATATCTTTACGAGCAAAGTAAAGATAAAACTCGTATCGTGGTTGGCGGCAGTCACGGCAAGACGACGATTACTTCGATGATTCTGCATGTGATGAAGCATGCAGGCATCGAGACGGATTTCATGGTTGGAGCACAGCTTGAAGGCTTTGACGTGATGGTCCGCCTCAGCGAGACTGCGAGATATATGGTCATCGAGGGCGACGAATATCTCACCTCGCCAATCGACCGCGTGCCGAAGTTCCACAAATATCATCCGCATATCGCGGTTATTAGCGGAATAGGGTGGGATCATGTCAATGTTTTTCCTACATTCGACAATTATCTTGAACAATTCCGAATCTTTGTTAAGACTATTGAGAATGGCGGTTGCCTAATCTATGACGGGAATGATGTCGAAGCCAGAAAAACAGCCGAACACGCCGGCGTTTCGACCTATGCTTACGACATTCACCCATATAAGACAGATGGAGATGACACGATACTCATTTTACCAAACGGGAAAGAGGAGAAGGTGCGGATTTTTGGAGAGCATAACATGAAGAATATCAATGCGGCGCGCTTTGTGGTCCGACAACTTGGAATCAGCGACGAACAATTTTATGAAGCCATCAAAACATTCAAAGGCGCTGCTCGCCGTTTAGAACTTCTGTTTGAAAACAAAGAAAAAGACAACCTCGTGTTTCGCGACTTCGCTCACGCACCGTCAAAGGTTTTGGCAACGGTGAAGGCGCTGAGAGAACAGTATGTAAACAAGAACTTGTTGATTGTCTTCGAGTTGCATACCTACAGCAGCCTCAGCGAGGTGTTCATCGACCATTATGCACATTGCCTCGACAGCTGCGACAAAGCCGTTGTTTTCTACGACCCACACGCCGTCGCCATCAAAAAACTTGACATGATGACGGATGAAAGAATAATCGAAGGATTCAAACGTCAGGATTTACAAGTTGTCCACTCAAAAGACGAGCTCGTAAAACTGTTAAATGGCATGAACAGAGAAAACACTGTCGGCGGCTTCATGAGTTCCGGCGACTTCAACGGGTTGACGACAGAAGATTTGAAGGGGCTGTTTTGATGTTGTGTCTGTGACTAATAAACCATTTCCCCGTTGATAAACGTGTTAACCACATTTACTTCGGGGATTTTTTCGTCAGCAATCGTCATGATATCATCTGACAATATAACAAAGTCGGCTTCTTTCCCGATTTCGATGCTGCCTTTGCGTGTTTCTGCAAAGTAGCCTTTCGCTGCCCAAATAGTCATTGACTTCAACGCTTCCTCGCGGCTTAATCTATTGTCAATCAAATCTTTACGAGCTACGGAAGCATAAAAGGTGAGTATCGGGGATATTTGCTCTATGGGAAAGTCGGTGCCGTTGACGAGCCAGCCGTTTTGTACAAGCAACGTTTTGTATGCGTAAGCGTATTCAATTCGTTCAGAGCCAAGACGCTCCCTTGCCCACGGCATGTCGGAAGCGCAGTGTGTAGCTTGAATCGAAGGAATTACACTGTATTCTTTGTATAAGGCAAAGTCTTGAGGATTAACAATTTGCGAATGCTCAACACGCCATCTGAGGTCGTTCTTGCCTTTTAAATATTTTGAATACTCGTTGAGTATCATCCTCACGCCGCCGTCGCCGATAGCGTGACAGCAAACCTGATAACCTGCATTATGTGCTTTTTCGCAAACATGACCATAGAAATCCTCGTTTTCGACTATCAAACCAGATGTTTCAGGAGCGTCAGAGTAGGGTTCCAAAAGTTTGGCGCCGCGCGAGCCCAGAGCCCCGTCGGCGTAGATTTTTACAGAACGTACCGTAAGCCTTTCTTTCTCAATCACTCCGAATTTCATGAAATAATCCATCGTCTCGTCGTCTGGGTTCACCATGGCATTGACTTTCATCTTTAAAACACCTTGTTGCTGCAGAGAATCAATCATAACGATGGATTTGATATCGAGCCCTGCATCGGTGACACAGGTGAGACCAAGAGCGAAGCAATTGCGTTGGGCGATTTTTAATGCATTAACTCTCTGTGTGTTATTTAAAGCAGGAATGATGGCTTTTGCCATATCAGCGGCATTGTCGAGAAGTATGCCTGACGGTTTTCCATTTCTGTTTAACAGAATTTCACCGCCTTGTACCACCGATTTCTCGTTTAATCCTATGATTTTCAATATATTCGATGAGGCAAGCACGGAGTGTCCGTCGATTCTCGTTATGAGTACTTTTTTATTCGGAAAACGTTTATGAAGCCCGGTATTATCGGGAAACTCCTTGACTTCCCAAAGATTTTGGTCCCAGCCGTAACCCAATAGCCATTCTGAATCATTGTTTTTATCATGTTCAGCAAGTCTTTCAAGTACTTCCATAAACGATTCGCAGCCTGTTAAATCGGCATAACGCGCCTTTGTTTCACCATAACCGACAAAGTGACAGTGACCGTCAATAAATCCTGGATAGATGCTTTTTCCAAGGGCGTCAAGGGTTTGGTATGCACTATAGTGATTTAAAATGTCTTTTTCGGAGCCGACAGCGACAAACTTCCCGTCTTTAACGGCAACGGCCGATACCTTGCTGAATTGATTGTCAACAGTATATATGTCGGCGTTGTGGACAATCAAATCAACCTTTGTCTTGCTGCATGAAAACATTGAAATAATGACCAAGGATAACAAAACTCTTTTCATGACACAAAAAGGGCTGACCTTTTATGCCAGCCCATGTTTTTTAATTTATTCTAATACAATGACTTGCTTTGAAACATTGTCGTTATTGTTTTTCAACATCACTAAATACGTGCCTTTTTCAAGGTTTGACAAGTTAATCGAGGTCTTGCCTTCAATTGACTGATTATAAACCAATTGACCTGTAATATTGTAAACTGTCACATCGTTCTTTCCTTCAACATCAATTGTTATGATTCCGTTTGATGGGTTAGGGTAAATATTGGCGGATATTTCATTGTTTTCATTAACACTGTTGTTTTTTGAGAATGAAAACTCATTTGACTCCTTGTCGGTGAAGTCGCTTCCGGAAATGATAGTCTGACTACCGGCTTTTATAACATAAAGACCGTTTCCACCGTGAAGACCATTGCCGCCGGCATCGTAAATGGTGAACATATAGCAGTCATCGTCTGAAAGTTCAAAATTTTCCGTGTACTGTTTGTTAATCTCTTCGTATGGTCCGCCGCTCACCACGACCTCGCCACTTAAGGCTTTTGTTACTTCCCAAGTGATAAGTTGAGGCTCGTTGTCGGTACGGATTGTCAGTTTGAAAGGTTTATTGATAACCATTGGTGCTTCCGAAAATGCATAACTGTAAGTACCTGGAGTGTAATCGTCTGGAGCGCCGTTGATTTGGGTTATCTCAAAAATCATCTCGTTGTTTGGCAAAAGCTCCGCATTTTCAATATTCAACTCTCCCAAATTAATCTTTGCGGTCTTACCTGTGGCGATATTGCCCTGCCAAGATAAATCACCGATATTTGTTCCATTAACAGAAACATTGACAACCATTGAGTTGATTGTTTCCGAACCGAAATTGACAATATAGACATCAGGATTCACTCGTGAGGAGCAGATTGTTTTCTTTGTATGGTCCAACTTGTTGATTTTAGCTTGTTTTGCATAAAACGGCTGGAATTCCTCCGAGGATTTGCATCCTTGGTAAACTGTTTTCGAACTGTTGTCCTGTAGCCATGCCACCGCTGTTAATTCATTTATATTCATTACATTAGCCAAGGCCCATGAATACGTGTATGCGAAATATTCGCCGGCTTCCAATGCGCCGATGTTTGTGCCGGAAGCATTCGGAAGCATCTTTTTCATCACGTTATGGAAGATTTTCTCACCGTTTGTGCCGGGAGGGGTGGCATATTCCATTGTCTTTTCGAGAACAGATATATGAAGTTTCAATCCGCTTGATGCAACTGCCGATGTGGCTTTGCCCATAACTACGACAAAAATAGAGTCCTGGGCATCATTGAGGTAGTGTGTCATACGCATCTCGACGGGAGATTCGACGGCCGCCCATTGATTAACCATGTTTTGTGTGACACTGCCTGAATTTCCAACCCAAGTGCCGTCGCCAACCGACATCGGAACCGAATTAATACCGTAATAAGAAACTCTTGACGAGACTTCTGTTGGATTATGATGGTTCATAGGGTCGTTATTGACCGGCCAATTCACATGATATTTTATCGCGATCATCTTGTCTGTGTTGTTGTTAACAAGGTTGTCCAGTTGAGGGTTATAATAAGCGCAAGGACCGCATGTTGCACTTGTAAAACATTCCAGGACAACGATTCTCTGATTTTGAGCGTTAGCAACGCCAAAGCCGATAATAAGGCTTAATGTAAGTAGTGATAAAATTCTTTTCATGACAATTAATTTATAATTTCGCAAAATTAAATATTTTTTTTCAAAAGGAAGTCGTTATCCGCATTTTTTAATCCAAAATATTTTTTAACGACACAGTTTTCCAACAATTCCGAGCTTTGCCCGGCTACAAACGGCATATTTTTGGCGATAATCCAAAGTTTGTCGGTATAACGGAGCAGGAGTTCAAGGTCATGCGAACTGAAAAGTATGGCTTTTTTCTGTTCTTTGGCGAGTTTTGTCAACAAAGAAAACAGTTCTATTTTACTCGGATAGTCCAAGAATGCAGTCGGTTCGTCAAGCATGATGACAGGGGTGTTTTGTGCTATCGCCTTGGCAATCATCACCTTTTGTTTCTCACCGTCTGACAATGTATTGAAAAGTCTGTCAATCAGATGATTAACACCAACTAATTCAAGCGATGCTTTAATTTCATTTTCATCTTTCTCGGAAAGTTTGCCGAACATTCCGGTGTAGGGGTATCGACCTGCGGCGACCACGTCGAACACCTTCAAGAACATATCGTCGGGACGTTCTGTGAGGACAACGCCAAGCATTTTAGCGCGTTCTTTCGGTGTATAGGACATCAAATTCTTGCCATACAGCTCAATCTTTCCGCCAACAGGTTTTATATGCGTTGAAAAAGTTTTGAAAAGCGTTGATTTTCCGGCACCGTTGGGGCCAATCAAGGCGATGATGTCACCTTCGTTTAATGCCACATCTATGTCGGAGACAACTTTTTTGTTGTCGTAACCAATTGATAATGATATAGTTCTTAATATTTCCATTTATTTCTTGCTTTTCAGAATCACAGAAATGACCACCGGGGCTCCGATGAAGGCGGTCACGGCGTTTATCGGGAGGTTGCCGTCGAAACCCGGCATGCGGGCAATGAGGTTGCAGACCAAGGCCATATCCACGCCTATCAACATAGTGGCAGGAATGAGAAGACGATGGTCGCTGCTCTTGAACAGGAATCGCGCGATATGAGGCATCGCAAGACCCACGAAAGCGACAGGGCCGCAGTAGGCGGTGACGATGGCAGTGAGATAACCGGATACCAATATGATAATCACACTGTTTTTGCGGATATTCAAACCCAAATTCTCGGCGTACATTTCACCCAACAGTAAGATATTCAAGTTTTTAGACAAGAAAAACGTTGCGATTAGACCTATTATGACGCTAACAGCGAAGATTGGCATTTTTGACGTGCCTACTCCCGAAAAACTTCCCATTCCCCAAATCACGAACGCGTGGATATCTTCTTTCAAACTGAAAAATTTGAGAATATCTGTGATTGAGCCGGCGATATATGCTATCATCAAACCAATGATAATCAATGTTGTCATGTTTCTCATGCGCGAGCTGAAAGCCAACATGACAAACAACACCGACACTGCGCCGATGAATGCGGCTATACTCACTCCGATTGTTGACCACCAGCCGAATGCTGACATTGCCGTGCCTGTGACAGCACCAGTAAAAAGTATCACGATGCCGACACCGAGGCTGGCGCCGCTGCTGATGCCCAGCATCGACGGGTCGGCGAGAGGATTGCGAAACAAGGTCTGCATCAACAATCCCGCCACAGCGAGAGCGGCACCGGCCAAAAGCGCAGTTAATGCTTGAGGAAGTCTGTAATTAAAAATTATGACACTCAAGGTGCTATCAGCATTTTCTTTAAGTAAAACTTTAAATATTTCATCAAAAGGAATCTTGACCGACCCTATGAATAAATTGAGAATAAACAGTATTATCCCGACAATAATTATCCCGACAATCCCGAATGTTATTTTGCTATTTTTCATCTTTCAGCTTATAAAAATAATATGGTTGATAATCCTCCTCCACGAGTTCCGGGTGAAAAGCGAAAACAAAGTCCTTGAGCAATAAATCCGGTTCATATTCTGATTTCTCGAAGTAGCCGCTTTTGCGGATATCACACACGATGATATTTCGTTCCCTATAAGCCTTGAAAGATGTAAACAGTTCATTTTCAACGGATAGACGTTCATAGGAATATGGTAAATTCGTGGAATTCATTATACGCCAGAAATCAGCGTCATGAGCTTTTGAAAGCACTGTTTCCGCATCAACTGGCAGACTTGCGGTGGAGTTGTTGTCCTTCCAGATGTAATCGGCGCCTGCGTCGTGGAAAATCTGTGCGATATAGCTTGCTCCGCCTGGCAAATACCACTGTCCCTCAAAAGGCAAATCAGAAAAGACCGTTGGACGCTTATCCACGTTTTGGCAGATGGATTTCAATGAGTCGTAACGAGTCGCGATATCATCGAACCATTTGTCGGTGTCTTTCTCACGGCAAGTGAGAAAGCCAATCAGCTTAAGCCATTCGGCGCGTCCAAGCGGATGATTTTCAAGATAATCCGCAAAAGGCAACATCACGGCACCTGTCAAATCGCCGATTTCGCTCTTGGGAACCGTCGAATACGGAGTGTAAAGTATCACGTCAGGGTGCAGGTTGATGGCTGTTTCGATATTCAAATTCGTCTCGCTTCCGACGTCTTTAATCTTGTTTTCCGCCAAAAGCCGCTTGATTTCCAGATTATCGGTGTAGTTGCTCTCAAGTATGCCCTTGACACGCTCAATCTCGCCAAGCTCGAGAAACACTGACCATTGCGTTGACGAATAGGCGATAACCGACTTCACCGGAGTACGAATCACCGCACATTTCCCGAGTTCATCTGGAAGCTCCAAGCTATCAGGATAAAGGTAAAAGTCACCCAACGATTTGTCGTTCCAAGGCGACGACACATTCACATAATATCCTGACTTGTAATCTTTTACGGTAATATAACTTGTATATTTCATCAAGTTTGTATTGTCCGACGACGAGTCTTTTTTCACATTATCAAGTGCGTCATCACACGAAAACAATACGCAAATTATTGACACACAAATAAATAGCACTTTTTTCATCATAGATGGATTTTTACGTGTTTAAACTGCAAAAATATTAAAAATTTTGTTTATTTTTGCAGTTTAAAATATTGGATTATGGGATTTTTCATGTTTCACAGGCCGGAAATGCCTAAATTTAATTACATTCCGAGATATTACAATCCAGAGAAGGAGGCGTTGGAAAAAAGGAAAGCAGCCATGGGGTTGGATTCACAACTCACTGACAGCGAGAAGCTTAGGGTTAAGATGAGGAAGAGTTGGGGGAGGAATATCGATGACGGACAGAAATTAAAACAAGGTTATTCTTTCAGATGGATTCGTTATGCGATTATTTTCGGAATAGCGGCGTTTTTGATTGCCGTGATATTTTTCACTCCTTTTGTGGAGAATTTCGTGACCATGTTCATGCATCTTGGAGGCAAGTAGTCATGTCGCTGGATATCATCAAGTTACTTCCGGATTCCGTGGCAAATCAGATTGCAGCTGGAGAGGTTATCCAACGTCCTGCTTCTGTTGTCAAAGAGCTGATAGAGAACGCTATAGATGCCGGTGCCACACAAATCGACCTGATTGTGAAGGATGCCGGCCGCACATTCATCACTGTCGTTGACAACGGTTGTGGAATGTCGGAAACCGATGCGAGACTGTGTTTTGAGCGTCATGCCACTTCAAAAATCAAGAGCGCGGACGACATTTTTGCCATAAAGACCATGGGGTTCCGAGGCGAGGCCCTCGCCTCGATAGCAGCTGTGGCCCAGGTGGAGTTGACAACCAGACGCAAAGAGGACGAGACAGGTGTCAAGATTCGCATCGAAGGCTCAAAAGTCATTGAACAGCTGCCGAAACCGGCATCTGTCGGCACCAATTTCACAATAAAGAATCTGTTCTTCAATGTGCCGGCACGACGCAACTTCTTGAAATCCAACGAGGCGGAGCTCCGTCATATCAACGAAGAGTTTTTCCGTATCACGATAATGAATCCTGAAATAGGGTTCACCTTTGTTAGCAACGACAAGGAGTTGTTCCATTTATACCCCGGCACCCTGAAACAACGCATTGTCGGGCTGTTTGGCAAGGAATACGACAGCAAGTTGTTGTCTGTCAACCAAATAACAGAGTCGGTGACAATCCACGGGTTCATAGTGAAACCCGAGTTTTCCAGAAAAACGAGAGGAGAGCAGTATTTCTTCGTAAACCGTCGTTTCATCAAGCACGCCTATCTGCATCATGCGATTGCAAACGCCTACAAGGAACTGATTCCGCAGGATTGTTTTCCTGGATATTTCCTTGATATTCAGATAGATCCGAAAGAGATTGACATCAACATACATCCGACGAAGACAGAGGTCAATTTCATTGATGTGAAACTGATTTACGCCATAATGCACTCGGCTGTGCGCAAAGCGATTGGGCAGAATCACTTGACTCCGACATTAGACTTTGAAATCAGCCCCGATCTGGGTATTGATTTCGGCGAAGCGAGCCGTATGGACAGACCTGTGATTGCGCCAAAAGTTGATTTTGACCCGGCATTCAACCCGTTCAAAATCAGCCATATACGACAACAACAGCAGAACTGGCGCATCGCATACGACGATAGCGACAACACTGTTTCAAACTCCAATATTTCTGAAAATTACGGAGAGACAACGTATCTCGAAGAAGAGCAAAAAAATCTTTACATTCAGTTGCAACAATCGTATATCATCACTACGGTGAAGTCGGGAATCCTTGTCGTTGACCAACATACAGCACACGAGAGGATACTTTATGAGAAATATTTGAAGGAGATGGAGACCGATGTCGTGGCATCGCAACAAGAGCTTTTCCCGCATCATATCTCATTGAATATCAATGATGCGTCGATTTTAAAAGAGATTAAGCCAGAACTTGAGAAGATAGGCTTCCGGATAGAATCGATGAACAACACCACTTTTATAGTCAACGGCACACCTGTTGATTGCAAAGGCAGCGACACCGTGACAATAATCGAAAAACTTTTAGAGGATTACAAGACCAACAAGTCTGGCAAGCAGTCAGATAGAAAATTGAATTTAGCGCGCTCGTTAGCCTCTCAAATGGCAGTGAAGGCGGGTCAGCCATTGAGTGACATAGAGATGCAAGACATCATTGACAGACTTTTCGGCTGCGCAGTGACAGAGGTGTCGCCAGGCGGCAAGAAAATCTTCACTGTCATCAATGCTAACGACATAAAAACACGTTTACTATAATGGAAAATCAGTTCAGACCACAAGGATTCTCAATCTTACCTTTAGTGGTAAAGAATCTGTTGATAATCAACGGAATATTCTTTCTCGCCACCATTGCGATGGACATGGCATGGCACTTGGATTTGTCACAATATCTGGGCTTGCACTACATCGGAGCCTCCGACTTCCGACCCTATCAGTTTGTGACGTACATGTTCATGCACGGCAGTTTCGCACATCTGTTTTTCAATATGTTCGCCCTCTGGATGTTTGGAAACGCCATAGAGAACGCCTGGGGGCCAAAACGGTTTCTCGTTTTTTACTTTGTCTGTGGAATAGGAGCCGGTCTCACGCAAGAGCTTGTGCAGTTCATACAGCTTCATGACATAGTGCAAAACTATAATTATGTGAAATTAAACCATCACAGCATTCCAGTTGATGAATATTTGAACATGTTGACAACAGTCGGTGCTTCGGGTGCGGTTTACGGAATACTTCTCGCATTTGGAATGATGTGGCCCAACTCCAGGATTTATCTGTATTTCCTGATACCCATCAAGACAAAGTGGTTTGTGCTGATATACGGTTTGCTCGAATTGTTTTCCGGTTTCTCATCAGTTGACAACGTGGCGCATTTCGCTCACGTGGGAGGCATGTTGTTCGGACTTTTGTTGATTTTATATTGGAAAAACAAGTCCAATGGAGGCTCTCGTTTCAAAATACGATTTAACAAAAAGAGTTCCGGGGACAGTCGTCAAAGATCAGACTGGGACTATAACAAGGAGCGTCGTGATGAAGACCGCAGAACCGACGAGATACTTGATAAAATCAGCAAGGGCGGCTACGACAGCTTGACGGAGGAAGAAAAGGAGTTTTTGTTTAAACAAAGCAAGAAGAGCTGATGATTTTCAAACTGTCATCGGAGTTTGAGCCGACCGGCGACCAGCCTCAAGCCATCGAGCAGCTGAAGAGCGGCATCATGGCCGGAGAGAGATACCAGACTTTGATGGGCGTGACAGGTTCAGGCAAGACGTTCACAATCGCGAACATGCTTGCTGAATTAAACCGTCCGGCGCTGATTCTCAGTCATAATAAGACTTTGGCAGCGCAGTTATACAGTGAATTCAAGCAGTTTTTCCCTGAAAACAGAGTGGAATATTTCGTGTCGTATTACGATTATTATCATCCCGAGGCGTTCATTCCACAAACGAACACATACATTGAGAAAGATTTGTCGATAAACGACGAGATTGACAAATTACGCTTAAGCACAACGTCGGCCCTGCTTTCCGGAAGACGCGATGTCATTGTGGTTTCTTCAGTGTCATGCATCTACGGCATCGGAAACCCCGAGGATTTCAGCAAAAACGTGATTAATATCGAGCTTGGCCAGAAAATCAGGCGCGACGACCTGCTTTTGTACCTCTCGAATGCGTTATACAACCGCAATGACATAGAGTTTTCCCGGGGACGATTCAGAGTGAAAGGCGACACCATAGATGTGTTTCCGGCTTATTCAGACATTCCTTACCGGATAATTTTTTTTGACGACGAGATAGAAGAACTGGAGTCTTTCGACCCGATAAACGGCAAGAGGATGGAGAAACTGCAAAACATCACGCTGTTTCCTGCCAATATTTTCGTGACCTCGAAGGAGAAGATTAAGCAAGCGACGGAGGAGATTCTGCTCGACATGTTCAAGCAAGCTGAATATTTTCGCGAGATTGGGAAACACGAGGACGCAAAGCGATTGGAGGACCGAGTGAATCATGATGTGGAGATGATACGGGAGCTTGGTTATTGTTCTGGAATTGAAAACTATTCGAGATATTTCGATGGCCGAGCCGCCGGCACGCGCCCGTTCTGCCTGCTTGATTTCTTCCCTGATGATTTCATCACGATAATTGACGAGTCACACGTCACAGTGTCGCAGATTCGCGGCATGTATGGTGGCGACCGTTCAAGAAAGCAGACGCTTGTTGAATATGGCTTCCGTCTGCCGTCGGCACTTGACAACAGACCATTGAAATTCGATGAGTTTGAAGCGCTTACCGGACAGACCATATATGTCAGCGCGACACCTGGCGACTACGAGATGCAGCAGACGCAAGGTGTTTACGTAGAGCAACTTATCCGCCCGACTGGACTTCTCGACCCGAGAATAGAAGTAAGACCGTGCACAAATCAAGTGGACGACCTCGTTGACGAGACAATACGCGTGACGGCACGCAAACAACGTGTTCTTGTGACCACACTGACAAAACGCATGGCAGAAGAGCTCACAAATTATCTTAACAATTTGAATATCAACACAAGATACATACATTCCGATGTCGATACTCTCGACAGAGTCGAGATAATGATGGGCTTGAGAAGGGGAGATTTCGATGTTTTGGTCGGTGTCAACCTGCTTCGCGAAGGCTTGGATTTGCCTGAAGTCCAATTGGTTGCGATTTTGGATGCTGACAAGGAAGGTTTTTTGCGTTCGGAACGCTCGTTGACACAAACCGCAGGTCGCGCCGCTCGCAACGCCGACAGCAAAGTGATAATGTATGCCGACAAAATCACCGAGTCGATGCGGAAAACCATTGACGAGACACAACGCCGACGCGAGAAACAAACAGCATACAATGCAGCGCACGGAATTGTGCCGAAGACAATTATCAAACCCCTTGACAATGCATGGGGCGACCTTGGCAAGACGAAACTCGTTGACTATGAGATGAATGAAGAGCGCATCAGACTGGTTGCCGAAGAGAAAGCAGCCGTGTACCGCTCTCCAAAAGACATCAAAAAAGCCATTCAGGAAGCCAAGAGAGAGATGGAAAAATCCGTCAAGGAACTTGACTTTATGAATGCGGCGAAATATCGTGATATTATTGTTGCTTTAGAAGAAAAATTGAATAAAATAGATTGATTATGAACATATTAGCATTGCCATTTTTTGCAACAGACACAGTGTGGGACATCATGATACAATTCTGTATCATCGCCGCGGGTCTTTTGGCGGGAAACATTTTGCGAACAAAAGTGCCATTTCTGCAAAAAAGCTTGATACCTTCAGCATTGTTGGGTGGTTCTTTGTTATTGATTTTCAGAGCAATATACACAAACATGCTTGGATGGGAAGATTTGATAGACAAGAATTATATGGAAATCATAACATATCACACCCTGGGTCTCGGCTTTGTGGCTTTGGCATTGAAAAACAGCAAAGTTGAATCAAAATCAAGTACGATAAAAGTTATTGAGACAGGAGCTTTGACAGCGAGTACCTACATCATACAAGGCATTGTGGGTCTGTTGGTTACCATACCGTTGTTCTATTTCGGAAACAAGATTTTCTATGCCGCGGGGCTGCTTCTTCCCATGGGTTACGGCCAAGGTCCCGGACAAGCTCTGAATTTCGGCACCATTTACATGGACAGAGCCGCCGACCAAGGCATATTTTTCCCAGGTAAAGACTTCGGATTGTCAATCGCAGCCATGGGTTTCATAGTCGGATGTGTGGTAGGAGTGATTTATCTTAATATTTTGAAAAGAAAAGGCAAAATCAAAATATCGGAGATTCGTGAAAAACAGATAAACAAACTCAGTGATTACGAAGGAGAAAACGAAATCCCCGACACCGAATCAGTTGACAAATTGTCAATTCAGATATGCCTCGTACTTTTCACCTATCTTTTAGTCTATCTATTCAATCATTGTCTGCAAAGTTTCAATCTCGGCAGTTTTGGTGAAAAAACGTTGATGCCGCTCATGTGGGGATTCAACTTCTTGTTAGGGACGTTATTCGGAATCATGATTAAAGGAATCATGAATTGTTTGAAAAAAGCCAGAATCATGAAGCGCGAATATATCAATAACTACCTTTTGAATCGTATCAGCGGTTTTTTCTTTGATATTATGATTGTGGCTGGCACTGCAGCGATAAACTTCAATGAGTTCAGAGGTTTTGCTTTGCCATACATACTCGTTTGCACCCTTGGGGCGATTGTGACATTCTGGTTTGTGTTGAAGGTCTGCAAGCACCTATATCCGAACTACGTTTACGAGGGCTTTTTCAGCATGTTCGGCATGCTAACCGGCACTGCCTCCAACGGAATGATTCTGCTTCGGGAAATCGACACGAAATTTGAAACTCCGGCGGCCAACAACCTCGTTCTGCAATCACTGCCGGCGGTGGTTTTAGGCTTCCCCGTGCTGCTTTTAATCAGTTTTGCGCCACAAGGATTCACCCAGGCACTCATCACTTTAGGTATTTTAATAGTCGTTTTCATAATATTCACGTTGTTCATGTTCAGGAAGAAAATCTTCAAACGCTCATTGCGTCAAAACAAATGATAATCTTTCCCTCCGCCGTCATTTCGTGCGACTGTAGAAAGTCGAGAAATCCCGTAAAAAAAGGGTTAAACTTTTTGTTTTTCGTTAAGAAAAATATATTAAATTTGCAGACATGATAAAAGTGTAACTGCTTTTGTCATATCTTTTTATGTAACTTATTGAAATAGAGTAAATTATATTATATATGAGCGAAGGATTATATTCAATGGAAGCTAAGGATTTCGACAAAACCTTAGACTTGACTAAAATCAAGCCGTATGGCGACACCATGAATGATGGAAAAACCCAGTTGAGTTTCACTTTACCGGTTCCATGCGGCGCAGAAGCCGTTGAGGCAGCAAAACAACTCCTCAAAAACATGGGTTTGGAGAACCCTATCGTGGTGTATTACAAAGAATTGACACCTGGTTTTACGTTTTTCAACTGTTACGGAAGCTGCACTCACACTGTGGATTATAGCGCGATCTATGTCCCCAAGGTTGAATCCAACACCATGGATATGTACGAAACCGACCAGTACATCAAGGAAAACATTGGTCGCAAGATTGTGATTGTCGGTGCGAGCACAGGCACTGACGCTCATACCGTGGGTATCGACGCCATCATGAACATGAAAGGCTATGCCGGCCACTACGGACTTGAGCGTTACGATATGATAGAGGCTTACAATCTCGGTTCACAGGTGCCAAACGAAGAGTTCATCGCAAAAGGCGTTGAACTTCATGCTGACGCACTGCTCGTATCACAGACAGTGACACAGAAAGACGTCCACATCCATAACATGACCAACTTCATCGAGTTGATGGAAGCCGAAGGCTTGCGCGACAAGATGATTTGCTGCTGCGGCGGTGCGAGAATCTCCCACGAACTCGCCAAGGAACTCGGTTTCGACGCAGGTTTCGGAATGAACACCTACGCCGACGACGTGGCATCATTCGTGGTGCAAGAAATGGTGAAAAGAGGCATGAAATAGTTCTCTCCCGTCATTTCGACCGAAACGGAGAAATCTCAAGTAAAACAGAAATCACAAACAATTAAAATATTTCAGAATATGGATAAAAATGAAATGAGAGAAGTTATCGCCAAGAGAGCGGCGAAGGAGCTGCATGACGGCGACGTGGTGAACCTCGGTATCGGTATCCCTACATTGATTCCCAACTATTTGCCACAAGGCGTGTCGGTGACATTGCAGACCGAAAACGGCGCGATGGGAATGGGGCCTACACCGGCCGAAGGCCAGGAAGACAAGAACCTCATCAACGCTGGCGGCGGTTTCATCACCTTGACACCAGGTGCGTGCACATTCGATTCAGCGACATCATTCGCGATTATCCGTGGCGGCCACGTCAACGTGTCGTTCCTCGGCGCATTGCAAGTTGACGAGAAAGGAAACCTCGCCAACTGGATTATCCCGGGCAAGATGGCTCCTGGCATGGGCGGCGCGATGGACCTCGTGGTGGGTGCAAAACGCGTTATCCTCACTATGGAACACACACAGAAAGGCGCTCCCAAGATTTTAAAGGAATGCACACTGCCTCTCACAGCGGCTGGTCAGGTCAATATGATCATCACCGAGATGGGTGTGATGGAAATCACAAAAGAAGGCATCGTTCTCACAGAGATACATCCAGAATTCACTGTCGAGCAAGTGCAGGAAGCAACAGAGGCAAAACTCATCATCAGTCCGAACTTGAAATTAATGATCGACTAACAAACAACTCGTCGTTTAGAGCGGAGTGGGGCGGAGTCGGGAAATCTCTCGCAATCAAGCAATGAACAACTTGAAGGAGATTTCTCCACTCCCTTCGGTCGGTCGAAATGACGGAACAGATTAAATATGGAATATCAATTTTTAAAAACAGAAGTCAAGGAAGACGGTATCTGCGTCCTCACCATATCAGCCCCCAAGTCGTTGAATGCCCTTAATTCGACAATATTGAGGGAGATTGACGATTTCGTCAGCAATCTCGACACCAAGAAGACTCGTGTCCTCATCATCACCGGTGACGGCGAGAAAGCTTTTGTGGCTGGAGCGGACATCTCGGAAATGGTGCATCTTTACGAAAAAGAGGGTTATGAGTTCAGCAAACTCGGAGCCATTGCATTCCGCAAGATAGAGGTGCTGCCGATTCCTGTCATCGCTGCTGTAAATGGTTTCTGCCTCGGTGGAGGCTGCGAGTTGGCTATGGCTTGCGACTTCCGTTATGCCTCAAGCAACGCCAAGTTCGGTCAGCCGGAGGCGGGATTAGGCATCACGCCCGGTTTCAGCGGCACGTACCGTTTAGCCAAACTCGTCGGACAGGGCTATGCCAAGGAGATGATTTACACCGGCAAGACCATACGCGCCGACGAGGCGTTACGCATCGGTTTGGTGAACGCTGTTTTCGCTCCCGAAGAACTGATGGACAGAGTTGTCGAGACAGCTCGTAAAATCGTCGCCAACGCGCCTTTGGCCATCAAATATGCCAAGAAATGTATCAACGAAAGTTACGACCTCTGTACCGCCGATGCCATCGAGTTGGAGAACACCGCATTCGGCAAGTGCTTCGCCACAGAAGACCAAAAAGCGGGAATGCTGGCGTTTTTGGAAAAACGCCAGGCTACTTATAAAGGAAAATGAGATGTGTTTGGCGACGGCATCGTACCGTCTAATACAAAAAAGTCGAGTATGACATGACCAATTGAATAAATGCATACATTAATCTAATATGGCAACAACGAAGAAAATATCATTGGTGAATTTTCCCGAAGAGGTAAACGAGAAAAATGCGGTCAGACTGCATGGTGAAACCTCTTTTGAGAATCAGATGGCGGTGTTGAGCCATTTCCTTCATAATCACAGAGATGAGATTGACAAGGAGAAACAGGCTGAAATCATTGCTGCTATCCGCGAGTTTCTTTCGAGGAAGGAGGCCCGCCAGCCGATTGATATTGACGAGATGACCGACGAGCAGGTGTGGATGGTCGCTGAAGCCCCCGCTCAATACGGATTGTTCTCCGACATCTTCGATGTCCCGTTCCCCGCACCCAAAAATCCGAAATTCACATTTATTGATTTGTTTGCAGGAATTGGTGGTTTTCGTCTGGCCATGCAGGCTCAAGGAGGTAAATGTGTCTTTTCTTCGGAATGGAATGTTCAAGCCCAAAAGACATACTTTGCTAATTACGGAGAGATGCCATTTGGCGATATCACTAAAGAATCGACTAAAAGTTATATTCCAGATACTTTTGATGTGCTGTGTGCAGGCTTTCCATGCCAACCGTTTTCAATAGCAGGTGTTTCGAAGAAGAAGAGCCTTGGACGAGAGACTGGTTTTAAGGACAAGACACAAGGCACACTTTTTTTCGATGTGGCAGACATCATAAGTTGTCATCGTCCAAAAGCATTCTACTTGGAAAATGTAAAAAATCTGATGTCACATGATAAAGGCAACACGTTTCGCATTATCCGTGAAACATTGGAAGAATTGGACTATTCAGTCCATTATCAAGTGATGGATGGGCAAACATACGTTCCTCAGCACCGAGAACGCATAATGATTGTTGGCTTTGACAAGCGGGTGTTTCATGGCAATGAACGATTTGAATTCCCAGAACAACGTCCGGCAACGATGACTGTGAAAGACATCCTTGACCCAAACATCGACAAAAAGTACACGTTGAGCGACAAACTTTGGACGTATTTACAAAACTATGCAGAAAGACATCGAGCCAAAGGCAATGGTTTTGGCTATGGCTTGGTTGATTTAAACGGAATAACCCGCACTCTCAGTGCACGTTATTACAAGGATGGTTCGGAGATACTTATTCCTCAAGAAGGTGATAGGAATCCAAGAAAACTATCGCCGCGTGAATGTGCAAGACTAATGGGATACCCAGACGAATATATTTTGAGTGCTGTTTCGGATGTCCAAGCTTACCGACAATGTGGAAATTCTGTCGTAGTACCACTTGTTACAGCAGTATCTGAACAAATTATAAAATCTTTATCCAATCCAAATTAATATGAGTGAAATTCTTGACATAGCAATCCAAACTGTAAAAGAAACCAAAACTGCTTTTTGCCGTTTCATTACAGGAAACGATGCTGGTACTACAGGATCACACCAATCAGGCTTCTACATTCCCAAACCCGCCGCAAAATTGCTGTTCGGTGAAGAATGCAAAAGAGGCGAACAATGCGAAAAATGGGTAAAGATAAAATGGCAGAACAATTTTGAAACAGACAGTCGCTTTATTTATTATGGTCAAAAGACTCGTAACGAGTATCGTATAACCCGATTCGGACGTAATTTCGAATTTTTGCTTGATAAATATGTGGGTAGTCTGCTTGTCATAGCGAAACAAACCGAGGATTACTACCAAGCGTTTGTAATAGAGAGTGACGAAGACATCGAAACGTTTCTTTCGTATTTTAATCTTTCGACAGAGCAAACCAACCAACTTATTGATACTTCGCTTTTTCAAAGCGACGACGAGGAACTGCTTTGGGCCATTACAAATGCCATCAAGCCATTAGTAGATTTCCCGCAGACTTTCGAAATGGGGAGAATGGCACAATCAATATTCAATAACATTCACCGTATTTCAAATGAGTATATTTGCAAGTCTCCGGACACCATTTTGTATAAATGGCGCGATGTTGAAAGTAAGTTGTTCTTCACACTCGAAGACAAACTCTATCGTGATGTATATAACAAGCCTTTTGCCAATTGCAACGAACTAATGGAGTTTGCCAATAGTGTCTTGAATCGTCGTAAGTCAAGGGCTGGCAAGTCATTGGAACATCACCTTTCGGCCATATTCACAGCAAACAAATTGGTTTTTGAGGAGCAAGCTGTTACAGAAAACAACAAGCGCCCCGATTTCCTCTTTCCCAATGGCGGATGTTACCACAATTTTGAATTTCCTGCTGACGATCTGACCGTATTAGGAGCCAAGACCACTTGCAAAGATCGCTGGCGGCAGGTCATCAATGAAGCCGACCGTGTGGATGACAAATTCCTCTGCACTTTGCAACCCGCTATACCAAGAGCGCAATTGAAAGAAATGAAAGACAGCCATGTGCATCTTGTGGTGCCACACAACATCATTAATTCATATCCAAAAGAACATCAGGCCGAAATCAGCGACATCAAAGGTTTTATCTCGCTGGTTCGTGCCAGACAAGAACGTGTACCTAAACACTTTCTTATTAGACAACAAATAACAAATTAAGAATAATCTTTAAATCATTAAATCCAAACGTCATGAAAATTTGTGTTATTGGAACAGGAACCATGGCAAAGGGCATTGTGAAGGCTTTCGCAGCCAAGATGCCGGTCGTCATGAAGAGCCGCACACAAGCCAGCCTCGACAAGGCTATGGCTTCCATTGCCAAAGGTTATGGCAAACTGGTGGAGAAAGGCAAGATGACTCAAGAGACCGTTGACGCTCTTTTGAAAAACATCACAACCACAACAGATTACGCCACATTCAAAGACGCTGACCTCGTCATCGAAGCAGCCGTCGAAGAGATGCAACTGAAGAAGGATATCTTCGCGGAACTCGACAAGATCTGCAAACCCGAATGTATCTTCGCAACCAACTCATCGTCACTGTCAATCACCGATATCGCTGCCTGCACAGCACGTCCGGCACAGTTCATCGGCATGCACTTCTTCAACCCGGCCGAAAGAATGGCGTTGGTTGAAGTCATAAAAGGACAGCTGACGAGTGCCGAGGTCACCAAGACCATCGTTGACCTCTCAACAGAAATCGGCAAACAGCCAGTCGAGGTGAAAGAAGCTCCGGGATTCGTCGTCAACCGCATCCTCATCCCAATGATTAACGAGGCAGTGGGTATTTTGGCAGACGGCATCGCGTCGGCAGAGGATATAGATAAGTGCATGATGCTTGGCGCAAACCACCCGATGGGACCTCTCGCATTGGCCGACCTTATCGGCAATGATGTGAACCTTGCCATCATGGAGGTGCTTTACAACGAGTTCGGCGATCCTAAATACCGCCCGCATCCACTTTTGAGAAAGATGGTGCGCGCAGGTCTCTTAGGACGTAAAACAGGTGAGGGATTTTATAAATATTAATAATAAGTGTACAGAAGTCAGCAGACAGAAATCAGAGGAAAATTGTTGAATATTAGTGTGACGATAAAATCATAACAGGTTGACTGTTACAATCTTACACAAAGACGATTCAGTCTTTCAATTCTTAAATTCTCGATTTCCATTCTGTCTCCTATCTTCTAAATTTTAAAGAAAAAATGGATTTTAGCTATTCAAAGACAGAAGAATTGTTCTTGCAGATGATCAGATCGTTTGCGGAGAACGAGGTCAAGCCTTTGGCAGCCGAAGTTGACGAGCAGGAGCGTTTTCCGATGGAGACCGTCAAAAAGATGGCGAAATTAGGTTTGATGGGCATCCCGGTGCCAAGACAGTACGGCGGAGCCGGCGGATCAGTGCAGATGTACATCATGGCTGTTGAGGAACTCTCAAGAGTATGTGCCACCACTGGCGTTATCCTTTCGGCTCACACATCGTTGTGCATGGCACCTATCCTCGAAAACGGAACAGAGGAACAGAAGATGAAATATTTGCCGAAGCTCGCATCAGGCGAATGGATTGGCGCTTTCGGTCTCACCGAGCCTAACGCCGGTACCGATGCCGCCATGCAGCAGACAATGGCTGTTGACGCCGGCGACAAATATATCATCAACGGTTCTAAAATTTTCATCACCAACGCATCTTATGCCGACGTGTTTATCGTCATGGCAATGACAGACAAGTCAAAAGGCACCAAAGGCATCTCGGCATTCATCGTCGAGAAAGGCTTCAAGGGCTTCAGCATTGGCAAGAAAGAGTTGAAGATGGGTATCCGCGGCTCGGCGACATGCGAGCTTATCTTCGAAAATTGCGAAGTGCCGAAGGAAAACCTCCTCGGACCTCTCGGCAAGGGATTCAACATCGCCATGAAGACACTCGACGGCGGCCGTATCGGTATCGCTTCACAGGCTCTCGGCATCGCCCAGGGTGCCATGGACGAGACAGTTAAATACACTAAAGAACGCAAACAGTTCGGAAAGTCAATCGCACAGTTCCAGAACACACAGTTCCAGATGGCAGACCTCAAGACAAAAGTCGAGGCAGCCCGTCTGCTCGTCAGAAGCGCGGCATGGAAGAAAGACAAAGGTATTCCGTACTCAACAGACGCGGCTATGGCGAAACTCTTCGCAGCCGAGACAGCAATGGAAGTGACGACAAAAGCTGTCCAGTTCCATGGTGGCTATGGCTACACACGTGAATATCCGGTAGAGCGCATGATGCGCGATGCCAAGATTACCGAGATTTACGAAGGCACATCAGAAGTTCAGAGAATGGTTATCGCCGGTCATTTATTTAAATAGGAGGGAAAGATCATGAATATTATAGTTTGTATTAAGCAAGTACCTGATACTACAGAAATCAAAATCGACCCGGTAAAGAACACTCTTATCCGTGAAGGCGTTCCGAGCATCATGAACCCAGACGACAAAGGCGGTCTCGAACTCGCATTACAGATGAAAGACAAATATGGTGCTAACGTCACAGTAATCACAATGGGACCTCCGCAAGCCGACCTTATTTTGAGAGAAGCTTTCGCCATGGGTGTTGACAGAGCCATCTTGTTGAGCGACAGGAAGTTCGCTGGCGCAGATACTCTCGCAACATCATACGCATTAGCAGGAGCCATCAAGACTTTGGACTACGACCTCATCATCGCGGGCCGCCAGGCTATCGACGGTGACACGGCACAAGTCGGCCCCGAGATGGCAGAACACCTCGGATTGCCACAGGTTTCATACGTTATCGACGCAGAACGCGAGAAAAACGGAAACTTTATCGTGAAGAAAGAAAACGAAGACAGCGTCCAGACTCTTGAAGTCGAGGGAAAATGCGTCCTCACAGTGTTGGCTTCAGCCTTCGAGGCACGCTACATGACAGTCGCCGGCATCGTCGATACATACAACAAAGAAGTTGAAGTTTGGGGTGCCGACAAACTCGATGTCGATGAAAACAAACTTGGTTTGAAAGGCTCTCCGACAAAGGTGTGGCAGTCATTCCCGAAACAGCTCAAGGCACCGGGCGAGGTGTTTGAAGTGAGTGAGGAAGAAGCAGTCGAAATTATTGTTAATAAACTGAAAGAGAAACATTTAATCTAAAAGTAGCCATGGATATCAAAGATTACAAAAACGTTTATGTGTTCGCAGAACAGCGCGGAGGTATGATTCAATCCGTAGCATACGAACTTTTAGGTAAGGCGCGCGACTTGGCAGACGCTCTCGGCGAGAAAGTCGTCGCAATGTTAGTAGGTCAGAATGTGAAAGACAAGGCCCAGAGCCTCATCGAAATGGGCGCCGACGAGGTGCTCGTCGCCGATTGCCCGGAGCTAAAGGATTATCTGACAGAACAGTACTCACAAGTCGTCTATCAGATGCTTTGCGAAGGCAAGCCGAGCATTGTCCTTTATGGTGCCACCACCATCGGCCGTGACCTCGCTCCACGTATCGCATCACGTTTGAAAACCGGTCTGACAGCAGACTGCACAAAACTTGAAATCGGCATAGTCGAGGAGACAGGAGAGAAGCAATTCCGCTCGACACGTCCTGCTTTCGGCGGCAACTTGATGGCAACCATCCTTTGCCCTAACACACGTCCTCAAATGTCGACAGTGCGTCCGGGTGTTATGCAGAAACGCGTCCGCGAAGAAGGCAGAAAAGGCGTTATCACGATGTTCGCCCCCACATTCGACCAGAGCAAGTTCAAAGTAAAAGTCATTGAGACCAAGATGAACTGCAAGTGCGCTAACGACATCACCGATGCCAAGATTCTGGTGTCGGGTGGCCGTGGTGTTCACGACAAAGAGGGTTTCAACAAACTCCAGTCTTTGGCAGATGTACTCGGCGGCATGGTGTCGTCATCACGCGCAATGGTCGATGCAGGCATTATGGACCACTGTTATCAAGTGGGCCAGACCGGTAAGACCGTCCGTCCGAACCTTTACATGGCATGCGGAATCTCCGGCGCCATCCAACACCTCGCAGGTATGGAAGAGTCAGACTTCATCATCGCCATCAACAAGGACAAATACGCTCCAATATTTTCAGCCGCTGACCTCGGCATCGTCGGTGACCTCCACAAGATTGTCCCGATGTTGACAGAGAGACTGAAAAAAGAAGTGGAGAAATAATTCGCAGCCTAACGGCTGAATGTGCCTGCTATGCGTAATGTAAAAAATGTGCGCTATGCAGAAAAAAAATTCCAGCAAATCATTTGTGCTGGAATTTTTTTTATCAAAAAGTTATAATCGCAAAATTGAAAAATCCACATTTAAAAATCGAATAACACACTGTCGCTCCTCTTAAACCACCAGCACATCGAAGCTCTTATATGGATATGCTTCGTGGCTCTGAAAGCGTACAAGGAGTTGAAGCGAATGCTGGAAATCCCCGATATAAAAATGAGCGTGGACAAGGTGTTTGCATCGGCAAAGACCATTACAACGATACAAATCAAGCTGCCATTGAACGAAGATGTTTACACACAAACAATGTTTACGGCAAAACATCATGAAACAGCAAAAGCCTTTGATGAAAATTTTTGTAGTACGCAAATAGGAAGTCAGGAAAAAGCCCTCGGAACTCCGAGGGCTTTTCTTCATCTATTCGGCTTCATCCTTGTCTTCAGAATGCCGTGTACGCCAAATGGCGCAGCGATGTTACATTACTATTGTTAGATCAGCCATTCCGCGAAGCGGCGACGCACATTATTTGAAATAACGATTATACAGTCCTTCAAATCCTTTGCCGTGGCGTGCCTCGTCTTTTGCCATCTCGTGAACGGTGTCGTGGATAGCATCGAGGTTGCGTTCCTTGGCTACGCGAGCGATGCGCATCTTGTCTTCGCAAGCACCACATTCGGCGACCATGCGTTTCTCAAGGTTGGTTTTGGTATCCCAGACGACATCACCGAGTAATTCGGCGAATTTGGCGCAGTGCTCGGCCTCTTCAAACGCATAACGTTTGAAAGCCTCGGCAATCTCTGGATAACCCTCGCGGTCGGCCTGACGGCTCATGGCGATATACATGCCAACCTCGGTAGCCTCTCCCATGAAATGCGCGTTCAAATCTTTAATCATGTCATCACCAGTGCCCTTGGCAATACCGACGACATGCTCCGTGACAAAACTCAACTTCGCACTCTCGTCGAGAACTTTCCATTCAACAATCTGTTTGCACTGTGGGCATCTTTCCGGAGCCTCTTCTCCTTCATAAACAAATCCGCAAATCGGACATACAAATTTCTTTTTCATGATAATTTTTAGTTTAGAAATTAATAATAATTGTTAGTTAGTTAGTTTCAATTTATACCGTCATTTCGAGCTTGTCGTGAAATCATACATCAACGAGAACAATCGGATTGACTACGCAAGACAAAAAATTCTTCGCTTCGGTCGAAATGACTGGGAGGGATTATTTTATCGCATGTTTATAACCCTTTATTTTGTTCCAGTCACCGCGAGTGAAATCCGGAACTTTTACCGGCATTCCGTGATTTTCTATCGAGGCGGCCGAGAGTTCGCCGATACAAGACCATTCAGCCGCGTCGTAAACATCTTCATCCAAAGGCAAGCCGTTCCGCAAGCAGTAAATCAAGCGGTAATCCATGATAAAGTCCATGCCGCCGTGACCACCGACCTGTTTCGCCAATTCCTCGATATCCTTTGCAATAGGATGGAGGTACTCGGTCATAATTTTATCTTTAACGTCTTTTGGTACAAAATCATGTACGTTGAGATGCTGACCTTCGGCAAGAAAACCTTCCGGCAGATTTTTCTCCATCAAAGTAAAACCCTCGACAGGATATTTGTTTGCAAATCCCTCGGTGCCGGTGAGTTGATAAAGTCTGTTGTACGGTCTGTAGGTGTAAACGTTGTGTTCAATCAAGATGGTTTTGCCGTTGTGAGTCTCAATCATGGTGGTTGTCATGTCGCCGTTGGCAAAATCATCGACACCCATCATCTCCTTGGCGATTTTTTTGCCGTTGTATGATTGCGTACTCATCGAGACGAGATAGTCCATTTTGTCGCCGCGGTGAATGTCGAGAACCTGGCAAATTGGTCCGAGTCCGTGGGTGGCGTACACATCGCCGGAGTGTTTTTGGTTGTAGTCGAGACGCCAATTACCTTGATATTCGTGCCAATAGGGTTCCAGATTATGAATGTAGGCGCCTTCTCCGTGAATCACCTCGCCGAACAAGCCTTGTTTTGCCATGTTGAGCGCAGTCATCTCGAAGAAGTCGTAGGTGCAATTCTCAAGCATCATACAGTGTTTGCGAGTCTGTTCCGAGACATCGACCAACTTCCAGCAATCTTCGACTGAAGTGGCGGCGGGGACTTCCACAGCCACATGCTTGCCGTGTCGCATGGCGCAAACTGCCATCGGGACGTGTGTCTGCCAATTAGTGGCGATGTAAACAAGGTCGATGTCGTTGCGTTCACAGAGCTGTTGATAGGCCGTTTCGCCAACATATTCCGCGGCTCTTGGCAGGCCTTTTGCTTCCAAAATCTCTTTCTGAACCTTCTCCACTTTCTCGGGAAGGAGGTCGCATAAAGCCACAATCTCAACATTGTCGATGAAAGTCATGCGATAAACAGCATCAGCGCCTCGCATTCCGAGACCTATGAATCCTATGCGGACGGTGTCAATGGGCTCGGCGGCGAATCCCAGCATACTCGTCTGACCATCAACACGCAGGGGGGTGTCGAAAACTATCACATTATCTTTAATATGGTAGTTTTTCCCATTTTCGCTGTCGCATTTGCAACCGCTAATTGAGAACAAAATCAGCGCCATGACGCAAATCGACACTATACGTGTTGTCATTTTTATAGATGGAATCTTTTTCATAATTAAAAATTATTTCAGTCTGTAAAATTACAAAAAAAAGTCATGCGAAACAAATTTATTTTTAATTTTACAAAAATTTTTTTATGGAAAATCTGAAAAATATTGTCTCAAGATTCAAAATCTCCGGTAAGGTTGACGAAGTTCGGCCGATGGGAGAGGGGCTGATTAACGATACATTCAAAGTGTTTGTCGAGGGTTCTGACAAGCCTATGTACGTGCTGCAGCGCATTAACAACGCCATATTCCAAGATGTCGACATGCTGATGGATAATATTTATAAGGTGACTAATCATCTTCGAAAGAAAAACAAAGCGACTCTTCATTTTTTGCGAGCAAAATATGACAAACTTTATCATTTTGATGGCAAAAACTTTTGGCGTGTGATGGATTTTATCCAAGATTCGATTACATATCAAGCAGTTACGCCCGAGTATTCCTATATAGCCGGTAAATCGTTCGGCGAGTTCGAGTCGCTTTTGGCAGATTTAAACGAGCCTCTTGGCGAAACAATACCTGATTTCCATAACATTGAATTTCGTTTAAAACAGCTGCGTGAAGCCGTGGCTGAAGACAGGGCGGGACGTGTTGCGGAAGTTCAGTACTATCTTGACGAGATTTTCAAACGAGAAGAGGAAATGACCGTTGGCGAGCGTCTGTATCGTGAAGGAAAACTGCCTAAGCGCATCTGTCATTGTGATACCAAAGTAAACAACATGCTGTTTGACAAAGAAGGCAATATACTGTGTATCATTGATTTGGATACAGTGATGCCGAATTTCATCTTTTCCGATTATGGCGATTTTCTGCGCACTGCCGCAAATACAGGCACTGAAGACGAACAGAATCTCGACAACATCGACTTCAATATGGATATTTTCAACGCATTCACAAAAGGCTATATTGAAGGCACGGAAGATTTTCTCCTTCCTATCGAAAAAGAAAATCTTCCGTATGCAGTGCTTTT
>UQNO01000002.1 GCA_900542475.1 uncultured Bacteroidota bacterium
CGACAACGAACCAAGAGGGGCGATTTTTTATCAAGTCGAAGTCAATCGACACTTTATGGGTCAGCTGTGTGGGCTTTGACAGGCTGCGCGTGCCGGTTTCAAAAGACGAGTTTTTAGATAAAGAATTGGTAATCAAATTGATACGCAGTGATATCATGCTTGATTCGGTGGAGATTTATCCTTATCCGCTTTATGAAGATTTTATAAGAGATATCATAAAAATGCCGTCGCAAAGAGTTTTTGTGCCGGGAGTTTCGAAAATAGATGATGAAAAGCAGATTTACAAGAAACCTCTAAAAGATCCTCCGGCAAGCATAACAAACCCTGTTTCGTTGATTTATCAAAAGTTCAATAAACGAGAGCGGTTCAAGCGAAAACTACAGCAAAACCGCAAAAAGTTCAACCGCAAAATGGAGCGAATTGGCGCCGACTCATTAATGATTCCATAACACTATATAAATCTTCGCCTCCGCCAAGTATTTCGAGGCATTTCTGCGAGCGCACGAAAACGTTGTGATACGATTTCCCGGTGACGGCGGCAACATGTTTGTTGTCAAGGCCGAGGAGGTAAAGGCAGAAAGGAAGCTCGTCGGACTTTTTCAGACGACGTTTTCTCTTTATTATGCTCCGCAATGCACCATTCAACTCCTTGTCAAACAACTCTATAAGATAAAGTCGCTCGTCGTTGCCCAACGTCAACTCGGGATATTTCAGCGTCGTTTTGATGTGTATCTGAGTTGTCGCGAACAGTTTTTTACATATCTCTTCGGTCTTGATTCTCCGCATTCCCTCCTCAAAAGAAACCGGTTCGCGAGTTTTTGCACCCTTAAGTATCACCGATTGATTTTCAAGCGATTTTAGGTTTTTTTTCACAATTTTGAGTTCTGCATTTATTTTTCTAATCTTACCATGGAGTGTGTCAATATACCGGTCTTTTATGTCGATTTCATTTAAATGCTTTCTTTTTCTGATTTTGCACACGACAAAAAACACAACCACAAGTATAATTATACCTACAGTAAGTGCCATGATTATTTTGAGCCGCAAATCTCTTATTTCCACCTTATGCTTATCGGCTTCATACTGTTCATACATTGCCACAAGTTCGGCTTTAAGCGGCGCAAGCTCAAGTTCTTTGTTGGTTTCTTCGGCAAGATATGGGGCGTAATACGCTATTCGGTCGTTGTCGCCAATGATTTTTGAAATCGCAACGTTACGATTATCTCTCTGAAGAACCGAATAACGCAGAGGTGTCTCCTTTCCGGTATAAAGAGAAGATCGACGGCACGATTGCGACAGGAGGCACAAAAGTATCGCAAAAACGTAAAACAAGGCAACTTTTCTATTCATTTTGCAAAGATAACAATAATTTTCAATACCAAACCAAAAATTTCGTCACAAAAAATATCGACAAAATTCGCATAACACCTTGTATTTTAATAAATTACAAATTTACACATCTTTCCATATCATTTTGAAATTCGTCACTAAACCCCGGTGTTTTCAGTTGAACCCGCAAAAACGTGTAATAAAATGTAATAGAAAATTTCGAAAAGTTGAAAAGTTTTGATATATTTTTGAAATGATTATAAATCAGCAATAAAAGTTAAATCAAAAAAAGTTATAAGTATGAAAAAAGTATTATTTCTATTATTTTTTGGGTTATTGTTCTCACAACAGTTTGCAATTGGAGGCACTCCTATACAAATTAGAAAAGTACAAAACAGCGATGAGGGAGCCCGAGCCCAAACAGCGAACATTGCTGTTGAGCTAAAAGAAACCACAATTGAGATAACGTTCTATTCTGATTGCGGTGCCACCGACATCGTTGTTGAGACAGCCTCTGGTGCTTTTGTCGCTTCAGCCTATTGCCCGAGCACTCCAGGATATTCGGAGTTGACCATTTCAACACCAGGGAGTTATGTTTTAACCATTGCAACAAGTAATGGTATTTATAAAGGACAAATAATTATTAATTGACAATTCAAAATTTAACATTATGAACAAGAAAAGAATTTTTGCTGTATTAACAGCTTTAATCGTTGTAGCATTTGGAGTAGTAACATTCCATGCATGTAAGAAAAACAATGATATTAACACATCTACAGAAAGGATATCACAATCTCTTACAAATGAAAACAATTATTCATATAACTGGCCAACTAATAGTAATGAAGTTGATGAACTATTGTTAAAGTTATACAATGTGTCTTATGACAAAGAAAGTATTTTTCAAAGAATATGGAAATGGATAAAAGCGCATACAGGTACGCATTTATTCGAAAATTGTCCTGGTAATAATCCATGTGGACCTTGCCCAGGAATATGTTTGTTGTCGAAAGATAGTTATGATGTTTTTGTTCCTGTTGAAGAAGACTATAGTTTGACAAGGAACGAATATGAAGATGGAGACAGATTGTTACAAATAGCATTATTAAATGATAGTGTGATGGCAATATCGTTTATTAATAACAATTTTACTATCGATGGTGTATTTTATGTTCCAGAAGACTTTATGATTGGTGAATCCGCATCTAATTTATTTGGAAAAAATACCATCAAAGTATTGGAAGGAGAATATCCGGTCAGTTACACGCATGGTAAAAACGGAACAACCCTGGTTCATGTGGATGTAAGATAAAATATGCGAACAATCATAAAAATACTATTTACCATAGTCATTCAATCTATGGTCACATCTTGTTCGATGATGTGGGATTATGCAGTGTTACCTTTTTCAAAAGTCAACAAACCAACGGAAATAAAACTCGAAAAGTTTTATCCGGATTGTGATTATATTTGTTTTTCGATCGATACTATTTATAATAAGAATATTTTGCAAAGTGAGAGTTTTAGTATCAATATTTGGAAAATCGAACACAATAGCAATCAATCACCGATGCAGACAATCATGTTTGACGCTAATGGCGATTGTGTTGGAGCATATGAATTCTGTTATGGGAATGCCAAGTATCTTGGTGTTTATGAATATATACCTATTTTTAAAGAGAACAGATATAATAGCGTCATTTTAGACAGAATAAAACTTGTAAATTATATAAATATTACTGAAACAGACGAAGTTGTCAAAAGCAATCTTGAAAAAACCAGCAATAGTTTTGATTATACAATTGTGGCTGTTTGGACAGATCGCTATGGATATTATATGAAGCGCCATTTGCGTCAAATCATGAGATATGTCAACAAAAACAAAGATAATAAGAAATTCAGAGTTATATATTTACAGTTGAAAAACCAATAAGAGAGTGTAAATTAAACTGTGTCAGGCTATAATAAAAAGTAGAACGACAAAGTTTAATTAAAAATGGAAGAGAAAATAGACTACAAATTAGCAGCAGAGCAGCGGCGCAGCGGCAAGCCTCTGTTCGGAGAAGGCGGCGCACTGGCGCCATCCACTACAGGGTTAAGGACGAGAGCGGACGCGCCATATCACGTGCGATATACAACGTCTTGGGTGTTGACAAGGAGGGTCGCAAGGATTTGCTCGGCATGTATGTAGCCAAGAGCGATGGCGCGAACTTCTGGCTGGAGGTTCTCACCGACCTGAAGAACCGAGGTGTCGAGGACATCATGATATGCTGTGTTGATGTGTTCAAAGACATACGCCGTCTGATATACACCACCAACACCGTCGAGGGCTATCACCGCCAGATACGCAAGGTGACGAAGAACAAGGGAGTGTTCCCGTCAGACACAGCGTTGGAAAAACTCGTCTGGCTGGCATACCGCAACATCTGCGAGAAATGGACATCGTCACTCTCCAACTGGGCGTTGATATCACAACAATTAGCAATAAAATTTGGAAACAGATTTGAAATTATGTAATTTTGCATCGTGATTTAATCATGAAAACAAGTTTTGACACAGTTCAGATTACACTACCCTTTTATTAATTGTTATATGAAAAACAACATTGTATTAATTAGTATTTTTTTATTGGTCACGTCTTGTGCAAAACATTTTGACACCCCTAAAATAATCAAAAACATATCATTGGATGAGAATCATGATGTTATTGCAATACCTAATGGGATTCATGACAATTATAATGTGTTAGTTTTACAATCACATAATAATCTTTCAGATATTACCATTGTGAGCTTTGATTCATCCGGGATTAATTGCAAAAACAAGATTAACTTTAGCAAAAACTTATATGGGTATTTCTTGTATTATAAAAATATTGATTCTATCATCTATTTCCCATTAACCGATGAAACAAATTCATTATTGATATATAATAACAGAGGGATACTGTGTGACGAAATCAATTTGCATCCAGCAGTCGCAGCAATGAACCCGAACACTGGCCTCAAATGTGCGGAGAACAATATATATTTGGGCAATTCAACTGAAAAATATGGTGTTGCCTACCCCAATGAACGAGCGCAATATTATCGTGATGTCAAACCGGCATGCATTGTCGATTTAAAAAGTCGCAACATTTCAGTTTTTGGTGAATTTCCTGTTTATTATAATAAAAACAATTATAGTTTTTATGATTGGTTCCCTGTAATTTGCCCTATGAAAGATAATTGTTGTGTTTTGTCGTTTGCCTGTGATGACAGTGTGTATGTTTATAAAAATGGCATCAAAGAGAATGCTTTCGTGTGTAAAAGCAGGTTTATTGACAAATTTGTCCCATTTGATGACTCACAAGCATTCAACATGAGCTACTGTAGAAATTACACGCTGTCACAACCCAAATATTCCAATATAATACACAACATACATACTAACGAATATTATCGAGTTGCAGAACACGCAAAAAAATTGGCAACAATGGTAGAATTATCGACGGTCAAAATCCCTCGTGGTCAATACTTGTTATGGATTCATCTTTTAAAGTAACAAAGGAGTACTATTTTAAACTTAACGAGTATTCTCCAAATATAATAATTCCAAGTAGAGAAGGGGTGTATTTACAAAAATATCCCAATAAAAAAGAAGATAGTTTAACGTTAACACTTTTTAAGTTTTAAGAATATGAAATTTTTTAAAATAATCATTATAATCTTCACAACGCTGTTTTTTGGATGCGAGCAATATTCAAAAGAAACTGAAAGTTTCCGTAAAGTATTACAGAACTATGATATAGAAATACCTCACGACAAATATTGTTTTATAGTCATTCCTGTGTTCTCATGCCATGGATGCATCCAAAAAACATGGCTATGGCTTGAAGAAAATGTTTCTATAAAGAACAATTACAATATAACTATCCTCGATGGCGACAAAGATGATGCTTTTGTTAAAGACATTAACTGTGAATTATATTTCGATACATTGCAGGTTTTAAATAATGTGTGTTTTGATCTGGCAAATCCAACTATCATAAAAACCTATAATAAAAAAATCATATCAATAATTTCAATTGATTCAAGATATATTTATGAGACACTGGATTGTGAACTTAAATACTTAATTTAATAAAGGCTCTTTTGCTGCAAGGTGAGAGTGTAAATTAAACTGTGTCAGGCTACAATAAAAAGTAGAACGACAAAGTTTAATTAAAAATGGAAAAGAAAATAGACTACAAATTAGCAGCAGAGTAGCTGCGCAGCGGCAAGACTCTGTTCGGAGAAGGCGGCGCACTGGCGCCATCCACTACAGGGTTAAGGACGAGAGCGGACGCGCCATATCACGTGCGATATACAACGTCTTGGGTGTTGACAAGGAGGGTCGCAAGGATTTGCTCGGCATGTATGTAGCCAAGAGCGAGGGCGCGAACTTCTGGCTGGAGGTTCTCACCGACCTGAAGAACCGAGGTGTCGAGGACATCATGATATGCTGTGTTGATGTGTTCAAAGACATACGCCGTCTGATATACACCACCAACACCGTCGAGGGCTATCACCGCCAGATACGCAAGGTGACGAAGAACAAGGGAGTGTTCCCGTCAGACACAGCGTTGGAAAAACTCGTCTGGCTGGCATACCGCAACATCTGCGAGAAATGGACATCGTCACTCTCCAACTGGGCGTTGATATCACAACAATTAGCAATAAAATTTGGAAACAGATTTGAAATCATGTAATTTTGCATCGTGAGTTTATGATGGAATCAGACCTTGACACAGTTCAGATTACACTACCCGTATTTCTGTTTTGAAGTTTCCGTTTCGTACTCACCAAAGTGAAATCCATTTGTTTCTTGATTAAATCGACAGCTTCGATGCGGACTTTGACCTCGTCGCCGAGGCGGTAAATTTTGCCTGTTGACTGCCCGATGATGCGGAAATTCTCTTCGTCAAGATAATAATAATCATCGTCGAAGTTGTTATAGCGCACCATTCCCTCGCATTTGTTGTCTTTCAACTCAACGTAAATGCCCCATTTGCTGATGCCGGAGATGAGTCCGTCGAACACTTTGCCAATCTTATCCTGCAGATACTCAGCCTGTTTGTACTTCACCGACTCACGCTCCATCTCGGCGGCCTTGCGCTCCATCTCCGATGCGTGCTGACACAAAACCTCATATTCTTTTTGACTCACACTCGGCTTGTTGTCAATCATATAACGTTCGATGAGACGATGAGCCATCAAATCGGGATAGCGTCGGATTGGCGAGGTGAAGTGCGTATAAAACGGGAACGCCAAGCCGTAATGTCCAATGTTAATAGTGCTGTAGAGAGCCTTCGCCATTGTCCTGAGCGCCACTGTCTCGACAAGATTTTTCTCGCCCTTGCCGTCAACGGCGTCAAACAAGGCGTTGTACGAACTCACCAGGTTCTCACGAGTGCTGATGTTCATCGAATAGCCAAGTCGCGACACAAGAGCGATAAAATCGTACAGTTTCTCGGGATTTGGCTCATCGTGCACACGATACACGAAGGTATATCCGTGATATTTCGAGTCTTTCTTGCCTATCGCCTCGGCTACAGTCTTGTTGGCCAACAACATAAAGTCCTCGACAAGCATATTGGCTTCTTGCTGCACCTTCACATAAGTGTCGATAGGATGCATATTCTCGTCAAGGACGAATTTCACCTCTTCGGAGTGAAAGTTGATAGAGCCTTGCGCCATGCGTTTTTCACGAAGTTTAGCAGCCAAGTTATTGAGTATCATCACTTCGTCTTTATAATCCCCGTCGCCGCCTTCAATCATTGCCTGCACCTCTTCGTAGGCGAAGCGGCGGTTCGATTTTATTATCGTCTTGCCGATCCATTTATCGAGTATTTCTGCTTTGTCGTTCATTTCGAAGACTGCCGAGAACGTCAGTTTTTCCTCGTCGGGACGTAGTGAGCACACCACGTTGCAGAGTTTCTCCGGAAGCATAGGAATCGTTCTATCGACGAGATAGACCGATGTTCCTCTTTCCTGTGCCTCGCGGTCGATGGCGGAGCCTGGTTTCACATAATGCGACACGTCGGCGATATGCACGCCCACTTCGTGGTTTCCATTAGGCAGCCGGCGGTAAGATATGGCATCGTCGAAGTCTTTCGCGTCTTTAGGGTCGATGGTGATAGTTAGAATGTTTCTGAAATCGCGACGATTTTTTATTTCAGATGAAGGAATCTTATCTGAAATCTTGTTTGCCTCTTTCTCGACATTTTTGGGAAACTCCAATGGATATTCATATTCTAACAGTATCGACTGCATCTCGACGTTGTTCTCGCCCGGGTTGCCGAGCACTTTCACCACCTCGCCGAAAGGGTTGCGCGAGTTATCGGGCCAATCGGCAAGTTTCACTATGACTTTCTGGCCGTCTTTAGCACCTTTATATTTCCCGCGAGGGATAAAAAAGTTAAGCGGCATTGTCTTTCTGTCCGGCACCACAAAGGCGTAACCGTGTGACACCGAGAATATGCCGACATATTCTGCGCGGGCACGCTCGATGACTTCGACAATCTCGCCTTCGGTCTTTTTCGACTTACGTTTCGGGAACATCGCCACGCGCACCTTGTCGCCGTGAAGTGCCTTGCCGGTGTTGTTGGAGGAAATCCGTATGTCCTCTCCTCCGTCTTCCGGCACCACGTAAGCCTTGCCGGTGCTTTTCATGTCAACAGTTCCAACTACATATTGCGGCTTCGGACCGTATTCACTTATCAACTCGGGGTTCAATGTATATCTATATGGGTGATTTTCAATAAGTTGACCGTTCTCATGCAAAGTTCCGAGCACTTGAAATATCACGTCTTTGCCAGCAGCGTCGCGGACACCCATGATTTTAGCCAGCTGCTTGTAATTCATCGGCTTATAGGGGTGTTCGCCAAAAATTCGCAAGATAGTGTTGACAAAAGTGCTTAAGTTGTTTTTCTGTTTTTTCTTTGACATAATACAATATTTTTTATCCTTTCCTCGTCATCTACGGGTGTTGGAGTTCGGCGATTTTCATAATATTTTGCAAAGATAATGGTTTTTTCATTATTTCACAACGGTTTTTTACATCCAACTTATGTAGATTTGCAGATTTGCCGGTCTTTAGCAAGCGGCAAGACAAAGAAAATCTCAAACAGAGGAGTTTGGGAAGTCCTTTGCTTGAGATTTTTTCACTTTCGTGGAAACGTGGTGTTATGCCTTTGTCTCTTCTTCCGGTTTCTTGAATATTGCCTTGACTTTAGGGATATATCCTTTGCCGAAAACGATGCCGCAGCCGACTACGAATCCGAAGAATGTCCAGATTATGAGTGTCCTGGCGCGGCTGTTAGACGGTTTCATCGGAATGCTCACAGGCTGAATGACAGCATACACCGGGGTGTCTCTCTTCACCTGCATCTTGGCCTGCTCCAGTTGCTTCGCCATCTCGTTGAAGATAGCGTTAGACACGTTGTACTTTGCCTGGATGCGGTCTCTCTCTATCCTGTCGCGCTGGTTTGTCATACTCTGTGAGCGGTCTAAAATCACAGCGAGTTGTTCCTGATAGCGGTCGTTTTCCTGTTTAATCTCATCATAACGAGCCTGGATATACTCAAGTTCTTTTTCCGATTTCTCCACACGATAATGTGTCAACAAATCTTGCAGAAGCTGCTGTGCCTTTATTGCCAGCTCCGCTGTTTGAATAGGTTCGATACCGTTGACCGTAAGGGTGAGATAACCATCTTTCTTATTCACATCCAACGATACTATCTTGTCGAAGAAATCGAGCATTTTTTGTTCATCAACGCTCACAACTATCGGTCTTATTATTACGGTGGTGTCCGCGGAACCTGTCGCGAAACCATACACAATCTCCTCCTGTGGGCCGCGTATTTCATTGATAATGAGACCCGGAAGTCCGATGGTGTATTTTTTGACAATTGTAAACAGCGAGGGTTTTTCTATTCCAGACAAAGCGTAGTCGAACATACTTATTGGATAGTCGCATTTCTGATAGTGAAGAGGGGTGTGCATCAATTCGAGGCGGAAAGGCACACTGTTCACAATCGCAGGATATACAAGAGGAGACAAGTCCGTAGTGCTTGTCGGCATTCCCATGTCGATACCTGCCAATGCCGCCAAACTACCCAACGACGAGTTTTGACGAGAGTTGAGTTGAGGCACCATCACGGTTGTAACCCTATAGGTGCGTTTCATCGTGAGCGCTGCGACCAGTCCTAATGCCATAAAGATTCCGAGGCAGATGAAGATGGTCTTGCGACCGTCCCACAAGTTGCGCATCATAGCCATGATGTCAAGGCCTTCTTCCTCTTTTTCAACAGGTGTCACATTGTTTTCGTTTGTCCCCATAATCTATTAGTTTAAATTGTTGACAAGCAAGATGATAGAAAACACAGAGGTAATAATAGTCAGTGTATTTCTCAACTCATATCCCCAGTCGATTTTCTCTTTTGGTTTCTCCAGACGTTCTTTTTTATCGGTATCGATACGCATCGACACAACACTTCCCGGTTCCACTTTGGGATAATGACGGAAGATGAAGCGGGACGTGCCTTTTGCCTGGTTGTTAGGCATTGTCACCGTCACGCTGCTCTTATCCGCTGTCTTGACGAAACCTCCGGCATGGTGTTTGATATACCATTTGGCACTATGACGGCCGTCATACACCAAGAGTTTTTTGTCGGATGCGAATCCTTCCACCACATATTGGCTCATGAGCGTGCCTGTCTCACGAATCATCACGGTATTCTCCTGGCGCACTATATTGATAACGTCGCCTGCCATAAGGATGGGGTCGTCAACAACGCTGTTTTTATGTTTCTTCACCTTACGCAAGTCCAGGCCGATATTGCCTTGAGTACGTCCGGTGGTACGCATCAGACGCGCATACGGGTCGGCGTCGTCAAGCAAGCCGCCGGCTCTCTTGATGACTTCCCACAAATGAGTCTTGCTGTCCTCCAAAACATAAACTCCAGGATATTTGACACGGCCATTCACTTCCACATATCTTCCGGTGTTGTAATTTGGCGTCATACGAACCACGATATGGTCATAGGGCTGAAGTGTCAGGTTATTGCTGATAACGTTATAGTCTTCATCGACTGTGAGTGTGATTTGTTGAAGAACGACCTCGTTAGTCTTTGAGATATTCAGACGGAACACCTCCACACGGTCGTATGCCGCTCCGACTTCGAAGCCGCCCGCCATCCACAGCAGATCGCGCACTGTAAGTGTCTCGTCGTATGCTGTTCCGAAAGGTCTTTTCACTGCACCGTCAACACGAATCTCACCGACGTTGGTATAAGTTGTGTTGTCATAAACATTAAGACGGTCGCCGGGTTGCAACAGTTTGTCTCCGTCAGTGTCAAGATTTATGCGGATATACGACATTTTATCGGGGTTGGTTATATCTTTACGGAATATATAAGCGACAGGGAAATTGCTTGGTTTCAATCCACCTGCGAAGTCTATTGCCTGGCTGACGGTCATACGGTCGTTGAAGCCGAACTCGCGAGAGAATGGCTTACGCACCTGTCCGCTCACCTCGATAGTTTCAACGTCGCGGTATGTTGACATACGAAGCACTGTCACCTTGTCGCGCGACTGTAGCACGAAGTCGGGGTTGCCGTTCACGCCGGGGAATGGCACCGTGATGACTTCCACAGTTTCGTCTGGTTTTGTACGTTCCACGAAGAGATAATCTGTAAGGGCGGTGTAACGTGGTTTGGCATTGTCGAGCAGAGTTTTAAGAGATGTATTCTTATCAAGTTCGAAACGTCCGTTATAATAAACATCACCATCAATTGCCACATAGTTCTCCACAGGCTCGTTAGCTGTCTTGATACGCACGACATCGCCGGCTTGCAGTTCTATTTTGTTTTTGCCGTTTATAACATCTTTAAGTTTATAATCCTTATATATCATTTGTCCGTCGTCTATACGTTCGATTTGAACATATTCCGGATAAACTTTCCAGGTGAGACCGCCAGCATATTCGATGAGGTCGTTAAGCGATTCGCTGTCAAGCATTTCATAGCGCATGGGGCGATTGACGGCTCCTACGACGGAGACGATTTTTTTTGCCACCGGCACGAAGATGACATCACCGTTTTGAATGTCATAGTTTATTCCGATGTTAGGTTTTCTCATATACTGATAAAGGTCGAGAGTATGTGTTTTGCCCGAGCGTGAGAGTTGGATATTACGCACTGTGCCGAGTTCAGTGGGGCCTCCGGCTGCCATCAAGGCGTTAAACACGTTGTTCAAGGCGCTCAAAGTGAAGCCGCCTTGCACGCCGACTTCGCCGTAGATACTCACGGCGACCGTGCGGGCTGTCGAGATTGTGACAGCGATTTGGTCAGGTTTGAAAGAGAAGTGGTGGCTCAGTTTGACACGTATAGCCTCGCGGCCTTGGGCCAAGGTCATTCCTTTCAGGAATATCTTTGACGAGCCGGCAGGCTGTATGCTTCCATCAGCGCCGATACGTTGATGTATTTCTGTCTGCGAAGAACCGAAGATAGAGATATGCACTTCGTCGCCTTCACCGAGGACGTATGTATCCGGAGCCATGGCGCCGTCGGTGGTACGGAACACATCAAGACCTTTGCCTTTAAATATTGAGTGTCCGTAAATATCGTTGCCTGCTGTTGGCGACACATTGTTATCCTCAAGAGCCTTTTCGAGGGCGTTTTCCGCGGCGGCTTCGCCCGTTGTAGTTTGAGGCAAGTCTTGCGATGAAAACACCACGGTGTCGCCACCTGTGGCGGCAGCAGCCGGGGTTTCTGTAGCAGCGTTTTTCTCCGCCACCATCTTGTTCAGGATTTCCGTCACTCTGCCTTGATAGCTTTGGTATTCAGCAGGCGGGATGTTGTCAATATCAATACCCTCTTCATAGAGGCGTGTACGGACTTCCGTCTCGTTAAGTCCGCGTTTCTGCAGTTCGCCGCGAGCCATTGCCATCATGTCAGGAGTTTGAGCCAATACAGTGATAGGAAGTACTGCAAAGAACAGCATTATCAAAAAAAGTTTCTTCATATACGATTTATTTTTGTTGATTGATTTACGCTATTTAACAGAGTGCAAAAATACAAAAAAATCTTAAAGGATAATTATTTCAAAAAAAATATTGCTGTCCGGTAAAACTCCAAAGAGCGTAAATATCCTGCCCAAAGTAAACCCACTAATCGAAAAGAGTTGGTTTTGGTAGTGCTTTTTGCATCTCCGAAACTTTCAACATGCGCTCCATTTTCTTGTACACTTTCAAAGCCACGAAGCAGATACATGTATGAGCCGCGATACGTTTACGTGTGAAATGAAACAGTTAATGGCGACTTTCACTTCGCCGTCCATACGATTGAACCCAATCCTGTCAAACGTGCGGTCCAAAATCAAGTCGCATCCGTTGAGAATGGTGTTGCTGACATTGGACAGGACACGGCGGGATTCATCCTTGGAAATCCATACTTTTGCTTCACCCAAAATCAGGTGACGCAAAAAGATGCAAAATATTGTTTATCAATTAGTTGTAAAATGTATGATTTTTGAGTGACGAAGTCAGGAGGTTCGTCGTTTGCCGGTTTCAGAACCACTCCCTGCATGGCTGCCACCACGCGGCTCGGGATGGCGAGGTAGAGGGTTTTAATCATTTTGCGATTTCTTTTAATTTACGTTCAAGTTCTTCAATTATCATCTTGTTAAGTTCATGGTGTTCACCCATGAACTGGCGTTTCGGCATTTTAAAGCCCTTGCCGCGCCCGGCTCTCAGGCCTTCGTTGTGGACTCTCGCATAAGCTTTGTTGCTTCCGATAGGGCGCGTCCAGATGGTGACGCTGCCTGGTGATTCCTTCTGCACCTCGATTGAGCGTCCGAGGTCTCCGGTGTCGCCTGTAAGGATCTTGCGGGTGAGCTTTGCGCCTTTGTAGTAGTTTTTGACGGTTTTGCCGCCTCGCGTCCAGGACGACATCCTGCGCTGCACCTGTTGCCAGTCGCCGGCACGCTCCCAGCCTTCAATCTGAAAACGCGACTTGAAAAACCGCACTGCTACAGTTCCAACAATCTTGGGCGCATATTTGTCAAAGAGGTCTTTAAATTCCTCTCCAAGACGCTTTAAATGGCTTTCAAATTCCTCGGGTGTCATTTTTTGTAATTTTGCGGATTGTTTAAATTTAAAAATCAGTGTTTATGAACGATTTAATGCGCAAACGTCTGGATGCCGTTCATGATGTCAGATGTCCGATATGCGGCGCCAAGGCAAGTTGGGTTCAGACATCGGAAGACGGCTTCCAGACATTGACATGCGGCCATGAAGAGGTGATAAGAATCATCAACGACCGCTCAAACCTAATCCGTCCAGGTTCTGATGTGCAAGAAAAGCACGCCGTCAAATTTGACAGAATCAGGTAGCTGGGAGAAAGACTCGCGCACGCTCTGTGTGTCGGGTCTTTCCATATCGAACTCAAGCTGGATGCCGTCGTCCTTTTCGTCGCGCGTCTGCACGTATATTGCACCTGTAAGTTTCTCTCTAACAGGGTTCTGCTCAATGAAATCTGTGATTTTCTTGAGCGTCTCTTCTTTCGCGTTGTCGCCGGAAATGTTGATTTCAAGGAGTTTTTTTTCTGTGTGTTGCATTTTTTAACTTTTTTTGTTGCGCGTATTAAAATAATTTATAATTTTGCAGTTGAAATCATTGTAGCAACCCTACCAAGCTATAGCCGTAGGCCGATGCTTCGGTGATTTGAAGATTTGAACGCCGTAGTGCTTTTGTCGCTGATTTGCGTATCCTGCATTACGGCGTTTCTATATTATTAGGCATATTCTTTGTAATTGAATATAAATACATCTTACCTTCCTTCCCAATTTTGTTAGAGTTATACATTCCCAAATGCAAGACTGCACTTTGTTGATTAGGCAGTGTGACTGGGAAATAGTAGAAATAGCTGGTTTGTCTCTTTAACCTCAAGGTTTTTCTGTTAGTGTTATGCGAAACATCGCTTCTCTTTTTTGCAGTACACTTGGCTTTTTGAATGTATTCGCCGATTATCGGCAGAATCTCATTTTTAATCCAGAACAGTTTTTTATTTCCGAAACAATCTTGGATATAATGTTCTAAGCCTATTGGCTCAAAAAGAACATCATACTCAGTGCCGTTGATTGAGCATGTTGTACTCTTTCCTGCCATTACTTGTTTGTTAACAGAAGACGTAAGGTTTTGCGCTACCCTTTCACAGTTTTTCTCCACCTCCTCTTTTTGTTTACGACTTTGCCCAGAATTTTTGATATACGGGCACTCATCAGTGAAAATCTCTCCTGTCTTTGCCGGATTGCCTTCGAGACCTTTTGCTGTCACCTTGGTAACGGGGTTGCCGTCGGTCACTGGCTCGTCGGTCTCCTCCCAGTCGCATTTGCAGTTCCACAGGCTTCCCGGAGTGTTCTCGTTCCAGAAAGGGTCGTCCTTCGCCCATACGCGGTTCCAAAACACCATGTGCTGTTCGCGTGGGGTTGCGCTACGTGAAGGTAACCATCGCAGATTAGGGTACAGCGTTGTGTCTTCTTGGAGGTCTTCCCATTGGCGTGCCGTCCTGGCACGCGCCACGGCGGTATTGTACTCGGCTGCCTGCCACCTGTTGTATTTGTTCAGGACAGCCTTGCCTTTTGTATCTATTTCACCGGCTTCAAGGTCGGCAAGCTCCCTTGTGGCGTGATATGCCTTGTAAGCCGCGAAACGGCTCACGTTGGCATCGAACTGTATTGAGAGGTCGGAAGGGTTGTCACCGAAGACACCTGCGACAGCCTTTCTGAAATTCTGGCTGTATGCCTCGTAGAGGTCGGGGTTGATGTCCGGCACCACGCCGTTCTTCAGGTCGTCGAGAATCTTCTGATACAGCTTGCGTTTCGTCAGGTTATAGACACCCGGGAACGTTTCCGATATGCCCTTGACGACGTTCCATTTGGTCTGCATCTTGTCCCAGTCCGTTTCAAGCCCTTCGTACATAATCTCGCCGCAGCCCCGACAGACGATTACGCCCTTATCCCTCGCCGCAGAACCATCGACAAAGCATACCGCATCGTATATCAGACCATTGTTGACTCTTTCAACGACGAGACCCCTCTGACCGACGTTCTGCAGGGGGTGCAGTTCACGGAAGAGGCCAAGGAATACAAACAGGGAGACAAGTCGGCGGAAATCACCATTCCGTTCATCTTCCTACGCCTTAAGAAAGCATCGTAAAAACAGGGCTCCGGTCTGTCTCTGTACTTCCATGATGACGGACTTGGAGCTTCTTTTCAAACATTTAAAAAAGGTTAATTATGGAAAACACAGAAAACAAAATGGCGGGACAGGTCACACCGGAAGAAATCAAGGCCTGGAAAGAAAAGTACGACGATATCTTCGCTGTCAAATGCGATGGCCACGTGGCCTATCTGCGCAAGCCAAGCCGTCAGGCTCTCCTGACTTCGTCATCGTGTCACCCAAAAATCCTCATCAAAGAGTTTTACTGTTTTCTGATACCTTGCCAGAAGCATTGTCTGAGTATAAACCTCCTTGTTCAGAGGTGGCTTGATTTGTATTGTTTTAATGGTCTTTGCCAATGCAAGCACCTTGTCCACGCTCATCCTTAATCTCCGAGACTTTCAACATGCGCTCCAATTTCTTGTACACTTTCAAAGCCACGAAGCAGATATATGTATGAGCCGCGATACGTTTACGTGTGAAATGAAACAGTTAATGGCGACTTTCACTTCGCCGTCCATGGAAAGCAACTTATTGTAACCTCTTTTGTTGATGTTGCCTTTTGTGACTCACCATACAAATCGAGTTGAGGGTGACGGCGGAATTCATCCTTGGAAATCCATTCTTTTGCTTCACCCAAAATCAGGTGACGCAAAAAGATGCAAAATATTGTTTATCAATTAGTTGTAAAATGTATGATTTTTGAGTGACGAAGTCAGGTCATACAGTCTCGTTTTCAAGTCGGACATCAAATTGAGTTTGTCCGTCTTCGGTTTGATAAATTACGATTTGACTCTCTTCCATAATTATAATTTCTCTTGCCATCCAAGCACAGGCCTCCGCATCGGCCAGGGCGTGGTGGTGATTTTCCAAATTATATCCGCAGGCGGCGGCTACGGTTTGAAGCTGGTGGTTTTCCAGATTGGGAAGTTTTTTGCGAGATGCCCAAAGAGTGTCGTGGAACTCAATTTGTTCCACATGCGCTTAATCTTTCCCGCCATCTCTTTGCGAAGCCAAATAGGTTCAATAATTTCCATGTCTTCACCATTCCGGAGAAGTTCTTGTTGAAAGTAGAAAGTTGGACGGAGGAAATAGGGGAAGATGCTATATTCATCGTTACGCTCAAATTCTTTTAATTTTCCCAACACCTTCGCTATAGCCTACGCATCGAGTTCACGATAGCGTAGCAAGGCCTTGCGAGTTTCTTGAGCGTCTTGAGGTACCAGACGGAATCGAACCGCCGTAAAAGGTTTTGCAGACCTTCGCCTAACCACTCGGCCATGATACCTTGCAATCGGACTGCAAAAATACAATATTTTTCAATACCTGCACACTTTTTGGAAAATTTATTTTTTCCGGCGCTCAATCCAAACCCATAAACGCCACATCAGCCAGCCCCAAGCGAGAAACAAAACATAATAAATCCACTTGGGAACGGTGTCCATATATGCGCCTTCCCTGTCTATTTCCTGATACTGCTCGGTAGGAATGTCGGCATAATAATATGCCCCCGCACCAAAGTCATAACCGTCAACGACACCTCTGCGGCCCGACATGATGTAAATCGCAAAAACCAAGGTGATTGCCACCACAATGATGGTAATCACCTTGAATATTTTGTTGTTTTTACTCATTATTTGAACATATCGAGTGTAGGAACATCGAACACCACTCCCGAGAGCAGGAACCACACGGCAAACAGCGTGAGGACGATGTTGAACAGTTGTCCTACAACATACAGCCAAAGAACCTTGCCGCCTTGCATCTGTTTGGCGAGCGATTTGAAGTTGGTGTCTAATCCGATGCTTGTGAATGCAAGCACGAAGGCCCAGTTTTTGTATTGGTCGAGGACGCCGTTGATGGCCTTGACATCAGCCCCGCTTGTGAGAGGCTGTATGATGAACGACGCCACTAACGACGCCACGAAGAAACCGATGATAAACTTGGGGAAACGGTTCCAAATCTCGCCGGCACCCACTTTGCAGTTAGGGTCTTTATCGACTTTGGTCGCAAAGAATAAAGCCACGAAGAAGGCTATGAAACCGATGAGGATGTTCTGTATAGACTTTACGAGAACGGCAGCCTGCTCGGCTTCTGGTCCGAGGGCGTTGCCTGCCAGCACGACGGCGCCTGTCGAATCGACGGTGCCTCCGATAAGAGAGCCGCCCATGAGCTGGTTCATGCCTGCCCAACGGATAATCATAGGCTCGAACACCATCATCAAAATGGTGAATATGATGGAAATGGAAATTGCCAACGAGAGGTCCTCTTTCTTGGCCTTTGATGCTGCTCCCGTGGCAATGGCTGCCGATGTGCCGCATACAGAAGTGGCGGAGGCCATGGTGATGACAAGCGGCTTGTTGCGTATTTTCAACACCCTGATGCCAAACCACCACATAAAGATGATTACGATGGGTGTCACAACCCAAGCAATGCCTAATCCATATAAACCGAATTTGGCGATGTTGCTGAACAACACCGAGAAGCCCATTATCACTAAACCGGTCTTGATGTAAAACTCGGTCTTGATAGCGGGTTTCAGCCATTCGGGAGTGCCAACGGTGTTGGAAATCAACAAGCCGATGAGCAAAGCCCAGAACGCCCATTCGAGGTACATCTTGAGGGTGTACTCTGCGCTTATCATCCTCACAATGATACAGACGACAAACAAGGCTATGAAGGCTGGAATGAATTTTCTTAACTTCTCGCCCTGCATTTTGACGCCGATGCCGAACAAAATGCTTGTCACAAGGAAGGTGCGTAGCAACTTGATCCAGAAACTGCCATCACCGAATTGTGCCGCCAACGATTTCTTTCCCTCGACGTTTTCCCACCAGTGCCAGGTGCCGAATTTCATTGCCGAGAAGTCAAACAAATTGGTCAGCACCGACACGCAGGCTATCGCAATGACGATGAAACCAATCCATACCGCCAACCAGTCTTCTTTTTTCAATAAATCAGATTTTGCCATAATTATTTGATGTTTAATGATTTATAATTAGAATTTAAAACTCAGCAACGCCACGAAACGATGTGATTCTTTACCGCTTTCCGGATTGATATAACTGTAGTCAAGTTTAAAATTGAGGCATTTCAAAGGCCAGTAGTTGATACCGACGGTGAAAATGTCCTTGCCGTTTTTATCTATATCGGTATTGGTGTCGAAGCGGTCGTAGCGCAACACAGGCATGAGGACCTGGGATTTTTCCTTGCCGATTTTGAAATTGTAGCCGGCCACAACATAAAGACCGTTGCTGTCGTAATTGCCGATGGTGTCGTTAATGCCTGTCTCGCCTGCCACATATTCGGAACGGATAACGAGAGCGTCGTTCTTGAACTGCACACCCCCGCTGTAACGGTTGCGGTCACCTTTGGTGTCCTTGTCAGTGTTGAGGAATTTGCCATTGTAAATAGAACCTGTAAGCGTCACCTCTTTAACCCAAGGATGGAACTCGATGCGTCCGGCTATGTCTTTGCGATTGTTGTTATCGACAACATTAATTCCATTGCCGTTGAACACTCCGACGGCATATTCCAAAAGATGGAACTTCTTGTCGTTTTTATCCACGCCGAACAACTTTCCTGTTGCCATTATACCGAGGTCGCGACCGAGTTTGCCAACTCCGCAGACATCTTTGTAGCCAACAAGTTTGGTTATGACCTCGCCGTAATCAAAAATTTCGAGGTTTACCGGGTTGATGGCTGTCTCCATGGTGAACGGAACCTTGAACTGACCTGCCTGGAGAGCAAAAGTTTCACAGAAAGTGTATTTTGCGTATGCGTCAACAAGCATCGGAGAATTGATGAAGTCGCCCTGAATTTTGTAAGACAGTTTCTCTGTGAGTTTGCCGTCAATCGACATGCGGACGCGGCGCGCCCGGAAAGTGTTTTCCTGAAGGTCGAAGTCGCTGTTGAAGTCGGCCTCGTACAATCCTTGAACAAAACCCGAAATTTTAGGCGTTTTGTCGGTCTTTTCTTGTGCGAAAGCTAATCCGCTGAATGTCAGCAAAATAGCCAATAATGTAAGTCTGGTTTTTCTCATTTTTCAATACTATTTGTTAAAAAAATTGAATTTAATGCTGCAAAAATACAAAAAATAGTAAATGCTTTTACTAAAATAGTAAAATATTTTACTTTTTTTTACAAAAAACAAATAGCAAGCCGATTGTTTAATGAGAAGAAAGTTAGAATCTTAAGTTAAGAACAGCTATAATATGATGCTTTTCCTTGTTGTCGTCCCAGGTTTCGTATTGATAGTTGAGTTTGACATTCAACTGTCGAATCGGTAAATAGTAAAAGCCCACAGTGTAATAACTTACGACACCTTCATTAATAGACATATCTGTGTCAACCCGGTCGTAGCGCAACACTGGCATGATTTTTTGCTTGCCTTTGCAGATGTTGAGCCAATATCCTGCCACTGCATAAAAGCTGTTGCTTTTCACGGAGTTGTCAATGTTTCCTTCTGGATGAAAAACCTCTTTTCCCGTCTTTGCTCCGATATATTCCGAACGAATGACGACTCTGTCGTTTTTGAATTGCACGCCGACGCTCCAGCGGTTGAACACACCTTTATTAATGGTGTCGCAGTAATAATCGCCGTTACGAATCGCGCCGGTGAATGTCAACTCTTTTATCGGGTGGACATCCATACGGCCGACGAAAATCTTGTTGTTGTTATTATCGATATTATTAATGCCGTTGCCGTTGAAGATACCGGCTTTGTATTCGACGAAATCGTCAAGTAATTTTCCGCTTGCCATCATACCGATGTCACAACCGAAGGCGCCGAGTGGAGAGATGTAGCTGTATTCATATCCCACAAGTTGTTTGATGGCGTTGCCGTAGTCGAAAATCTCGCATCCGAAAGCCGGATTCATGTCGTTTTCAATGGTGAACGGTGTCTTGAATTGACCGGCTTGAATGGTGAAGGCGTCACAAAAACTATACTTCACAATGGCGTTCACCAGCATGGGTGTCCTGGTGAAGTCGCCGCTCAACGTCCAGGAGAGCTTGTCGGTCAAATCACCGCCTAAACCAAAGCAGACGCGATGGAAACGGAAAGTGTTGCCAAGATTGTTGAAGTCTTTGTCGAAGTCGGCGTCGTAACGAAATTGTGTGAATCCTGAAATTCCAGGTGTTCTGTCGATTTTTTCCTGTGAAAACGCCAAGACGCTGACACAAAGCACGACAGCCAGCAGCATACATCTGGTTTTTCTCATCATTTTAAACTTTCATAACCCATTAATTCCTAATGGTTGATTTTTAATGGCTATTCTGCCAAGACCATGATTTTGTTTTTCAGCACTTCGCAAACGCCGCCGTCAATCTCGAAAAACTGTAGTTTTCCGCCGGGTGTCTGCACTTTCACGCGACCTTTGCCTAATGCGGCTATCATCGGGGCGTGGTTGTTCAGTATCTCGAACAGACCGTCGCTGCCGGGCAGCTGCACCAAGTCAACGTCGCCTCTGAAAATCTGCTTGTCGGGAGATGTTATCTCAAGTTTCATGATTACTCCTTGCTTTCTTCCAACATTTTCTTGCCTTTCTCGATGGCTTCCTCGATGGTGCCAACGAGGTTGAACGCTGCTTCGGGATATTGGTCAACTTCGCCGTCCATAATCATGTTGAAGCCTTTGATGGTGTCTTCGATTTTCACGGTGGCACCTCTCAAGCCGGTGAACTGCTCTGCCACGGTGAACGGCTGTGACAAGAATCTCTGGACACGGCGCGCTCTGTGGACTATGAGTTTGTCCTCTTCCGAAAGCTCGTCCATGCCGAGGATGGCGATGATATCTTGCAGCTCCTTGTATCTCTGGAGTATGTTTTTCACACGTTGTGCAGTGTTGTAGTGTTCATTGCCGACGATTTCAGGGGTAAGAATTCTCGATGTTGAGTCGAGAGGGTCAACGGCGGGGTAGATGCCGAGTTCTGAAATCTTGCGGCTTAACACCGTTGTCGCGTCCAGGTGTGCGAAAGTCGTCGCAGGCGCCGGGTCTGTCAAGTCGTCGGCAGGCACATATACAGCCTGTACCGAAGTGATGGAGCCGTTCTTCGTAGATGTGATTCTTTCCTGCATCAGACCCATCTCCGAGGCCAATGTAGGCTGATAACCCACTGCTGAAGGCATACGTCCTAAAAGAGCCGACACTTCCGAGCCCGCCTGTGTGAAACGGAAGATGTTGTCGATGAAGAACATGATGTCGCGGCCCGCTGTCTCGCCGTCGCCATCACGGAAATACTCTGCCATGCTGAGTCCCGACAACGCCACTCTGGCTCTTGACCCCGGCGGTTCGTTCATCTGTCCGAACACAAGCGTGGCCTGTGATTTCCCGAGTTCGTCGTAGTCCACTTTGTCGATAGGCCAGTTGCCTTTTGCCATCTCTTCCTGGAACTCTTTGCCGTATTTGATAACGCCTGCCTCTATCATATCGCGGAGAAGGTCGTTGCCTTCACGGGTGCGCTCTCCTACGCCGGCAAACACCGTCATGCCGGAATACAACTTCGCTATGTTGTTGATAAGTTCCATGATAAGCACGGTCTTTCCGACGCCGGCGCCACCGAAAAGACCTATTTTGCCGCCTTTGGCGTATGGCTCAATGAGGTCGATGACCTTGATGCCGGTGAAAAGAATCTCTTGTGTTGTGGAGAGGTTCTCGAATTTCGGAGGGTCGCGGTGAATGCTGTTGCGTTTGCCTTCTTTCATCGGCTTCAAGCCGTCGATGCTGTCGCCTATGACGTTAAACAGACGTCCTTTCACCTGGTCGCCGGTCGGCATGGTTATAGGATGTCCGAGGCTGCGTACCTCCATGCCGCGACGCAATCCGTCGGTGGAGTCCATGGCGATGGTACGCATGGTGTTCTCCCCGATGTCTTGTTGCACCTCTGTGAGTAGCCTGTCACCGTTGTCGCGCGTGATTTCAAGGGCATCTAAAAGGTTTGGCAGATGTTTCTCATCTTCAAAAGCTACGTCAATAATAGGTCCTATAATCTGTACAATGCGACCTTTAATCTCTTTCTCCATATTCTTTTTCAACTCCTATATTTGATTCAAAATTTTTGATAAAACTCCATTGGAAAATTATCATGTAAAAAATCCCGATGGTTATCGCGCTGTCTGCGATGTTGAACACCGGACTGAAAAATATCTCTCCGCCGAGAAACGGCACCCATTCCGGGAAGGTGAAGAGTGGGAAATAAAGCATATCCACCACTTTCCCTTGCAGGAATCCCGCATAGTCGAATATCAGACCGTAAAACATGCCGTCGATGATGTTTCCCAACGCCCCTGCGATGACGAGCGAGATGCCGAACAAAGGGCCGAACTTCACGCCTTTCTTCACTAATCTGAAAAGAAGCCAGAACAGGAACGCCACTGCCGCGATACGAAACACACTGAGGGAAATCTTGCCCCACGGTGTACCCGAAATCTCCCATCCAAACGCCATGCCGTTGTTCTCGATGAACAGAATATAAAACCATTTCCCGAAAACAGGAATGGCTTCGTTGATTGCCATCGTGGTCTTGACAAGAATCTTCGATGCCTGGTCAAGCAACAACACCAGGAAAATGACAATCAGAGGTTTTTTCATTTTTTCTTGTTCTGATTTATCTTTGCCTCAACGCTGAGGGTGGCGTGCGGCACAGCGCGCAGACGCTCCTTTGGAATGAGCTTGCCTGTCACGCGGCAGATGCCGTAAGTCTTGTTCTCAATGCGAATCAATGCGTTTTCAAGATTTTTGATATACTTGGCTTGACGTACTGCCAACGCGCTGTTTTCCTCTTTCGCCAAGACGGCGGCACCTTCTTCCAAAATCTTGAAAGTGGGGGCGGTGTCGTCGGAGTCGCTACCGTTGGCAACGTTTTCCTGAAGTAAAGCAAGGTCCTTGCGAGCCTTATCGATACGGCTCAAAATCAACTCCTTGAATTCAGACAGTTCTTCGTCAGAATATCTGGTCTTTTCTGATGTGTTGACTGTTTCTTCCATAATTATAGTATTTTGTTAAACTTTTTTAATCGTTATTTTGGCTGAAATCTTATCTACAAGTTCTTGTGTTTCAGCATCTTCAATATTATCGACCATCTGAAGCGCGGCAAGAGTCTCGGAGCAGATGTATTCTCCGAAACGTTCCACGGATTTCATGATGTCGGCGTTTTTCTCTATACTCAAGACAATTCTGTCGGTGACTTCGAGACCGCTGTCTTTTCTCATGTTCTGCACTCTGTTGATTATTTCTCTTGCAAGACCTTCCTCGAACAATTCTTGGGAGATGGTGATGTCGAGAGCAACGGTCATGTTGTCCTGCGTCGTCACTGTCCAGCCCGGAATGTCTTCTGTCGTGATGAGAGCGTCTTCGAGTATGAGGTTCACTTCTTGACCGTCAACGGTGATGTTTGCACCGTTGTTCTTCTCGAAGCTGCGTATATCTTCCTGGCTCATGGTGTTGAAATACTTTGTGAGCTGTCCCATCAGCCTGGCGTAACGTGTCTTCAACGAGGCGAAGTTAGGTCTTGCCTTCTTCACCAAGATGTTGAGTTCGCCTGTTAGATATTCCACTTTTTTCACGTTGACTTCCGAAAGTATAAGTCCTTCCACTTTCTCAAGTTGCTGCTTCATCTCGTCGGAGAGAACAGGAATCATAATTCTTGACAATGGCTGACGCACACGGATGTTGGCTTTTTTTCTTAATGAAAGCACCATTGACGCCACCAGTTGTGCCATTTCCATGCGTTCTTCAAGTTTTTTGTCGATATAGTTCTCGTTTACCTTCGGAAATTCAGTGAGATGCACTGATTCGGCATTGTCGCGGTGTGTCACTGCGTTGAGGTCGCGGTAGAGTTGCTCGCTGAAGAACGGCGCGATAGGAGAAATAAGGCGTGCCAAGGTGTCCAGACAGGTGTAAAGTGTCTGATATGCCGATGTCTTGTCGTCGGAGCTGTTGCTTTTCCAGAAACGGCGGCGCGACAGGCGCACGTACCAGTTGCTGAGGTGAGCATCGACGAAGTGACCGATGGCACGACCAGCCCTCGTTGGCTCGTAGCTGCTATAGTCTTTCTCCACCTCTGTGATAAGTGAGTTGAGTTCCGACAAAATCCATCTGTCAATTTCAGGACGTTTCCCAAACGGGATTTCCGTCTCCTTGTACTCGAATCCGTCGATATTGGCGTAGAGTGCGAAGAAAGCGTAGGTGTTGTATAATGTACCGAAGAACTTGCGACGCACGTCGTCAACACCTTCCTCGTCGAATTTCAGGTTGTCCCAAGGCTGTGAGTTGGTCATCATGTACCATCTCACTGCATCGGCACCGTATTTTGTGATGGCTCCGAAAGGATCGACAGCATTGCCGAGACGTTTCGACATCTTGTTGCCGTTCTTGTCGAGAACCAGGCCGTTGGAAATGACATTCTTGTAAGCCACTGAATCGAAGCACATCGTTGCGATGGCGTGCAAGGTGAAGAACCATCCGCGTGTCTGGTCAACACCTTCCGCGATGAAGTCGGCCGGGAATGTCTTGTCGTTGAGCTGGCCGGGCTTGCCCATGTAATGAATCTGTGCATAAGGCATGGCCCCTGAATCAAACCATACGTCGATGAGGTCTGGTTCGCGGAACATCTTCTTTCCTGATTTTGAAACTAAAACGATATCGTCTATATATGGTCTGTGCAGGTCGAACTTGGTGTAATCCTCTGACTTGTATGGATTTTCGTCCATAAATCCCGCCTTGATGGATCTTTCTATTTCTTCGCGTAGTTCCGCCACGCTGCCGATGCATATTTCTTCGCTGCCGTCTTCTGTTTTCCATATTGGAAGCGGCGTGCCCCAGTAACGTGAACGTGACAGGTTCCAGTCAACGAGGTTTTCAAGCCAATTGCCGAAACGTCCGCTTCCTGTTGTCTCTGGTTTCCAATTGATGGTCTTGTTAAGTTCTATCATTCTGTCTTTCAACGCTGTGGTCTTGATGAACCAGCTGTCGAGAGGGTAGTAGAGGACGGGTTTGTCGGTGCGCCAGCAGTGAGGATAGTTGTGAGTGTGTTTCTCGCTCTTGAATAGTTTGCCTTGTTCCTTGAGCATTATGACGATTTCGATGTCCAACGACATGTCTTTTTCTGTCTTCGTCGGGTCGTAGGCGTTTTTCACGTATTTGCCTGCGTATTTTGCATATTCCTCAACATTGACATGCGACTTGACCCATTCAGGGTCGAGGTCTTCTATTTTGAAGAGTTTGCCTGTCTTGTCAACCATCGGCTGTGTTTTGCCGTCTTTGTCGATAAGATGCAGTGGCGGTATGTTGTTTTGTTTTGCCACTCTGTCATCGTCGGCGCCGAAGGTCGGGGCAATGTGGACTATGCCGGTGCCGTCTTCTGTGGTGACGTAGTCGCCGGGAATGACGCGGAATCCGTCGCCGTCAGGTTTCACCCATGGAATGAGCGGCTCATAGTCAAGACCTGCGAGCTCTTTGCCTTTGCAGGTGCCTAAAACTTCGTATGGCAGCTTCTTGTCGCCGACTTTCCATTCTTCAAACTTCGGTTTCTCTTCTTCTGACGGGAAGAAAGATGTCATCAGAGGTTTTCCGATTATGATGTAAATCTGCTCGCCGCTACTCTGGCTCACTGTCCTCACGAGATTGTACTCAATACCCGGACCCACTGCCAAGGCTGTGTTTGACGGCAATGTCCAGGGTGTTGTGGTCCATGCCAAAACATGTACATCGTGGAAGTTCACATCGGCGTCGAAAGGCAGTTTCTGTAACTTGCGCTGCTCGGCTTTCAGTCGGAACATTGCCACGCAGGTGAGGTCTTTCACATCGCGGTAGCAGCCAGGCATGTTAAGTTCATGCGAGCTCAATCCTGTTCCGGCAGCCGGCGAATATGGCTGAATGGTGTATCCTTTGTAAAGCAACCCTTTGGTGTACAAGTCTTTGAGCAAAAACCATAAAGTTTCGATATATTCGTTTGTGAAGGTGATGTAAGGATTGTCGAGGTCAACCCAATAGCCCATCTGACGGGTGAGGTCGTCCCAGCGGTCTTTGTATTTCATAACCTCCTCGCGGCAGGCTTTGTTATATTCATCGACGCTGATTTTCTTGCCGATGTCTTCTTTCGTGATGCCGAGTTCTTTCTCAACGCCAAGCTCTACCGGCAGTCCGTGTGTGTCCCAGCCCGCCTTGCGGCTCACGTATCTGCCTTTCAATGTCTGAAAACGGCAGAAAGTGTCCTTGATGGTGCGAGCCATCACATGATGGATGCCCGGCATGCCGTTTGCCGACGGCGGTCCTTCGTAAAAAACGTACGCTGTCCCGTTTTTCGTGTTCTCCAAACTCTTGTTAAAAATATCGTTGTCTTCCCAATATTTACGAACATTGTCTGCTATATCGGTGAGATTCAGAAACTTATATTCGCGATATGTGTTCTTCATAAAAAGTGTTTATATTTTTAATAATCCGCAAAGATAAAAAAAAGAATTGATTTTATCTGATATTATTTAAAGTTTTTTTAATTTTGCGGTGAAATTTATCATTTTGAAAGAAAAAATGGCCAATATGAAATTAAATTACTCTATCGGAATCGATATCGGCGGTACCAACACCGACATAGGAATTGTCCGTAATGACGGAAAAATCATGGACAAAGAGAATTTGCACACCAACGAGTATTACGATGCGGCTCTTTATGTGAAAGACATGGCGGATAAGATTAAAATCCTGCTTGAGCGCAACAACATCACAGAAATCGACGGCATCGGCATTGGCGCTCCGAATGGCAACACTTACACTGGAAGCATTGACCAGGCTCCGAATCTGAATTTTAAAGGTCAGGTGAAGCTTGTAGAGATGATGCGTCAACACATTGACACTAAAGTTGTTGTGTCTAACGACGCCAACGCCGCGGCTTACGGTGAGATGATTTACGGCGGTGCTAAAAAACTCGACCATTTCATCACTTTCACTCTTGGCACGGGTGTGGGTAGCGGTATCATCATTGACAGGAAGCTTGTCCTCGGCTCAACCAGCACTGCCGGTGAACTCGGTCATTCAATCATCATCGACAACGGTCGTCAATGCGGTTGCGGAAGAAAAGGCTGTTTGGAGACTTACACCTCGGCTGGAGGCATCCGTCGTACCGCCCTTGAGTTGATAGAGCAGAACACTATCTACGATGGCGTGTTGAAACAAATATCGCCTGAAAATCTTACTTCGAAGATGGTCGGCGACGCTGCCAATGCCGGCGACCCCATAGGTATCCAAACATTTGAGAATGTGGGTTATCTGCTCGGCATCGCAATGGCCAACGCTGTCACCTTCTCCGCTCCGCAGGCTATCTTTCTTATGGGGGGTCCTGTGCACGCCGGCGAGGTGCTGATGAAGCCTCTGCGCAAGTCATTCAACGAGCATCTCTTGAGTATCTATCGGGGAACAGTGGAGATTATGGTTTCCGAGTTGGCCGACAACGAGGTCGCCATCCTCGGCGCCGCCGCACTTTGCCAACTTTAAAGACGTTGCCGGCAACATCTCCTTACAAATATTGTATTGGAGAAAAAATCAGACATCCTGCCAAAGCAAACAGCGTCACCGCGACCAGCGAAAGCGTAAAAATGCCTCGGTTGTGATTGAAAAACCTACGAATGATGATAGCCATAATAGGGATTGACATTATAGGTGATATCATAACGAAAAGCCACACGGGATATTTCTTCTTGAAGTTGATGATGTTCCGTGCTTTTCTTACTTGTTTCGCCGTGAGACGATATTTTTTCTTCTTGTTGAAAAAACTTAATCCCACGCCAAATAGATGGTAAAAGACAATGAATCCGATAATTCCTCCGATGGCTGTGGCGATAAATGTCATGCCAAACGACATACTGGCGGCAAACCCTATAGCCGGGGCCAACAGGGTTTTAACCGTCGAGGCTAATAACACCGAAAGAAATTTCCATATCATAATCACCCATGTACGTCATTTCAAGCCTGTCACTGCTGTCATTTCGAGCTTGTCGTTTCGTCATTTCAAGCCTGTCACTGTCGTCATTTCGAGCTTGTCGAGAAATCTCCGGCAACCGAGTGCCCATGGACTTTTGTTTGTCGTAGATTTCTTCACTTCGCTTCGCTCCGGTCGAAATGACGAGTTGAATGCCGTCATTTCGAGCCTATCACTGTCGTCATTTCGAGCTTGTCGAGAAATCTCCGGCAACCGAGTGCCCATGGACATTTGTCAGTCGTAGATTTCTCCACTTCGCTCCATTTCATTCCGCTCCGGTCGAAATGACGAGTTGAATGCTGTCATTTCGAGCTTGTCGCCACCGTCATTTCGAGCTTGTCGAGAAATCTCCGGCAACCGAGTGCCCATGGACATTTGTCAGTCGTAGATTTCTCCACTTCGCTCCATTTCATTCCGCTCCGGTCGAAATGACGAGTTGAATGCTGTCATTTCGAGCTTGTCACTGTCGTCATTTCAAGCCTGTCACTGTCGTCATTTCGAGCTTGTCGAGAAATCTCCGGCAACCGGGTGCCCATGGACATTTGTCAGTCGTAGATTTATTCACCAAAGGTGAATGCTTTCGCTTCGCTCAGGTCTCCACTTCGCTTCACTTCGTTCCGCTCCGGTCGAAATGACGAGTTGAATGCCGTCATTTCGAGCTTGTCGTTTCGTCATTTCAAGCCTGTCACTGTCGTCATTTCGAGCTTGTCGAGAAATCTACAGCAACCGGGTGTCCATGGACATTTGTCAGTCGTAGATTTCTCCACTTCGCTCCATTTCATTCCGCTCCGGTCGAAATGACGAGTTGAATGCTGTCATTTCGAGCTTGTCGCCACCGTCATTTCGAGCTTGTCGAGAAATCTCCGGCAACCGAGTGCCCATGGACATTTGTTTGTCGTAGTTTTCTCCACTTCGCTCCATTTCATTCCGCTTCGGTCGAAATGACGAGTTAATAACGTATTTTTTTCTTTTTTGTTTTGTATAACAAAAAAATTTGTAATTTTGCACTCTCAAAAAGCCACTTTAGCTCAGTTGGTAGAGCAACGCATTCGTAATGCGTAGGTCGTTGGTTCGAGTCCGACACGTGGCTCTTTTTTTTATCGCCTGATACTCAACGAGTTATACCCCCCCCCCATCATTTTGTCAAGCACCTGAAACACCGAGTTGTTTGATTTAAATTCCGGAACAATAACCTTCATTTGTTGCACGATGTCAAAGTCATGGCATGTCGGAAGTATCTGCAAGAGTTCATTGATTTCTTTATCGACTTCTTCTTTAGTATATTCGCGGACTTTCGCGCGCATAATTTTAGGGTGCTCGGTAGGAATGGTGTTTTCCTTGGTGGCGAGCAGCTCCTCGTACAATTTCTCTCCTGGACGCAGACCTGTTATCTCTATATGGACATCAGGTCTATGCGACAGTTTAATCATCTTGCTTGCCAAGTCGTAAATCTTGACAGGCTTACCCATGTCGAATACGAATATGTCGTCGTCGTCGCCTATGGCACTTGCTTCGAGCACGAGGCTGCAGGCTTCAGGGATAGTCATGAAGAAACGGATGATATTGCGATCGGTGACGGTGAGCGGCCCGCCGTGCTCCAGCTGCTTCTTGAACAACGGGATAACAGAGCCGTTTGAACCTAAAACGTTGCCAAATCGTGTTGTCACGAACTTGGTCTTGCTGTCGCGGCTCTGAATGTATATCTCGGCGATACGTTTGGACGCGCCCATCACGTTGGTGGGGTTCACCGCCTTGTCGGTAGAAATCATCACAAACTTGTCAACACCATATTCCATTGCCAAATCCGCCACTATCTTCGTGCCAAGCACGTTGACAAACACCGCCTCGTATGGAAAACTCTCCATCAAAGGGACATGTTTATATGCTGCCGCGTGATAGATGATTTGAGGCTGATACTTCTCAAACACCTCTCTCATCTTGTTGCTATCCTTGACGTTTCCGACGACAAAATCCTTCGGAACTGGTATGTGTTTATAAGGCTCTTCGTTGTTTAACTCAAACTGCAAATCGTACATCGGCGACTCGGCCTGGTCGAACATCACAAGATACTTTGGATTGTACCGCAACACCTGACGGCATATCTCACTGCCGATAGACCCCGCGGCTCCTGTCACCATCACAACCTTGTCCTCAATTTCATGCCTCACGTTTTCCTTGCCTAAAACTATAGGGTCTCTGCCGAGCAAATCTTCAATCTTAATATCTTGAATCTGACTTAAATTCAAGTTGTCGCCATCGATAAAGTCATCGACATGAGGCACTGATTTCACGGAGACACCGAGGTCGAGAAGGTTGTTGACAATCTCATTGCGTTTGTCGATGCTCAAACTCGGCATAGCCAGGATAATCATATTGATATCATTCTTTTTTATAAATGTTTTGTTGAATACAGCTTCTGGCTTGCGAACAGTCACTCCATTGACTGATTTTCCGACTTTTGTACGAGAATCGTCAACAAAAGAAACGACATTATATTGTGTCGAAGTGTCTTGATACAGAGCGTTTTGCGTGATAGGACCGGCGTCGCCGGCACCGTATATGACTACATTGATTTTATTTGGATGAGGTCGTAAATATTCATTGTAAAAACGACGGACAATCAATCGTCCTAACACAAGGAAGAGCAACGACACTATGCAAATCAGAATTATAAAAAGATAATTGGAAGGAAAAAATGCGTTAAGACCATTCAATATCTTAACGTGCTTAACCAGATATTTACATACGCAAAGAAAAAAGAACACTTCAACAGTGGTCTTTGTAATACGTTCAAGATCCTTGAATCCCGTGTATCTGACGAGTCCTTTATATGAGCCGGTTATCAAGAATCCGATGATGAAAAACAGCAAGACGGAAGTTGAACCCTTTAAGAACAATGTCATGCTGTCTTTGGGATAAGTTGGATAATAGGCAAATAAAGGAATGAGAAAGATTGTTGCTATCACGATAAAAGTATCGAAAGCGAGAACGTGGCTTTTTGAGAAAGATTTGGAATTGTGTTTTCCGAAAAACGATCTCGCAATAAATGTCATGAGATTTTTCATAATATATGATTTTTGTTCAAATTATTTTTGCCATTCTTTAATTAACTGTTCGTCTTGCATCTTGCAGATGAGGAGGCAGTCGTTGTCGTCCACAACTATATAATTATCAAGACCTTGTACTATCACTTTCTTTCTTCCGTAAGAGCGTGCGATGCAGTTTTTGCTGTCAATCATCTTGATGTTTTCTCCGATGATGGCGTTGTTTGTCTCGTCGCAGGGGATATGTGTGTAAAGGCTTCCCCATGTACCGATGTCGCTCCATCCGAAGCTTGCCGGATATACGAACACATCGTGCGATTTTTCCATCACAGCGTAGTCGATGCTGATGTTCGGACATGTCGGGAAAAGCTCGTCTATTGCATTTTGCTCGTCGTTGTTATAGAAATGAGGTTCTATTTTGTCAAAGACTTCAGATATGTCGGGGACGAGTTTGGCGATAGTGTCCACCACCATCTTCGCATTCCAGATAAAGATACCCGCATTCCAGTAATACCCGCCTTCGGAGAGGTATTTTCGAGCTGTCTCAAGGTTCGGTTTTTCCTTGAAAGCCTCCACTTTCTGAAATTTCTCCTGCGACTTGGATTCTGCCGATTTGATGTATCCGTAGCCCGTTTCAGGACGCATTGGCATCATTCCGAGCGTCACGATGACATCGTTTTTTTTGGTATATTCGAGTGACTCTTCGATTACTTCCTGGAAACGAGGCACGTCGAGCACGAGATGGTCGGCTGGCGAGAACACCAGGTTGGCATCTGGATATTTGGCATAAATCTTGCGGCTCACATATTCGATACACGGTGCTGTGTTGCGCATACAAGGCTCCAGAAGTATCTGTGTCTCCGGCACTTCCGGAAGCTGCTCCATCACGATGTTTTTATATTTTTTAGATGTTACAATCCACACGCGGTCAGGGGCGATGATGCCTGCGAAACGCTCGACGGTAAGCTGAATCATGGTTTTACCTATGCCCATCACATCGATGAATTGCTTTGGCTTCTCCGGAACAGACATCGGCCAGAAACGCGAGCCGACACCTCCGGCCATAATAATTAGATGATTATTATTCATGAAAAATCAAATACTATTATCTGTAATACAATGCTGCAAAATTAGAGATTTTATTTGTAATTTAAAAGAGGTAATGAATATTTTTTTTAATTTTGCAAAAAATATATTATGGCAAGGGTAGCTTTGATAACCGGAATCACAGGTCAAGACGGTTCTTTTTTAGCCGAGTTCCTTTTGGAAAAGGGATATGAGGTTCATGGGGTCATACGTCGTTCGTCATCGTTCAACACGGGTCGCATAGAGCATCTTTATCTTGACGAATGGGTGCGCGACATGCATCAAAGACGCTTGATAAACCTGCATTACGGCGACATGACAGATTCAAGTTCGCTTATCAACATTTTACGTCATACACGACCCGATGAGATTTATAATCTTGCTGCCCAGAGTCATGTGAAGGTGAGTTTTGAGGTGCCTGAATATACGGCGGAGACCGATGCTGTCGGTGTTTTAAGGCTTCTTGAGGCGGTTCGTATTCTTGGAATGGAGAAGAAGACGAAAATTTACCAGGCGTCCACTTCCGAACTGTACGGACAGGTGCAGGAAGTGCCGCAAAAGGAGACCACTCCCTTCTACCCGCGCTCGCCATACGGAGTGGCAAAACAATATGGCTTCTGGATTGTGAAAAACTACCGCGAAAGCTACGGCATGTTTGCCGTCAACGGCATTTTGTTCAATCATGAGAGCGAGCGTCGCGGAGAGACTTTCGTCACGAGAAAGATTACGCTCGCGGCTTCGAGGATAAAACAAGGTTTCCAGGATAAATTGTATCTGGGCAATCTCAACGCTTTGCGTGACTGGGGTTATGCTAAAGATTACATCGAGTGCATGTGGCTCATTATGCAGCAGGAAACCCCCGAGGATTTCGTCATCGCCACAGGTGAATATCACACGGTGCGAGAGTTTACGACTTTGGCGTTCAAAGAGGCAGGCATCGACTTGCGTTGGGAAGGCGAGGGCATGAACGAAGTCGGTGTTGACAACTCCACCGGACGCGTCATGGTTGCCGTTGACCCGAAATATTTCCGTCCCGCCGAAGTGGAGCAGCTGCTCGGAGACCCGACAAAAGCCAGGACTTTGCTCGGCTGGAACCCGCGGAAAACCTCTTTCGAGCAACTCGTGCATATCATGGTGGAACACGATATGAAGTTCGTCAAGAAACTACATCTAAAAAGTCAAATCGATGAATAAGGATTCAAAGATTTTTGTCGCCGGACACCAGGGTTTGGTGGGCTCGGCTATCTGGAACAATCTTAAATCAAGAGGATATAACAACCTTGTTGGACGCTCACACGCCGAGCTCGACCTTGCTAACCAGTTGGCTGTCAAAGAGTTTTTTGACAAAGAGCTGCCCGATGCAGTGGTACTGGCAGCTGCCCATGTAGGCGGCATCATGGCAAACTCGCTGTATCGTGCCGACTTCATAATGCAAAACATGCTCATACAGTGCAACGTGATAGGCGAGAGCTTTCGTCATAAGGTCGAGAAACTGCTTTTTTTGGGTTCCACCTGTATCTATCCGAAGAACGCGCCGCAGCCGATGAAAGAAGACAGCCTGCTGACGGGTTCGTTGGAATACACTAACGAGGAATACGCCATCGCCAAAATCGCCGGATTGAAGATGTGCGAGAGCTATAACCTGCAATACGGCACCAACTATATTGCCGTGATGCCGACAAATCTATATGGCCCTAACGACAATTTCCATCTTGAGAACTCTCATGTGATGCCTGCGATGATGCGGAAAATATACCTTGCCAGGCTTATCCATGACAATGAATGGGCAAAGATTGCAAAAGACATGGACAAGCGTCCTGTGGAAGGTGTCAATGGCTCCGCTTCTCATGAAGATATTCTGAAAGTATTGGCAAAATATGGTGTTTGCGACAATAAAGTGGTTCTTTGGGGTACAGGCACGCCTCTACGCGAGTTCTTGTGGAGCGAGGACATGGCAGACGCTTCTGTGCACATGCTTCTGAATGTCGATTTCAAAGATATCATAGGAAAAGAGGTTTACAGCAACAATGGTACAGCAATTCCTTCTATGGGCGAGATACGAAATTGTCATATCAATGTTGGAACCGGCAAAGAGTTGACAATCAAAGAGTTATCTCAGTTAATAGTAAATGCCGTAGGCTTTACAGGTGAGATAGTATTCGATGCGTCAAAACCTGATGGTACTATGCGTAAACTGATAGATGTCAGCAAGTTGCATGGTTTTGGCTGGCATCATAAGGTCGAGATAGATGACGGTGTCAGGAGACTTTTCGACTGGTATCGCGCCAGCATCGGTTAAATCTATTTGTCGAGTTTAAAGCAAGTTTTTCCTTCACGGTAAGCTTTTTCCCATTCCCAGGCACTATGTGTCATGTCGTCGAGGGAGCGTTCTGCTTCCCAGCCCAACTCCTTATTAATATGTGTGGGGTCTGCCCATATTTTCACTATGTCGCCGGCTCTTCTGCCAGCGATTTCGTATTTTAGCTTGAGATTGTTGCTTCTCTCGAATGATTTGATGATGTCCAGGACTGAATATCCCGTACCGGTGCCTACGTTAAAAACCTCAAAACGAGCTTTCATCTTGTCGTCAATCATTCTTGCGACAGCTTTCACATGTGCTTTCGCCAAATCCATGATGTGAATGTAGTCGCGGATTGGAGTTCCGTCAGGGGTGTCGTAGTCGTCGCCGAACACTCTCAGGAACGGACGGATGCCGTAGGCTGTCTGTGTGACGTACGGCATGAGGTTGGCAGGCACTCCGAAAGGAAGCTCGCCTAATTTGGCGCTTTCATGCGCCCCTACAGGGTTGAAGTAGCGTAACGCAATGGCATTCAATCCTTTATATGCTGTGATGCAGTCCTGTATTATCTCTTCGGCAATCTGTTTGGTGTTTCCGTAGGGACATTCAGCCTTTTTAATCGGGGCTTTTTCGGAGATAGGCAGATTTTCGGGGTCTGGCTCGCCGTAAACAGTGCAAGACGAAGAAAAGACGAGATTAGGCACGCCGTATTCGTTCATCGACTCGATGATGTTTATTAAAGAATCGAGGTTGTTACGGTAGTATTTCAGAGGCTGTTCCACCGATTCTCCCACGGCTTTATGGGCGGCGAAGTGAATCACACCTTTTATGTTTTTATGACGGCTGAAAAAATCATCGACTTTTGCTCTGTCGGCAAGGTCGAACTGCTCGAACTCCGGCTTCTTTCCAGTGATGGACGCGATAGCGTCAAGTGCCTCTATCCTTGAGTTAAACAAGGCGTCAACGATGATTACGTCGTAGCCTTGCTGCTGCAACTCAACCGTTGTGTGGGAACCGATAAACCCTGTTCCTCCTGTGACTAATATCTTCATTTTTTAATTATTTGTTATCTTTTACCGTCATTTCGAGCTTGTCACCCCCGTCATTTCGAGCTTGTCGAGAAATCTACAGCTATCGGGTGCTCATGGACTTTCGTTAGTCGTAGATTTATTCACCAAAGGTGAATGCTTTCGCTTCGCTCAGGTCTCCACTCCGCTTCACTTCGTTTCGCTTCGGTCGAAATGACGGGATGTTTGTCATTTCCATCCGAAAGGATGCTCTTTCAATGGCAATTTCGCCAATGGATGATAGTCGCCGACCAAGCCGATTGGTTGGGCGTTTTTAATTTCGTACACTATTTCGATGCAGTTGCGAGCTTCGGAAATCCTAAATCCCTCGCCTGCGAGAATCTTCTCGTAACTCTTTGTGTGAAGTTCGGTGAAACCCGCGCTGAACTCAAACTCGGAGCCGTCAATCATGATGGTTCTGTAAGTCTTTTTCTCACCTTGAACGGCATTTGCAGGCAAGGTGTCGGGGTTGATACTCAAAAAATAACGCACTCTTGCCTTCGGCATCTCAAGATACCCTGCCACGCGGTCATGGGTCGAGATGTGCACTATGTTTTTCGTCACAGGGCCGAAAATCCACGACAACATGTCATAGAAATGTATGCCGATGTTGGTGGCTATGCCTCCGCTCTTGTTTTCATTGCCTTTCCAGGAAGTGTAATACCAGTTGCCTCTTGCCGTGATATATGTCAAATCGACATCATAGACCTTGTCTTTCGGTCCTTCGTCGATTTTCTTTTTGAGTGCGACTATAGAGTCGTGGAGGCGCAGTTGAAGTATGGTATAAGCATTGTGACCGGTGCTTTGCTCTACTTTTTCCAGTGCGTCGATGTTCCATGGGTTGAGCACCACCGGCTTCTCGCAGATGACATCGGCACCCAGACGCAGTCCGTATCTGGTATGCGCGTCATGAAGATAGTTCGGTGTGCAGACCGTGACGAAATCTATCTTTGTGCCGCGTTCAATCAAACGTGTGTTGTGTCTGTCGAACAGCTCTTGTTCTGTAAAAAACGCCGCGTTCGGGAAATAACCGTCCATTATACCTACCGAATCGTTTTTATCGTAGGCCGAGACCATGTTGTTACCTGTGTCTTTTATAGCTTTTAAATGTCGTGGAGCTATGTAACCACCAATTCCAATCAGGGCAAAGTTTTTCATATTTCTTCGTTTACCGTCGTTTCGAGTTTGTTGTCATCGTCATTTCGAGCCTGTAATCCCGTCATTTCGAGCTTGTCACCTCCGTCATTTCGAGCTTGTCGAGAAATCTACAGCTATCGGGTGCTCATGGACACTTGTCAGTCGTAGTTTTCTCCACTTCGCTCCTCTTCGTTCCGCTTCGGTCGAAATGACGGATTGAATGCTGTCATTTCGAGTTTGTCCCTGCCGTCATTTCGAGCTTGTCGAGAAATCTACAGCTATCGGGTGCTCATGGACTTTCGTTAGTCGTAGATTTCTCCACTTCGCTTCACTTCGTTCCGCTCCGGTCGAAATGACGAGTTGAATGCCGTCATTTCGAGCTTGTCACTGCCGTCATTTCGAGCTTGTCGAGAAATCTACAGCTATCGGGTGCTCATGGACTTTCGTTAGTCGTAGATTTCTCCACTTCGCTTCACTTCGTTCCGCTCCGGTCGAAATGACGGATTGAATGCTGTCATTTCGAGCTTGTCCCTGCCGTCATTTCGAGCTTGTCGAGAAATCTACAGCAACCGAGTGCTCATGGACATTTGTCAGTCGTAGTTTTCTCCACTTCGCTCCGGTCGGTCGAAATGACGGATTGAATGCTGTCGTTTCGAACATGTCTCTATCGTCATTTCGAGCTTGTCGAGAAATCTACAGCTATCGGGTGCTCATGGACTTTCGTTAGTCGTAGATTTATTCACCGGAGGTGAATGCTTTCGCTTCGTTCAGGTCCCCGCTTCGCTCCGGTCGAAATGATGGGTTGAATGCTGTCATTTCGAGCTTATGACTCCGTCATTTCGAGCTTGTCGAGAAATCTACAGCTATCGGGTGCTCATGGACTTTCGTTAGTCGTAGATTTCTCCACTCCGCTCCATTTCATTCCGCTCCGGTCGAAATGACGGATTGAATGCTGTCATTTCGAGTTTGTCCCTGCCGTCATTTCGAGCTTGTCACTGCCGTCATTTCGAGCTTGTCGAGAAATCTACAGCTATCGGGTGCTCATGGACTTTCGTTAGTCGTAGATTTCTCCACTCCGCTCCATTTCGTTCCGCTCCGGTCGAAATGACGGGTTGAATGTTGTCGTTTCGAGCTTGTCACTGCCGTCATTTCGAGCTTGTCGAGAAATCTCCTGCAACCGAGTGCTCATGGACTTTCGTTAGTCGTAGATTTCTCCACTCCGCTCCATTTCATTCCGCTCCGGTCGAAATGACGGATTGAATGCTGTCATTTCGAGCTTGTCCCTGCCGTCATTTCGAGCTTGTCGAGAAATCTACAGCTATCGGGTGCTCATGGACATTTGTCAGTCGTAGATTTATTCACCGGAGGTGAATGCTTTCGCTTCGCTCAGGTCTCCACTCCGCTCCGGTCGAAATGACGGATTGAATGCTGTCATTTCGAGCTTGTTTCTGCCGTCATTTCGAGCTTGTCGAGAAATCTACAGCAACCGAGTACTCATGGACTTTCGTTAGTCGTAGATTTCTCCACTCCGCTCCATTTCATTCCGCTCCGGTCGAAATGACGGATTGTCTTAATATGTTATTACTCAATATATATTCTCTACCACATTGGCATTTCAAATCTTTCCCCAACTTCTTTCCGCATTCGCAAACCCAGCCAGTCTGTTTTGCCGGCACTCCAGTCATCAAGGCATAATCCGGAACGTCTTTTGTGACCACTGCGCCTGCGGCTATCATCGCGCTCTTTCCGATGGTGTGTCCGCAAACGACAGTGCAGTTGGCTCCTAACGACGCACCTTCTTTTATCAAAGTCTTTGCATAAACGCCGTTTGCCGGAAAATGCGCCCGTGGTGTCACGACGTTGGTGAACACGCAACTCGGACCGCAAAACACCTTGTCTTCAATCTCCACTCCCTCATACACCGACACGTTGTTCTGAATCCTAACGCCGTTTCCTATCTTTACATTGTTCCCGATATTGACATTTTGTCCTAAAGAGCAGTCATTGCCTATCACGGCTCCTTTCTGTATATGGCAGAAATGCCATATTTTGGTGCCGTTGCCAACGACAGCTCCTTCGTCTATATAACTCGATTCGTGTTTAAAAAACATTATAAATTGTCTTTTTCAATGTCTTTGAAATAGTTCACGGTGCCGACTTTAAGTTCCTCTGTCGCTGCGTCGTCACATACTATTATGCCTTTCGGGTGCATCTGCAATGCGCTGACGGTGCAGAGATGGCATACGCCGCCTTCGATGGCTGCCGCCAAGGCGCGAGCTTTGTTGTGGCCGTTGGCGAGAATCATAACCTCGTCGGAATCCATCACGGTGCCTACACCCACTGTCAAGGCTGTCTTTGGCACCTTGTCGATGTCGTTCTCGAAGAAACGCGAGTTGGCGATTATGGTGTCTGTCGTCAAAGACTTCACTCTTGTGCGCGATGTCAGCGACGAGCCCGGCTCGTTGAAGGCGATATGACCGTCAGGGCCGATGCCGCCCATGAAAAGATGAATGCCGCCATAACTTTTGATTTTAGCTTCATAGCGCGCGCATTCGGCATCGAGGTCTTCCGCGTTTCCGTTCAAGATGTTCACGTTTTCTTTCTTGATGTCAATATGTTTGAAAAAATTATTCCACATGAATGAGTGGTAGCTCTCCGGATGGTCTTCAGGGAGATTGACGTATTCGTCCATGTTGAATGTCACTGTGTTGGAGAAAGAAACCTTGCCGGCTTTGTAAGCCTCTATGAGGCATTTGTAGGTCCCGACAGGTGTTGAGCCTGTGGGCAATCCGAGTATGAAAGGTTTCTTGTCGGTCGGATTGAATTCGTTGATTCTGCGGACGATATGATTTGCCGCCCACTGTGACATTTTCTCGTAAGATGGTTCAATAATTACTCTCATTGTATACGTTTTTGTAGATTTTATTTAATTAATTCTCTCGCGTCGGAAATCATTTTCAACGCTTTTTCTGTCTCTTTTTTGATTTGTTTGACGAAACTGTTGTCTTCAAGTTTCCCTTTCACGGCATCACGCTCTTCAAGATTGCGGAATGTCGAGTTGAGCACGCTGTTTTCGTAGTCTTTCTTCCTGGATATATAGACTTGGTCGCAGACATATTTCAGGATTCTTTCGCCCTTGTTGAGAGCGTCGGCGAAGATTTCTTTTGTAAGGCGAGGACATTTGTTATAAATGAACCTCAAGGCTTGATAGCAGTGCAACAGTTTGTCTAACGGATACTTGTCCCACAAGTCGTTGTAGCGTTTGTGAATGTCGTCCCAGCTGTCGAGCGTGCCGTCGCAGATGTCGTCGATAAGTCTTTCCACATCGTCTTCTGTCATGAGTTGACCGCCTAAATTTATCCATTCGCGCTGACGGATGTTGGTAAGATGTTTGCACATCTGGTCAAACGTTTCGTTGGTATTAACCGTCACGTAACAGACGAGGTTTTTCATCGCATAGTAGATAATCATGTCTTCGTAAGCGTGATAAGCCTCGTAAGGTTTGAGAATCACCACCTTGCGATGAGATTTCTCCATGTCTTCGCCGAGAACTTCAAGACCTTTTACAACGTCTTTGTCTCCGTTAAGTATTTTATGGCCGAGTTCACGCAGAGTGTAGTATTCTTGTTCCGGGTTTTCGCCTTTTGAGCGGAGATAGGCTTTAGCCGTCCACACTTCAAGGAGCTTGCGTCCTGCTATGACCTCTTCCATGGTATCTGGTGCAAATGTCTCGAACTCGATGTTTTGGACACGATGCAGACGCTTGTCTCTTTTTTGATATTTAGAGGTGTTGCGTGCTATGGCGTACATATTATACATCCACCAGTAGGCTGGCATCACCTCGAGTTGGTCCTTGTAGATGTTGTTGTTCACCAATGAGAATGGCAACTTGATGTTCATCTCGTTAGGATAATCGGCTTTTGAGAGGAGCGTGAACGATGCGAACTTCGACGAGTGCTTGACGCTTGAGCAGAGGCCTGCCCAGAATCCGCGTTTCACCAGAATCTCGCCGTCGGTTGCACGGCTGTTGTGGTTGGAGCCCAAGGTCGCGCCGGCTGCCATATTGCTCTGCCCCATCACACAGGCGGCGATGAGGAAGGAGTTGTTATGGTGCTGCTCGTGTGCCGGGAAAATCAAGTTGTTCAGCACCTCGCAGCATGAGATTGTCGAGTTGTCGCCCAACACTGAATAAATGACGCGCGCGCCGTATTTCAGATTGCAGTTGTCGCCGATGACGAAACGTGTTGCCACGACCGAATAGAAGATATGACAGCCGTAGCCCACTATGCCGTTGACTAAAATCACGCCTTCACCGATTTGTGTTGGCTCCTCATCAGATGAATTGATGGTGATGTTTTTCAGTTTGTTGGCACCTTTGATGTAGCAGCATGACCCGATTTTAGCGTCTTTGATAATCCAGGAGTTCTTGATGACGCTGCCTTTGCCGATTGTGCCGTAATAACCTCTGCGGCTGTCGAATGATTTCTGTGTGATTTCGAATAATCTGTCCTGAAGCTTCTTGATGTCGGCGTATTTTGCCCAAAGATAAGCGTCTGCGGTAATCATTCCGTCGAAAGGCAGGACTTTGCGTCCGCCGGCTTCGTTCATCAACTCAAGCCATATTCGTACATCTTCGGACTCGCCGTCTTTCAAAATGCCGTTGCCGAATTTGGAGTGGTTGGTGCACGATACTTCATGAACGTTGAAAAGTACACAACAATCTCCGATAATATAATTCGCAATGTAATGCACGTCGTGAATGGCGACGAAATCGCCAATGTCACAGGAAATAATAGTGCTGTCGGTAATACCGCACGTCATCTTCAAGTCGTGATACTGAAGCACCACGTGTTTGATGGCCCCGATTCGCACTAAACCGTAAAAACGGTTGTTTTTCACAAGACTGGTGTCGAAATCGTCGGTCACCAGGATGGTATCCCAACTAGTTGCCGTGTTGCTGTTCTTCACAAGACACTCAATCTCGTTGGAACGCAAATGGCGCCAAGTGTTTTTGGGTTTATCGACTTGTATGTTTCTGAAATAGTATTCGTCGATGTTTTCGTGGAGATACTTTTTGTCGATGAAGTTCTCGTAAATACTTTCGTAAGGTAGGATTGTTACTTTTTCCATTTTTTTTCAATAATCGGGATTAAATCAATTTTTTATCTGCCAGCATACATTGACTCGTAATACTTTTCGTATTCGCCGGAAGTGATGTTGTCCATCCATGCTTGGTTGTCGAGATACCACTTCACTGTTTTTTCTATGCCTTCCTCGAACTGCAGACTTGGTTCCCAGCCCAGTTCTCTTTGCAGTTTCGATGAGTCGATGGCATATCTCATGTCGTGTCCGGCGCGGTCTGTCACGTAAGTGATGAGATTCATGTCCTCGCCTTCTTTTCTGCCCAGAAGTCTGTCAACAGTGTTGATGACGACTTTGATGATGTCGATGTTTTTCCACTCGTTGAATCCTCCGATGTTGTATGTCTCGGCTATCGTTCCTTTATGGAAAATCAAATCTATGGCTCTTGCGTGGTCTTCGACATATAACCAGTCGCGCACGTTTTCTCCCTTCCCGTAAACTGGAAGAGGTTTTTTGTGACGGATATTGTTGATAAACAGAGGGATAAGTTTTTCCGGAAACTGGTATGGACCGTAGTTGTTCGAGCAGTTCGTCACTATGACGGGCATTCCGTAGGTGTCGTGGAAGGCTCTCACGAAGTGGTCGGAGCTTGCTTTTGACGCCGAATATGGTGAATGCGGCATGTATTTCAAATCTTCTGTAAAAAACTTGTTTCCGTATGCCAAATGGTGTTTTCCCGACGACGCTTTCGTGGTGAACGGAGGCTTGATGCCTTCTGGATTTGTCATTTCCAACGCACCGTACACTTCGTCGGTCGAGATATGATAGAAACGCTTGCCTTCCCATTTCTCGGGCAGGTTTTCCCATGTCAGCTTTGCAGCCTGGAGAAGGCTCAAAGTGCCCATGACATTGGTCTGTGCGAATGTGAAAGGGTCTTTTATGGAACGATCGACATGGCTCTCGGCAGCGAGGTGAATAACACCGTCAACGTTGTGTTTCTTGAAAACATCCATTATCGTCCCGAAGTCGCATATATCCGCCTTCACGAAGGTATAGTTGGGTTTGCTTTCTATGTCTTTCAAGTTGGCAAGGTTTCCTGCATACGTCAGTTTGTCGATATTAATGATATGATAATCAGGATATTTATTTACAAAAAGTCTTACCACATGGCTTCCGATGAAGCCTGCGCCTCCGGTGATGATGATGTTTTTCATAGTTTGCCGATGCATTTTTTTAACGACTCCTTCCAGTGTGGAATCGTGATGTTTAACTTGTTTTTAATTTTCGTTTTGTCAAGGACGGAATAGCTGGGACGTTTCACTTTGCTCGGAAATTCGTCGCTATGGCAAGGCTGTATGTCGCATACGTTGCCGCTAAACTCACATATTTCCTTTGCGAAGTCATACCAACTTGTAACTCCCTCATTACTATAATTATATATATCTTCTACGTTGTCAAATCGTCTCTCTTTTATGACTTTGAAAATGACATTTGCAAGGTCCAAGGCGTATGTCGGGGTGCCGATTTGGTCGAAAACAACGCTCAATTTATCCTTTTCGGAAGTCAGTTTGCGCATTGTTTTCACGAAGTTGTTTCCAAATTCGCTGTAAAGCCATGCCGTCCTTATTATGATGTGTCTGCATCCGATGTGCCTGACGGCGTTTTCGCCTTTGAGTTTTGTCATGCCATAAACGCCTGTCGGGTTGGGTTGTTCTCTTTCGGTGCGCGGAGTGTTCCCCTCGTTGCCGCCAAACACATAGTCTGTGGAGATATGAATGAGAGTGGCGTCGTTGTCTTTGCAAACTCTCGCCAAATACTCAACAGCTTTGGCGTTAAGGAGTTCCGCTGCCGCCGCATCGTCTTCCGCTTTTTCCACATTGGTGTATCCCGCACAGTTGACGATTATATTTATGTCATTGTCTTTCACACATTTGTCTATTGCCTCCGGGTCGGTGATGTCGAGTTCTTCCACATCTGTGAATATATATCTGTCCGCGCTTCCTTTGGAAACTATCCGCATCTCGTTGCCGAGCTGACCATTGGCGCCTGTTATCAGTATATTCATTTTATTTTTCAAAAACAAATGGGGAATTAAAATCTTTAAATAAAGGATGATGTTTGTCTTTTTCCGACAAGATGATGTCTTTTTCCGGTATTAACCAGTTGATATTCAGGTCGGTGTCATTCCATTGCAAAGCGCCTTCGCTTTGCGGAGCGTAGTAGTTGTCGCATTTGTAATGAAAAACGGCGGTCTCGCTCAAAACGGAGAAACCGTGGGCAAAGCCATGTGGTATGAAGAGCATTCTATGGTTTTCTTCGCTCAATTCGTATGCGATGTGTTTTCCGTATGTCGGCGAGCCTTTGCGAATATCGACGGCTACGTCGAGCACGCGACCTCTCACACAACGCACCAGTTTCGCCTGGGCGAAAGGGGGCAGCTGAAAATGCAGACCTCTCAACACTCCGTAACAAGACTTCGATTCGTTGTCCTGCACAAAAACAGTGTCGCCGACCTTCTGGCAAAACTCTCTTTGTGAAAACGACTCAAAAAAATAGCCTCTCTCGTCACCAAACACTCTCGGCTCGATGACAATCACTCCTTCGATATCCGTTTTAATAACTTCCATTTCTCTATGGGAAAATAAATAACCTGCAAAATTACATAATGTGGAATTATTATCAAAGGAAAAAATGAAAAAATTTCCAACCTCCAATCTCATACTCCAAACTTTTTCGTAATTTTGCAAAAAATTGGAAAAACAATGATTCTTTGTTTGGAAACTGCTACTCCGTCATGTTCGGTGGCTCTTGTTCATAACGGCGAGATTTTGGCTTGCGAGGAGGATTCGAAAGGTCAAAACCACTCTGAAAAAATCACTTTTTTCATCGATTCTGTGATGAAGGAGGTTGGTGTCGCTTACAATCAACTCGATGCTGTCGCTGTCAGCATGGGTCCTGGCTCTTACACGGGTCTCCGCATTGGCGTGAGTACAGCCAAGGGTGTCTGCTACGCGGTTTCCAAGCCGTTAATCGCGGTGGACACTTTGCATGCGATGGCGTTTGGAGGCTCGTCGGTCGTTTTGAGCGAGGTGGAGAAATCTCGTGCTGCCGGAAACAAAATATTAATCCCTATGATTGATGCTCGTCGCATGGAAGTTTACGCTGCGATTTTTGACGAAAACATCAATAAAATCAAGGATACCGAAGCCGTCATCATTGATGAGCGCTCATTTGCGGATTTGAAACAGAATCACCATTTGTATCTTTTTGGCGACGGCGCTGACAAATGTGCCGGGATTTTCAAAAACGACGATAAAATCACTGTTGTCAATGATTTTTGTTGTTCCGCTCGATATATGAATACTATTGCACAACAAAAATTCAATAATAATGATTTTGTCGATGTGGCGTATTTCGAGCCGTTCTATCTCAAGGATTTCGTCCCGGGAACTCCAACAGTCAAGGGATTGAGATAGCCGGAAGTTATTCGACGGTTATCCTGGCGCCGTCGGAATATGCTCCAAATTCAGGTGCATACTGGCATTGAATCTGCGAATATCCTGCGCTGAAACTGCCTTCTTTTGTCACGTACATGATGTGCGAAACAGTGTGCTTTCCTTTCGGAAGATAGTCGAAGAAAAACTCCATCGCCACATCGCCGGTGCTTTGATAATACCACAATCCGTTATCACAGTGGTATCTCGAAAGTTGCTCCGTCGGCTCGAAGCAGGCCCCGCGTAAATCCTTCAGATACACAAACTCCATGTCTTGGCTGTTCTCAATGGTGATGACAACCTCCACCTTGTCGCCGACTTTGACGTTTTCAGGCGCAACAATCTCGCGTTTTATCTTCATCTCGTCGCTATGTCTCCGAACCTTGTCGATAGGCACGAAATACTGACGGTATAAACCGCCCCATACCACGTGGTTTGATTGGTTGTCGATTGCCGCCTTTACGCTGTCGTCACCAATAATCATTGAGGCTGTGGCTTTTTCGGAATCCCATTTCGTGCCTCTGTTCATGATGGCGAAAATGGCTTCTACAGAGGATTGTTCGTTTTCCCACATATTGGTGCGTTTCTGGGTGAGAATCCACAAACGCATTGCGTCTGCCTCGCTTGTCTTCGGCTCAATCTCGTTAAACGCCTCCAAAATCCTTGCCTCATTCTCAACGCTTATATTGCGCCAATACATTCCGAACTCGTTTTTGATTGCTCTCTCGCGTAATGACTTTATGATAAGCTTGGCAATATCATTGTGGCCGTTTCTGTTGAGAATCAATGCGATATACGCCTGCTCCTCCACTCCATAGCGTCTCCAGTCACTGCTTAGTTTTTTAATGTAAAATTCTTTGGCCTTGTCAAAATGGTTGCTTGTGTTGTATGAAAAACAACTCATCGCATAGAGTCCCTTCATTGTCAAAAAGTCGCAGACAGCGTTGTTTTTCTTCTTTTGAGTATCAAGTTTATCATATCTTTCGACGATTTGATTCCCGAGGAAGTTGAACGCTTTTTTTGTCATCGCGTCATTGTTGTCGAGACGTCCCAAGCCGCGTAATATATATTGTGTGATGTACTCGCTTTCGGGCATGCCGTCAATCCAGGGCCAGCCTCCGTTGACGGTCTGTTTCTTCGCAAGAATATTCAATGCTGATGCGATATTTTTGTCAAGGTTTTTTTTGTCGAAGAGTTTCGACACATTAGCTCGTTGCTGTGTCTCGCTTTTCGCCTCCATCACCCACGGGGTTTCCTTTAACAATATTGCTTTCACTTCTTCGTTTTTCTGAAGTTCCGACAAGGTGTCGTCTTCATGTCCTTTCAGCGTCTCTTCGATGTTAGGATTGCTCATGACGATTTCTTGTGCCATCTTGTTGACGAAATATCTGTAGAACGCAGAGACCGCGTATTTCTCGTCGCTTTCGGCGAGATAGGGCAAAGCCTGAATCGCATAATATACCGGATTGGCGTTGAAATTCAGTTTGATGTCGTGATTTCTCTCTCCTTCGTTATTTATGCTGAACTCGTATTCTTTCTTTGTGTTGGCTTCGGTAGTGAGCGCGTATGTCTGTGTTAAAAACACATCGGTGCTCAACACAGGAAGCAGATGCTGCTCGGCGTCGCTGCAACCGGCTGCGGAGGCGGAGAATCTGAAAATCAACGGGTTGATGTCCTTCCGCATCGCCACTTTCCAGCTGACCTTCCGGCTGCGGTTAGGTTCTATCGAAATATTTATATTATTATCAGATAAAATCAATTCTATTGGATTATTGTTTTCGTCGAAAATCTCAAGTTTTGCGGTTGGTGTTATTTCTTTTTCAGACAAGTTTATTACATTTGCGGCAATCCAAAGAGTGTCTTCATCATAGACGAATCTCGGCATATCGGCCATAATCATCAACGGCTGTTGTGTGACAACAGTTGTTTCGAGATTACCGACTTTCAAATCTTTATCGTATGCCAATATTCTTAAATTCCAACGGGTTAGTGCGTCAGGCATGGTGAAGGTGAATGTGCAGTCGCCGTTTTCGTCGGTTTTCAAATTCGGATAGAAGAAAGCTGTTTCGTTGAAGTCTTTTCGTATTTTAGACGGCCTGGTTTCCTGTGTCTTCACCGTTTCGTTCAATGTGTCTTCTTCTATCTCCTCGTTTCTTGCGTGGTATTCTTCCTCCACTGTCATGGCATCGTCCAAAGCAATTGTTTTTGCGTAATACATGGTTCTGTGCCAGTGTCGAGGCATCAATGAAAGACTTGAAAACACTCTGCCTTCCTCGATATGGAAATGTGCGATACGGTAGTTTTGCCAGGTGTTTTGTGTGTTGAAACTTCTGTCGGACATGATAACGCTGTTTTCCGGTATCGCCGGCAAGGTGTTGAAATGCCAGTTGAGGGTGGCGAAGTTGTCGAGAGAGGCATCGTACATCACGGCAATCAGCGGCACTGTCGCGGGCTTGCCTTTGTGATTTTTCACCGTCACGCTCCATGTTTCCTCCGAACCCGGAAGCAAATTGCCACGCTCAGTGTTCAACATTATGTCCATCTTCATATTGTCAAAAGGAACGTCAACATAATCGATATGCCTCATCTCGGTGTTGTATCTCACTATCGCCACCTGGAAGTCCAAACGACCACGGTCCTCCTCCCTGACAGTGTAAGTGAACTTGTAAATGCTGTTGTTCACAGTGACGCGCTCTGATTTCAGAATATTCCTGCCTCTCTTCACCATCACGAGCGCCGACACATTTTTCTCCGACGAGCCGATGTAGTAGTTTATAGTCTCTCCAGGCTGCGCCGATGTCTTGTCGATATTTGTCCAACACATTGATTTGTAAGGCATCTTCTTCGATTTTACATCGCAAACAACATATTGACTCGAGAATGCAGACAGAGTGTCGTCAACAGAGCGAAGCTCGATGACATATCTCGCAGGCGACAATTTGTTGTCATGTAACAACACCGTTTCACCATTCACATCGACAACTCCTTGGCAAACAATATCTTTTGTGATGCAGTCTTTGGAATAGTAATCGAATTTCGGAAAATAAACCTTTAACAAGGCATCGCTTAAAATCTTTCTGTCAAAGTCGCCTAAATCTCTCGGATACCTTTCTATATCGTTGATTTTGAATATCTTGTATTCTATCTTGGTGTTGACCGGCTTGCCACTGCTGTTTGTGACATTGACCATCAGACTGTTAAGCTCGTCGATACCGATAGTCTCGTTGTCACTCGACAGAGAAATGTCATATTTATTATAGGTGGCGACGATTTTGAAACTGTCGCTTTGTGTCTCGCCCTGTTTGTTTGTCGCCGTCACCTGAATCTCATACGTATATTGAGGGGTTTTGACAACAGGAATGTCGCTCGACGGTTTCAAAAGGAAATCTATGGTAAAAGAGCCGTCGGCAGAAGTGGTGTTTTTCCCCGAAGAGATGATTTCATCGTCCACATAATATGGTATCCAATTCCAAAATCTGAAAGGGAAAGATGTTTTTCTGACAATTGTATAACTGTACGCCACATTGTCGAGTCCGAAGCCTGAAAGTGCTGCCACCTTCCCGGAAACAGTGACACTTTCGTCAATTTTATACTCCTTTTCCGGCGACTCGAATGTTATCTCGAAAGTCGGACGTTTATACTCTTCCACCATGATATGGACAGAGCTGTTGTTGTCGTAGATTCTGTAAACACCGTTGACTCTGTCGGTCGGAGCGGTGAAACTGCCGTTCACTGCTCCGTATTTGTTGGTTGTAAGACGCAGAGTGTCAATGGGCTGTGAGTTTGGGTCGACAAAATAAAGTGTTATTTCGTAATCCGGTATCACCTCCTTGATTTTAGAGTTCCCGCGATATACCACGCAACTGAACTGCACCGTCTGCCCCGGACGGTAAATGGCTCTGTCGGTGAAAATCTTGCTGTTAATCTTGAGATTGCTGTTTTCGTTGCGTCTGTAAAAATCAAACAACATCGTTGACATCAGAGTGTCGCCATCATGGTAAAGGTCGATTAAAAAACTGTTGTCGGCGCTCATTGGCGCTGCCATGTGTCCGTTTTTGTCACTCACCGCCTCGCCAGCGACTTTACGCTCGTAAGATTTTGTCTTATACGAATAGTTGCGTTCAGAAAAGAGCGCCTTGACATTTTTCATCGGCTCTCCTGTGCTGCGGTTTACCACGTAAAGATTGAGACATTCGTCGGTCTCAAGGTTGAAAAACGAAAGGTCGCTAACCTGAAATGGTGTGGAAATCAAGTCTTCCAAGTCGTCGAAACTGTCGGTGTTTGAGAAAACAAGATAATAAACACCGTATTGCAAGGCTGGCAAGGCGATGAGCGTCGAATGCTCGGAATAGTCGGTTTCTGCCGGCAGTTTGACGGTGTTTTCCACCAGTGGCTTCTTCGCTAAAAGAACGGCAAGAGTCTTGTCGTTGCCGAGGGTGGAGAGATTGACAAATTCTTGCATCGACACCTTGTATATGCGGTATGTGGGATTTGTGGTGTTGCGGTAAGCCAATCCGACAGGAATGGACTGCTCCGCCACGTAAACATTGTTCGTCTGAACGGCGACGCTTCTTTTCGTCAAACTGCTTATAAACTCCTCGCACTGTTTGTACAGCGTGTTTGTCTTTTCGAGTGTTGACATCGTCTCGTCGCAGAGTTTTTTCGCCTCGACATATTCTTTTTTATAGGTGAGATACTCGATTTGTTTTATCCTGATTTTCGCAACAAATTCAGTGTCAGTGCATTCAGCTGCCAACTGCGAGTGTTTCCCAAAATCTTCATCGTTGTAAATATTGCCGAGACGGTTCATCCTATTGTTATAATATGCCTTTATATAGTTGTTTTCAAGGTCGAAAGCCAATAGCTTGTCATATAATTCATTTTCAATATCGTAAAAACGATAATTACTTATAAGACAATGCATTGCATAATCGTAAAGTGTTGGCTCAAGGTCAAGGTCGAAGATTTTGGAATCGTCGTCTGATTGGAAAATCTCAACATAATTTTTCATTGAGACGGTCTTGATGAAATCGTCGTCTTGATATTCGAGGATATCGTTGTATTTATGGGTGAACTTGGCTATTTCGATATTTAGCATCACCTGCGATGCCTTGGAAAGCTTGGGAAGATACGATTTGCAATATCCGACGACGGTGTCTTCCGGATTTTCTTCTTTCATGTGGAAAATCTCGCTTTTTTTGAGGATTGTTTTGAGAAGTTGAACGTCGTTGTTGTCTCTCAACGCTTGTTTTTCAATCTTGTCAAGCGTTTTTTCAGCTGATTCAGGAAGAAGGTTTTCAATGTTCTCATTAAACTCTTTCCAAAGTTTGTTGTAATTTTGGGCGTTGACACTTAATGACATAACTAATATTGTTATAAAAACGAGAATTTTTTTCATGGCAAGAATATTTTTTCAAAGATAACGCAGATTTACGGATTTTTATTTCAGTTTCTCTGTGTAATCTGTGAGATGTTGCTATTGTTCTTTGGCTTTGTCTGTCATAGCTTTGTTATAACATTCACGGCAGAGCGGCTCGTAGCTTTCCGTCTCTCCGAGCATCACGAGCTTGTCTCCGTCGATGGTGCGGTGTGAGTATTGGGCCAGGCTCCCGCAGCGCATGCAGATGGCGTGTACTTTGGTGACATCTTCGGCTATTGCCATCAACTGCGGCATCGGACCGAAAGGCTTGCCCATGAAGTCCATGTCGAGACCGGCGACAATGACTCTGATGCCTTGATTGGCAAGTTGTTGACATACGTCGATAATCTCGTTTCCGAAAAATTGCGCCTCGTCGATGCCGATAACATCGCACTCGTTGGAGTAGAAGAGAATCTGCTGGGCGTTCTCCACCGGCATGGAACGAAGAGCGTTGGAGTTGTGCGACACAACGTCTTCTTCAGAGTATCTCGTGTCGATTCCAGGCTTGAATATTTCGACTCTTAATTTGGCGATTCTGGCACGGTTGAGACGACGTATCAACTCCTCGGTTTTACCAGAAAACATTGAGCCACAAACCACTTCAATCCAACCTTGCGACTTATTGTGAGAATCTTTTTCAAGAAACATATCCGACGTATTTAATTTTTTTATATTTTTGTTGACTACAAAAGTAAGGAATTTTATCATGGAAACACAAAAAAATGATGAAAAAAATATTGTGCTTGAGCTGAAACACCGGCTGGGGCGCATGATGGTGCAGGTTGACTATATGTATCGCAACGACCGCGAGATGAGCCGTCTCGATCTTGACATCATGATGGAACGCACTCGCGAACTGTATGATTTGCTCTGTGACTGTCAAATAGAGACCGCACATGATTCGCCTGCCGACGAACCTGTGGAAAACGATGCCGACGACATGGAGATGGAAGAGACCGACGACATGGACGCGGAACAGGAAATCGTTGTAGAGGAAAAACTTGTTTTACCTGTGGAGGAAAATAACGAAAACGCCGACGCTGCCGCCGACGAAGAGGGAGAAGACGAAGAGGATTGGGAAGATTGGGAAGACGAAGACGACGAGATGTTCCGTGTCGAGCAGGGGAAAGAAGAGGAAACGCCGGCGGAGCCTGAAGACAACAGCCTTGCCGCGCGCTTGCAGCATACTCTTGTCAAAGACATCAGAATGGCACTGGGAATAAATGATAAGGTGATGATTATCAACGATTTGTTTAATGGCTCGGTTGAACGTTACAACAAATCGATAGACGCTCTGAACGATTTTCCGACTTTATCGGGGGCGCGGGTCTATATGAGCGAGCTGCAAATTGAACTTCAGTGGGATACTGAAAGTCAATCGTATAAGATGTTAAACGATTTGGTGGAGAGACGTTTTTTATGAAATTGTTTTTAGTTCCGACACCTATTGGCAATCTCGAGGACATCACTTTGAGGGCTTTGCGTGTGCTGCGTGAGGAAGTCGATGTAATCCTCGCCGAGGATACGCGTACAAGTGGTAACTTGTTGAAACACTATGAGATAAGCAAGCCGATGCAGGCGTTTCATTTAAACAACGAACATGTTGTTGTCGAGCGTGTCGCCGAGCGTATCACAAACGGCGAGCGCATGGCTTTGGTCACCGACGCCGGCACTCCGGCCATCTCCGACCCGGGCTTCATGCTCGTCCGTGAATGTATCAAACGCGGCGTGGAAGTCGAGTGTCTTCCGGGCGCCACCGCCTTCGTGCCGGCTTTGGTGAACTCGGGCCTCCCCGCCGACCACTTTATCTTCGAGGGCTTCCTCCCACATAAAAAGGGTCGTCAGACTAAAATCAAGAAAATCGTCGGGAATGAATACACCACCATACTCTATGAGTCGCCATTCAGATTGGTGAGGACGCTGGAGCAACTCGCCGAGGCAGCAGGTGCAACTCGTAAAGTGTCGGTGGCCCGCGAGCTGACCAAGATTCATGAAGAGAACGTGAGAGGTACACTCGGAGAGGTAATAAAATATTTTAAGGAAAAAGAAGTGAAAGGAGAGATAGTGATTGTTTTGGAGGGAACCTCTGTCCTTTCGACCGGAGCGGAATGAAATGAAGCGAAGTGGAGACCTGAGCGAAGCGAAAGCATTCACCTCTGGTGAATAAATCTACGACAAACAAACATCCCGTCATTTCGACCGGAGCGAAGCGAAGTGGAGAAATCTACGACTAACGAAAGTCCATCAGCCCGTCATTTCGACCGGAGCGGAATGAAATGAAGCGAAGTGGAGACCTGAGCGAAGCGAAAGCATTCACCTTTGGTGAATAAATCTACGACAAACAAAAGTCCATGAGCGCTCGATAGCTGTAGATTTCTCGACAAGCTCGAAATGACGGCAGGGACAAGCTCGAAATGACGAAATAAGATTGAAATATTTTTTAAGATTTCTCGCCGCAGGGCGATAAAAAAACAGAAAGCATGAAAAAGTTCATCATCACATTGCTTGTTGTAATGGAAACCATCGGTGCGATGGCTCAAAACAACGACAAGACATTTAATGAGAAAGGCGAAATCATCAAGAAAGGCTGGAACTTCGGACCATTACCGGTGGTGGGGTATAACAGCGACATGGGATTTCAATATGGTGCCTGTATCGACATTTTCAACTATGGCGACGGCTCGAAATATCCGGACTATGACTTCAAAATTAATTTCGAGGCCTCCGCATACACCAAAGGCTCAAGCATGTTTCGCTCGTATTCCTATTGGAACAATGTCATTCCGAAAGGCAAACTCTTCATGGATTTCGGCTATTTCATCGATAAAAAATTCAGTTTTTACGGTTTCAACGGCTATGCCGCGCCAAATTACAAGGATATTGCCGCAAATATTGACGGAAATGCCGGCCTCGTCGATTGTCCTCCCTTTTATATCACAGAGCCTGGCTCGGAAAACAGCGGATTTTATGATATCGACAGGAGACAGTTTCGTGCCGTTGTCAGCATGCAACAACAAATCGGCAACATAGAGCATTTATATTATGGAATAGGATTGGCCTATTATAATTATGATTTTAGCCGGCTGAATATCAAGAAATATGAGAACCAATATACTTTGTATGAACTATATAAGATGAGTGGTGTTCTTCGTCCCGATGAGGCTGGTGGTGGAAATGTCACACAGTTAAAGGCAGGTGTCATCTACGACTCCAAAGATTATGAAAACGACCCGACACGCGGTGTCTATTTCGAGGCTACACTCACGGCCGCCCCTGATTTTATTGATAAACACGGCTATGACCATTTAACGTTTACCGGAGTCTTTCATCATTACATACCCGTGGCGAGCGATCGTTTGACATTCTGCTATCGCATTGGCGCCCAAAATGTACTCGCGGGCGATATTCCTTTTTATGCTATGATGAACACCAACCTCATGTTTTTCAAGAAGGTAACCACCGAGATGTACGGCGGCTCCACCACAGGACGAGGTATCAATAGAAACAGCGTCGTCGGTAAAGGCGTGGCATGGATTAATATGGAGTTGCGCTGGAGAATGGCAAATTTCAAATTTATCAACCAGAACTGGTGTGTGGTGCTCAACCCTATGTTCGACACAGGCATGGTGACACAGTCGTTCCGTCTCAATGAACAGAAAACGGCAATGGAGATTCTGAAAGATTACATGACAGAGGAATGGCCCGACAACATTATCTACAGCGGCAAAGACGAAAGCCTCCATACCTCAGCGGGATGCGGCATGAAACTCATTATGAACAAGAATTTCGTGGTATCGGCGGAGTTCGCCAAGGCCATCGATAAACTCGACGGCGAAGGAATGAGAGCGTATATAGGATTTAATTATATATTCTGACACTCATTTTGACTGGAGCGGAATGGAGAAATGACGAACTATTTCCTTTTACCGCAAATGTTGAGAATGCAAATTATCACGGCGCATGCGATGATACCGATAAGTTGCCATGTCCAAGGACTTGGGTTGACTTCGTGATAGTAGATTTTCATGCGAGTCTGCACAGACTTGATAATCGCTCTTGAACTATATGTCGCTCCGCTCACCGCATCGATTTCAAAATCAACGGCTTCCTTTGGCGTTAAACCGTGGAATTTCTCAAGAAGACCGCTGCTCGTCACTTTCTTTAAATAAATCGGGGTTTCTTTGTTGTCAAGAATGTCGATGTTGTCTATTTTTCCATCTTTAATGTTGATTTTCAATGGAATAACATCGGCGAAACCGACAATATCCTGACAGTATTCTTCCGTGTAAAGAGTTGTGTCGCCAGCAGCCTGGACATTGTCTTTCCCCAAACGGTCATAGCCGAACATCACCGCGAAGAAGCCGAGGGCGATGGCGAAAACGTAGTTTAAAATCTTGATAGTTTTCATATAACGATATTTTTGTTGTTGTCAAAGTCCACGTCATTTCAAGCGAAATCGAAAAATCCGCACCTGTCAGGTATAGGACGTCGAAATGACGGACAAAATTACAAAATTTATTCTACTTGAAAGAAAATTTCGTAAATTTGTCGTTTCAAAAGTATAAAAAAAAATGGGAAAAATACAAGATGACGACTGGTTGTATTCTTTTTTAAGACCTTTTGTGGACCACCATACCCGTCGTGGTTTTACGCGTTATAAAATCAACGGCAAGGAGAATATTCCAAACAATGGGGCGTGTGTTTTCGGCAGCAATCACTGCAACACCTTGATGGACGCCATGGTGCTTCTTGCCACCTCAAGACAGAAGAAGGTTTTCATTGCGAGAGGCGATATTTTTCAGAATCCGAAAACAGCGAAGATATTGAGATGGTTGAGAATTTTGCCGATTTTCAGAATCCGCGACGGCATCGGAGCGGTGCGCGACAAGAACGGTGACACTATGGAGCAGGCCGTCGATGTCATTCACGACGAAGTGCCGTTGTATCTGTTTCCCGAGGCAACACATCGCACGAAACACTCGCTGCGACCGTTAAGCAAAGGCATTTTCCACATAGCACTCGACGCAAATCGCCGGTTTGGAAAGGAGAAACCAGTGTATATAGTGCCTGTGGGACTGGAATACGGTGACTATTTCCGCTACCGTTCCACCATAGTGATAAACTATGGCGAGCCAATAAATGTGACAGAGTTTGTGAAAGGTCGAGAAGAAGAGAACGAGGCAGTGATTATCAATGAGTTAAAAGCTATTCTTAAAGAACGAATGTCGAAACTCATATCGTTTGTACCTGATGAGGACGAGGACTATGACGCCATTTGGGAGATGGTCAAGATGAGACAGGGAAGCAATGAAAAGAAAATAGCGGAGGTGCTTGATTTTAAAGAAAAAGAGCCTGAAAAAGCAAAGACACTGTTCAACAAGGTGAGAGAGTTCGCAAAACACAGAAAAGAAAGCAAGGTGTCGACAAAGACCATAGCGCACAAGGCGACATGCGGAAAAATGCTGTTGAAGACCCTTTTGGCTCTTGTGGGACTGCCTTTTTACATGGCGGCGGCAGTGGCGACATCTCCGATTTGGATTATAGCGTATTTTGTACTTAAGGGTTTGAAAGACAAAGCTTTCCGTAACACGGCAAACTATATCGTGGAATTTGTTATGCACCCTTTGATTACAGTTGTCGGAGCGACCTTGCTCTTCTGCTTGACACCGTGGAAAATCGCCCTCTTGGGTGCGGTTTTCTTGTATTTCAGCTATGTCTTTTTCCTTGACTATAACGAATTCATAAGAATCTTGATGTCGGATATGCGCTGGATTTTCAATAAAAAACTCAGAAAAGAATACGAAGAACTTTTTTAGACATTGTTTTATATTTATTTAGAAAAAAGTCTTATTTTTGTCGTTTAGTAAAAATAAGACTTTTTTATTGGTTCGCCGATGTGACCCAAGTGGCGAAGCCATGTAGGGATGTCGTGTAACTATATGACTGTCAATTGTGTATATATGAAGAAAGCTTTTGAAGGATTACGACCGTTTCAGAAGGCGGAGTTTCTGATAATGATGCTTTTGGCGTTTGCGATGCCGTTTAGCTGGCTCGCCGCACAATATTGCGAGGCGGCGCTGCTGATATGTGCCGTCCTGAAGTTCGTTTTCGACCAGAAATGCAAAATCAACGAGCAGCAACTGAAATTCAAATGGGCTTATATCATATTCGCCTTGACATGGCTGATATATCTCGTCGGCATGATACACACTGACAATCAATCTGTAGGATGGGTGCAGGTGAGCAAAAAACTCGGATTTTTGATTTTTCCGATGATTTTCTTGTTCTCCGATATGTCGTATATAAACAAACGGCGCTTGAAAGCCATAGGGAATGCTTTAGTTTTAGGGTGCATACTGTTTTTCCTTATGAATTTTTTGTATGCCCTCTATGATGTGGTTTTCAATGGCAATACCGTTACCAGGTTCTTCGATCAGGAACTTATGAAATGGTATTATGTGCATCATAGCTATTTATCGATGTACGCCAGCCTCGGCTTGATGTTCTGTTTCATGGGGATTTTTGAAGATGGAGGTCGTAAGACAAAGATAGTCAGCCTTATAGCATATATCATGCTCGTTGTTTTCATTATTTTGGTGAGATCGCGCGCCGGTCTGATTTGGCTTGTCCTGACCTTCGTTTTGCAATGGATTTGGCTTACTTTCATCATGAAAAAGAAAAAGACCGGTTTGATAACGGGGATTGTCTTCCTCTTTGGCGTGGCAGGTGCTGTCATCGCTTTTCCTCAAAGCGTGGAGAGAATAACGGATACTGTCAAAAATATCACATCTGAACATTCTTCCGACCACCGACTTGTGCAGTTCAAAGGTTATAAGTCGGCTTTGAAAGACAATTGGCTGTTCGGTGTGGGGACAGGCGACAGAACGGACGAAACCATGGCTTCCTATTATAGATACAAAGCCGAAATCACAGAAAAGATAACACCCGAGATGGCTGCAATCATAGATGATGTGATTGACAATCAATGGTATGAACCAGACGAGTCAATGCGCAGGAACATGATGAATGAGGCTGTGAAACATGGTGTGGACCCGGAGGTTGTTTCAACCTATCTTGTCGAGTATCAGTTTATAAGATATGCCATCGACAGAGAGACAAATGCACACAACATGTTTTTCGAGGTGGTTTTAAGCGTCGGAGTCATAGGGTTGATACTGTTGTTGGCGTATTTCGTCGTTCCTCTTGTTCTGTGGATGAAAAAGAAGAGATTTGATATGCTATATTGCTCTTTCTTGCTGATGACAGGGTTCAACGCGCTCTTCGAGTCGGTTTTTGAAGTTCAATTGGGAATAATTTTCTTCTGCTTCTTCAACTCACTATTGTTTACCTTCTTCATTTCGACCGGAGCGAAGCGGAGTGGAGACCCGAGCGAAGCGAAAGCATTCTCCTCTGGCGAATAAATCTCGGATAAACAGATTGTCCATGAGCACCCGATTGCCGGAGATTTCTCGACAAGCTCGAAATGACGAAACGACAAGCTCGAAATGACAGTGTAAATGAAAAATAAAATTAAAAACATGAAAAAACACATACTAATTATTTCCTTGATTTTGCTGTGTTTTACAGCCAAAGCCCAAGAGCTCCTGCTTCCTCTCAACGACGACTATGAGATGGAGGTTCAGGCTGCGGCTTACAGTTCTGATTATCTGTTCCATACCGCAATGAAAGGTTGGACGGAGTCGCAGTTTAACGGGATACTTAATCTTGACAGTATCAATGAGTTGTATCGAATTAAGATTAATAAAAAAGGAAACTTTTCAAATTATATCTTGAATTCGTTGTTCAACGACGATTTCATCAGGTTGAGAAACGACAATTATTATATTGCCATCAACCCGTATATCGATTTTGAGTTGGGCTCTGACGGCCACAGAACAACCTGGGTCAACACCAGAGGAGCCGAGATAAAAGGCACGATAGGGAGACAGTTCGCGTTTTACACGAACATCAAGGAAAATCAGGCTGTTTTTCCTGAATATATTGATGCTTACTGCGCCACGGCAAAAGTTGTTCCCGGACAGGGTTTTGCCAACAAGTTCAAGGAGAACGGAAGGGATTTCACCAATGCTTCGGCATATCTGGCATATCGTCCCCTGGAATGGTTTGACGCCACCTTGGGCTATGGCAAGAACTTCATTGGAGACGGTTATCGCTCGATGATGCTTTCCGACAATGCGGCGAACTACCCGTATCTGAAGCTGAAAGCCGAGTTTTGGCGTATTCAGTACACTTGTATGTATGCACAAATGACCGACAGAAATACGGTTATGGCAGACAACACCTATGCGCGCAAATGGTCTGTCATTCATTATCTCGACTTTGCGGTGACTGAACGTTTCAACATAGGCTTTTTCGACGCTGTGGTGGCTGCTGCGCAAACACATCAGCGGGTGATGGTCAATGACTCGACATATACCACTATCGATATGAAAAGAGGCTTTGACTTTCAATATATCAACCCGATAATATTTCTGCGTTCAGCTGAATATTATGCGGGAAAATCACCCGACAACGCAGTGCTCGGCGTCAATATGAGCTATATTCTCGGCAAACACACCACCCTTTACGGTCAGTTTGTACTCGATGAGATGACAGCAAGTAGATTCACGGAATTTAAAGGGTATCGACATAATAAACAGGCATATCAACTTGGCGTGAAGAGTTATGACTGCTTCGGCGTGAAAAACCTGTTCCTGCAATTAGAAGGAAATATTGTGAGACCGTATATGTATTCACACACGACACAAGGTGCCGGAATATCAATTGGAGAAAACAATTACGCCCATTACAACGAGCCTTTGGCACACCCATGGGGGGCAAACCTATGGGAGATGGTGCTTCGTGGACAGTATAACTGGAATCGCATTTATTTTCAATATAAGTTGAACTATGGTCAGTATGGTGATGACTGGGACGTGGAGAACAATGTTTGGGCGAACTACGGTCATAATGTTTACAACGATTACCATATCGCTGTGGATTTGGATTTTGACGAGAACGGTAAGCCGACACAAAACGGTCATTATTTGCTGACAGGAAGAAAGACGACGGTTATGATGAATGACGTCATAGTGTCGTACATGGTGAACCCGGCATATAACATGAATGTTTTCGCAGAGGTGACACATCGTCACTTTGCAGCCGAAGGTCTTGATACCCAAAACGATTTCATCTTCAGTTTTGGAATCAGGACGAGTTTGGACAGAAAATATTATGATTTCTGATAAAATTATTTGAGAAGCATGACATTACGAAGGAAAATCACCGATTTCATTCAAGCTATCATGATGAAAAACAGCTTTACTGCTGATTTGATTATGAGAGTAAGTTATAGGCATCATTCTGGACATAGGTTGAATCTTGATAATCCGCAGACATGGTCGGAAAAACTTATCTGGCTTAACAAATACTGGCAACCGAATTTGAAATCGATATGCGCAGACAAGTATGGGGTGCGAGAATATATCAAAAGCAAAGGATTAGATGATATTTTGCTTGACCTTTATGGGGCTTGGGACGATGCTGATAAAGTTGATTTCGAGGTGCTTCCGCAGCGTTTCGTGATAAAATGCAATCATGGATGCGGCTGGAACATTATAGTTGAAGACAAGAGCAAACTTGATGTGAAGAAAAGCGTGAAACAGTTGAAAGAATGGATGAAAATAGACTGGGGCGCTGTGACTCCAGAGAGGCATTATCATTTTATCAAACCCATGATAATTTGTGAACAGTTTTTGCCGGTGAAGGATTATCGAGACGTGAGAGATTACAAAGTACATTGCTTCAACGGCGAGCCGAAATTCGTGGGCGTGTGCTATGACCGCGATATTGTTACACGTCACTCGAAAGGCGCTATTTATTCGACGGAATGGAATCGTTTGTTTTTGTTGAAAGATGATAACTCCAACGATAATGTTAGCGTGGAGAAGCCGGAGGCTTTGGATAAGATTCTTGATGTTGCCAAAATACTGTCGGAAGGTATTCCGTATGTGAGAGTTGACCTGTATGCTGTTGGAAAGAGAGTCTTTTTGGGAGAGATGACGTTTTCTCCTGATGGCAATGTTTTGGATCGTGAATATACATACGAAACGACAGTGGAAATGGGGAAACTTATTGATTTACCTGAAAAAATTAGCAGAGAATGGTGAGAAAGAAACAACTTGTAGTCTGTGGGGGTGGGAGTAGTGCTCATACCCTGATTCCTTTTTTGAAAGATTCTGGCTTCGAAGTGTCGATTTTCACTTCCAGACCACAAAAATGGCATCACACCGTCGAGCTTCAATACCAATCGCCAGATGGAAAGGTGTTGGAAACATTTTCGGGACCATTGAAAAAAGCATCGAGCAATGCAGCAGAGCTTATTCCAGAAGCCGACTACATCGTTTTTTGTATGCCGGTGCACAAATATAGAGTCGGACTGGAGGAGATAGCACCGTATATCAATAGGGAAAAGACTGTGTTTTTAGGTACGATGTATGGACAAGGAGGCTGGAACTGGATGGTTGACGAGATGAAAAACAAATATTCTTACAACAATATCGTGACCTTTGCTTTCGGCCTGATTCCTTGGATTGCGAGAACCATCGAATACGGAAAAACAGGTGTGACATACGGATGTAAGGCTGCAAATTATGCGGCCTGTTATCCGAAATCGTATTTCAAACAGATTGATGGGGAGTTTTTTGAGAATATTTGCAACAAATGGTTCGGAAAAGGTGTGGTGGAACAAAGCGATAATTTTATTTCATTGACCTTGTCAGTTGATAATCAGATAATTCACACATCAAGATGCTTCGGTTTGTTTAAGGTGTACGGTCGTTATTGGCAAAACAAATCGAATGTCCCGATGTTTTATAGGGACTATGACGATGTTTCGGCTAATCTGCTTGCGGATTTGGACAACGATTACACGAAAATCAGAGAAAGTATAAAACAACGTTATCCGCAAAAGAAATTCAAATACATGCTTGATTATCTGTCGCTTGAACGTTTTTCCTACCAATCAGGCAACACGGATATAAAAGAGTCGTTCATCAATTCGCAGACTTTGGTGGCTATTGGAACTCCTGTTGTCCAGAGAGAGGGTGGAATATGGGAAATAGACAATAATCACAGGTTTTTCATGGACGACATTTATTATGGTAATTGTATAGCCAAGTGGATGGCTGAACAATTAAAGATAGATGTTCCTACTATTGATTCCATTTTACGTTGGGCGCAGATGGTAAGAGAAGAGCGGATTATAGATAATACCGGACGCTTGTTGACGGATAATGAAGATCTTGGCGCACCGTATAAATCAGGAGTGCCTTGTTATTACGGATTTAAGAACATTGAAGATATTATAGACTGATGTCGATAGGTCAACAGACGGTTAGTGGAGTGGCATGGACTACGATTCAGCGATTTGCCTCGCTTTTCCTGGCGTTTGTCGCTAATATAGTGCTTGCTCGTATATTGTCGCCCGACGATTTCGGATGCATTGCCCTGTTGATGGTGTTTATCTCGCTGTCGCAGATTTTTATCGACGGCGGGTTCGGCTCTGCTTTGATACAAAAAAAAGAGCCTACGCAAGAGGATTATTCCACCATTTTCTATTGGAATCTGATGCTTGCCTCGGGCTTGTATGTTTTGCTGTTTTTTCTCTCGCCGGTAATCGCGAGGTATTATGGAATTCCGCTTCTTTGCGACATCTTGAGAGTGCAAGGTTTGATACTTTTCCTTGACGGCTTTGGACTTGTTCACAAAAACAACCTTCGTAAGACACTTCAGTTCAAAAAAATTTCGCTGATAGTTTTGATAGCGAATTTTTGTGCTGTGGTGGCAGCTGTCATCATGGCTTACAAGGGGTTTGGAGTGTGGTGCCTCGTCGCACAACAACTTTTGATAAGCGGAATGTCAACAGTGTTGTATTGGATTTTCAATCGATGGAAACCATCAATAATGTTCAGTAAAAAATCATTTAAAGAACTGTTTGGCTTCGGAGGCTTTATCCTCCTTTCAAATGTGATAGTGACGTTTACAAATGAGGTTCAATCTCTTATAATGGGAAAATTATATACAGCGAGAGATGTCGGTCTTTATTCGCAAGCACGCAAATTCGAATCGATAATGTCTAATACAGCTTCGACAGTGGTCAATCAGGTGACTTTCCCGATTTTCTCGAAATTTCAGGATAATACAGAACAGTTACAGAATATTTTAAGACGCATTACCAAGGTCATGGCTTTTGTGGTTTTTCCTGCCATGATACTTGTGATTATAGTGGCGAAGCCAGTTATTGTGTTGATGCTCACTGATAAATGGATTGACTGCGTGCCATATTTCCAGATACTATGTATAGGAGGAATGGCGGAAGCGCTCGGCGACATCAACTACAACGCTGTTGCAGCTATTGGAAAAAGCAGGGTCTTGTTCCGATGGACATGTATCAAATCGGTAACAGGGATACTTCTGATAGTAGGAGGTTCGTTCTTCGGGGTGAAAGGAATTATTTGGGCAGTGACTGTTCGCTTTTACCTCGTTTTCATGATACATGCGTCGTTGGCGGCACATTATCTCAATTTCAGCATCTTTAACCAACTGAAAGATTTGTTCGAAATTGCGCTCGTCGCAGCGATGGCAGGCGCGGTGACATATCTCGTCGGGTCAAAACTGTTTGCTGGTTTGAACATGTATCATGTCGCTGGTATACAAGTGATTATATATGCATTGACTTATTTTTTGTTGACCTGCTTCCTCGGCCGACCGATGCTCGGAGAAGTGAAATATATAATCGGAGTGTTTTTACATAAGAAAAAAATATCATGAAAATTGGCTGCATCTTTAATATGGCTCCGCATTATCGAATGCCGATTTTTTCGTTGATGAGTGAAAATTTCGACTGCGACTTTTATTTTGGAGATAAGATGCAACAACCTGTTAAGAAACTGAATTACAATGAATTAAAAGGATTTAAAAAAGAAATTCACAACGTATTCATTGGAAAATCATTCTATTGGCAGCAAAAGTCTGTAAGACTGGTCTTCAAAAATTATGATTATTTCCTTTTGAGTGGCGAACCGTTCTGCATTTCATATTGGTTTATCTTATTGATGACCAAATTATTAGGTAAAAAAACCGTTGCGTGGACGCATGGTTTTTACGGAAAAGAGGCCGGTTTGAAAAAAAATGTGAAAAGAATTTTTTTCAAACTTTTCTCTAAAATCATGGTTTACAGCGACTACTCAATAAACCTGATGAGAAAAGAAGGTGTTGATGCGGAGAAGATGTTTTGTATCGCAAATTCATTGAACAGTGATAATCAATTATTTATAAGAGAAAATTTAAAAAAGACAGATATTTTTTCATCGCATTTCGGAAATGATAATCCAGTGATTATGTACATTGGAAGGATTCAGAAACGTAAAAAATTGGATTTGCTTGTTGAAGGTTTCAAAAAATTGAAAGATGATGGTGAAAAATGCAATCTTGTTATTGTTGGTAAAGATGAGGAAGATATTGGTTTATCAAAGATAATCAACGAGTTGTCTCTATGGGAGTCTGTCTGGTTATATGGTCCGTGCTACGAGGAAACCACTATTGGAGAGATGTTTTATAATTCGGCGGTATGTGTGTCGCCCGGCAATGTGGGCTTGACCTCGATTCACTCTCTGACATACGGCTGTCCTGTGGTGACACACGACAATTTTTCTTATCAAATGCCGGAATTTGAGGCCATTACGGCTAATGTGACAGGCAGTTTTTTTAAAATGGATGATATTGACGATTTGATCGAAAAAATAAAATTCTGGCTTGAAAAAACACCTGAAGAGCAAAATACGACACGGGAAGAAGCGTATCGAACCATTGATGAAAAATGGAATATACACTATCAGATTGAAGTGATGAAAAAAGTATTTGCCTAATGCCCAAAATTATCCAGATAAACACCGCCTTGAACTGTGGCTCGCATGGCAGAATCGTGGAGCAGATTTCACATATCGCTGCCGAAAGAGGCTTCGAGACAACCATCGTACATGGCGCTCGTTATGTGAATAAATCGCAATGCTCCGCTATCCAAACAACTACAAGGTTGCAAGAAAAACTGAACGGCTTGAGAAGTCTGCTGTTCGACGCTCATGGATTAGGTCTGAAAAATGCTACTAAATCGTTGATAACCAAGCTTGAAAGGATAAAACCGGATATTGTCCATCTGCATAATATTCACGGATATTATCTGAACTATCGTATTTTGTTTGAATATCTTGCTAAAAGTGGCGTGCCTGTCGTCTGGACATTGCACGACTGTTGGAGCATGACCGGACATTGTGCGCAGTTTGAAAACTATCATTGCGACAAATGGAAGATACAATGCCATGATTGTCAATATCTTACGGATTGGTATCCAAAGGCTGTCATGGATAACTCGAAGCGGAATTTTGAACTAAAAAAGCAATGTTTCACCTCGGTTGAAAACATGACAATAGTGCCGGTGTCGCATTGGCTTGAAGATGTTGTCAAACAGTCGTTCTTGGCGAAATATCCGATAAAAGTCATCAATAATGGCGTTGACATTTCTTCGTTCCGACCGATGCCCGTTTCACCGTCATCTCGACCGATGTCCGTTTCACCGTCATTTCGACCGATGCCTGTTTCATCGTCATTTCGACCGATGCCTGTTTCATCGTCATTTCGACCGAGCGAAGCGAGTGGAGAAATCCCCTCCGACAAATTCGTTATCCTTGGTGTCGCCTCTAACTGGGACAACGACAAGGGCGTTCAAGAGTTTGTTAAACTGTCCGAAAATCATGATTATCAAGTTGTCATGCTTGGCGTGAAGGACAATTTAAAACAAAAATTGCCCAAGAATATCATTGCGATTTCATGTACCGACAGTCAGGACGAACTCGCCGAATATTATTCGCTTGCCGATGTTTTTGTAAATCCTACATACAAGGACACCTTTCCGACGGTGAATCTTGAGGCGTTGGCATGCGGAACACCGGTGGTCACATATAAAACCGGAGGCAGTCCGGAGTCTGTCACGGCTGAAACAGGAATTGTGGTTGAAAAAGGCTGTTTCAATCAGCTTGTGGAGGCTGTAGAGACAATTCGTAAAAACGGAAAACATTATTACACAACGAGTTGTAGAGACAGAGCTGTGAAGTTTTACAATAAAGACAATCGTTTTAAAGATTATATGGATTTGTATGAAAATATCCTTGATAACAGTCACATACAATAGTGCCGAAACCTTGTGCGATACCTTGCAGAGCGTTCTGAATCAGACGTTTAAAGATATTGACTATATTATTGTTGATGGCGCTTCAAAAGACAGCACAATGGATATAGTGAAGGAGTTCGAGCCGAAGTTTGAAGGTCGTCTGCGTTGGTTGTCGGAGCCTGACAAAGGTATTTACGACGCCATGAACAAAGGCGTTATGATGGCGCAGGGCGAGATTGTGAGTATCTTGAACAGCGACGACTTCTTCGCATCAAATGATATCCTTGAAAAAGTGAATGCTGCTTTCAAGGAAAACCCTGATGTTGACGGTGTTTACGCTGATGTTCGCTACGTCGGCTGGAACGACACAGGCAAAACAGTGCGTATGTTCTCCGGCAAGGATTTCAAACGCGAAAAACTCTGCTGGGGCAAAATGCCTCCTCACCCTTCATTTTATGTAAAAAGAGAGTGTTATGACAAATTCGGTCTCTACAGCCTCGATTATCCGATTTGCGCCGACTACGACATGTTTGTGAAGATGATATGGATGGGAAACATCAACACATTGTATATCAATGATGTTTTTGTAAATATGAGAAACGGTGGCACGTCGTCGAACGGAATAAAAGTCCACAGAAAGATAATGAGAGAGAGGATGCGCTGCGTGCGCGAACATAATATGCCAAGCAATTTCTTCAAGCAGACATCGCGTTATTTTGGTAAAATATTCAGTCTTTTAAGAAAATAAGCCATGAAACACATGAAGTTATATAAAAACTGGTATCGCTTTTTTGCCAATTCAATATTGGTTTTGATGGCGTTGTTGTGTTACATTTATGTCTGGTTCAACTACGTGAATGTGATGCTGGATAAAACATATATCATGAAGGGGAACTTCTTGGTGTTGGGCGTTTATGCCGTCATTATCACATATTTCATAAGTTTTTTCGGCGGATTTAATATAGGGGTGAACAAGAAATCCAATGTGATTATCTCGCAAATCATCGGGCTTTTAATATCAAACGGCATTTATTTTGTCGTGACGGTGATGATGGCGGGTTATATGCATCGCATTCCGAGGTTGTTGTTATACTACGGATGCACTTTCATTGTGCAAGCCGTCCTGGTGTCTTTCGTCTCGTATATGTTCATGACGCTGTTTTATAAGATATTTCCGCCTTATAAAGTGTTGAATATCAGAGGTAATCATGATAATAATCTGGCAGATAAGTTCGATTCGAGAAACGATAAATATAATGTGGCTGGCGAAATAAGTTTTGACGCGGATATGGAAGAAATTGACAATATTGTTGATGATTATGACGCCGTTTTGATAAACGATGTGCCGAGTGAGAAGCGGAACCGTATCTTGAAGATATGTTTTGCGAAAAACAAGAGAGTGTACATCACGCCCAAGATTTCGGATATTATCATCAAAAGCGCCGACACCCTGGCTGTTTTCGACACTCCTTTGCTTTTGGCCAACAACAGCACTCTTTCGATAACTGAAAGGGCGGTGAAACGGGCCTTCGACATCTTTTTGTCGGCCTTTGGGTTGATATTGCTCTCACCGCTGATGATATTGGTTTCGATGGCTATTTTTTTATACGACAGAGGACCTGTTTTTTATCGTCAAGCGAGATACACCAAGGGCGGAAGGATTTTTAAGATATTGAAGTTCAGAAGCATGGTGCCCGACGCCGAGAAAGATGGAGTTGCCAGGCTGGCAGCTGACAAGGACGATAGGATTACACCTATAGGAAGATTTATCAGAGCCACGAGATTAGACGAGCTTCCCCAGTTTTTCAACATCTTGAGTGGCGACATGAGTTTCGTCGGCCCGCGGCCGGAACGCCCGGAAATCGCCGACGAATACATAAAAGAGCTGCCGGAGTTCGCTTTTCGTCTAAAGGTCAAGGCTGGACTGACAGGCTATGCGCAGATTTATGGCAAATACAACACCACATCTTACGACAAGCTTAAACTCGACATGATTTACGTCGAAAACCGCTCGATACTCATGGATTTGAAACTTTTACTATTAACATTGAAGGTTGTCTTTATGAAAGAAAGCACCGAAGGACTTGAAGACGGACAGATAACAGCAATGAAATAAGAGATGGAGCCATTAGTTTCCGTAATAATGCCCTGTTACAATGCCGAGCGCTACATAGCGCAAAGCATAGAGTCGGTATTGGCACAGACCTACCAGAACTGGGAGTTGCTGATAACGGATGACGGCTCAACCGACAGAGTCGTTGAGATTGTCCGTGAATACTGTAAGAAAGACGGACGAATTGATTTGCTTGTCAACGAGCATAAAGGCATTGCGGAGACAAGAAATGCCTCGATTGCAAGAGCAAAAGGACGGTTTCTGGCGTTTTTGGACAATGATGATTTGTGGATGCCTGAAAAACTTGAAAAGCAGATAAGTTTTATGCTTAAACATAAAGTCGGCTTTTCCTATACAAACTATGAACTTATTGATAAAAATGGTGTTAGAAAGAACAAAATAATAAAGACACAAGGCATAATCGATTACAAGAAATATTTGAGAAACACTATAATCGGTTGTGGCACTGTGGTTGTTGACCGTGATATCGTTGGATGTATAAGAATGCCGATAAACGACACAAGCGATGATATGATGTTGTGGCTTTCCATAATGCATAGAGGCTTCAAAGCATATCCACTTGATGAAATCCTGATGAAGTATCGTGTTAGAAAAAAATCTGCTTCAAGCAACAAATTCAAGGCTTCGCGAGATGTTTGGCGAGTTTATCGCGACAATGAGGGTTTTGCTGTTGTGAAATCATCATATTATTTTGTTTGTTACGCTTTTAATGCAATAAAAAAACGAATGTTTTGAACTACGACTTTTTCATATATCGTCATGCCTGGAGATATAATTTGGCTCCCGATTGCGAACCGGAACTCTCTGATGCGCAATTTAAAGAATTGTTGTGTCAAGGTGGTTGGTTTGTCAGAAACACATTCGATTTTGATTGCAAGGAAAAAACCGATTTCTGGTACGTGATAAAGGATTCGTTCGGTGGGATGGAGGAACACACTTCTAACGAAAGAAGAAAAATCCGACGTGCTCTGAATGCTTTTGATTACAGGCTTATTGATATTGCAGTTTTAAGAAATCAAGGTTATCCGATAATTAAAGAAACATTTGAGGATTACAAAGTTAAAGATCGTCCGATGACGAAAGCTGTTTTTACAGATTATCTTGATTATTGCTCTGAAAACAGATTTAACTATTGGGGCGTTTTTAATAAAGACAATCAAGAATTAATAGGCTTCTGCACAGTGCATGTTTGGGATAATTCCTGTGAATACGGTATCTCAGGCATAGTGACGGAGTATAAGCGCAATTCAACTTATCCATACTATGGACTGTATTTCAAAATGAATGAGTATTACTTGGATGAGAAAAAGTTTGATTACGTTACCGATTCGGCCCGAAGCATCACCGAGCACTCGAATATCCAGCCGTTTCTTGAGCAGAATTTCAAGTTCAGAAAGGCGTATTGCAAGCTGAAGATTAAATATAAATGGTGGTTCGGGGCAATAGTGAGGCTGCTGCTGCCATTTAGGAAACTGATAAGAAACAGGAATGTGAGGGCTGTTTTGAACATGCATTTGATGCAGTCGTCAGTTCGACCGAAGCGGAATAAAATGGAGCGAAATGGATGAATCTCCTGCAATTGAGTGTTACGGTGCAATGGTTTGTCGGAGATTTATTCACCAAAGGTGAATGCTTTCGCTTCGCTCAGGTCTCGACTTCGCTCGAAATGACGTGTTTGGATGCTTGAAATGACGTGTTTGGATGCTCGAAATGACGTATTTGGACGCTTGACATATCAAAGAAATTGAATATGATAATAAAATATATTTTCGATAGATTTTTTTCCTTAATCGGGCTGATATTATTATCTCCCTTTTTGTTGGTGGTTTTTATACTGCATAAGATAAAAATGCCTAAAGGGTCGTTTATCTATAGGCAGAACAGGGTCGGAAAAGACGGCAAGTTGTTCAAAATCTTCAAGATACGGACTTTGAGAGATAATTCCGAGGAGGCTGGTTCGGTGACTATAGCTGACGACGAACGCATATTGCCTTTCGGAAAATGGCTGCGCGAGAGCAAAATCGACACGTTTTTGGAACTCATTAATATATTAATAGGAGACATGAGTTTCGTGGGTCCGCGTCCCGATGTGCCCGGCTATGCCGACAAACTCGAAGGCGACGACAGAGTCATTCTCAAAATGCGCCCCGGATTGACAGGCCCTGCTTCGATAAAATATCGTCACGAAGATGAGATTTTGGCAAGACAAGACAACCCTCAAGAGTATAACGACACAGTAATATGGCCCGACAAAGTCAAAATCAACAGGGAATATTATGAAAAATGGTCGGTATGGCGCGATGTCTCAATACTTTTTGAAACAATTTTCGGATAGTAATAAATTGAAAATCAACAACATATAAAATTTTTTAAAAATATCTTAAAAAAATTGTCGCGCGTATTGAAAAACGCCGTACTTTTGCACTCGCAAACGGAGAAAACCGTTGTCAGCCTCCTTAGCTCAGTTGGTTAGAGCATCTGACTGTTAATCAGGGGGTCTCAGGTTCAAGTCCTGAAGGAGGCGCGAGAGAGATTACAAAGTGTAATTTTTTATGTTTCATGTTATTAATTGAGAGAATGGAATCCAAGCGGTTTTCATTCTTTTTTTTAATCCGTGATTTCGACTGTAGCGGAATAAAATGGAGCGAAATGGAAACTTGAGCGAAGCGAAAGCATTCGCTAAAAGCGGATAAATCTTCTGCATTTGGGTTTTACGGTTCATCTGCTCGAAGAAGATTTCTCGACAACACTTCGTTTCGCTCGAAAAGACGAGTTTGATGAAAAAGCACTGCGAATTATGAAAACTGTTTTAGGTATTGGAAACGCTCTCGTTGATATTTTGACGAGAATTGACAACGACAACATTCTCAATGAGTTGGGATTGCCGAAGGGCTCCATGCAGCTTGTTGATGAGAAGACCTCGTCCGAGGTGTCGAAGGTTCTTGAAAAGTTTGAGAACTCCATGGCGACAGGTGGCTCGGCGGCGAACACCATTCACGGATTGGCGAAGTGCGGGGTGGACTCCGGGTTCATCGGCTTTACGGGCAACGACAAAGTCGGCCGGTTTTTTGACGATGCCATGAAATCGGTGGGCGTGCGTCCCATCATGTTTCATGGCGACATTCCCTCCGGCGTTGCCCAGGCCATCATCTCTCCTGATGGGGAGCGCACCTTTGCGACATATCTCGGAGCGGCGGTTTTGCTGAATGAGAGTCTTCTTTCATCAGACATTTTCCAAGGCTGGGACTACTGCTATGTGGAAGGCTATCTGATTGAAAACCGTCCGCTTTTCAAGAAGGCTATAGAGATGGCTAAAAAGGCGGGCAGCAAAGTGGTTTTAGACCTCGCGTCGTACAATGTGGTGGAAGACAACCGCGACTTCTTAATTGAGCTTCTGCCTCGAATCGACATTGTGTTCGCCAACGAGGAAGAAGCCAAGGCGTTGACACAAAGCACCCCTGAAGCAGCTCTCGATTTCCTCGCCAAAAACTGCGAAATAGCGGTGGTGAAAGTCGGAAGCAAAGGCTCTATGATTAAACATGGCAACGAGAAGGTTACAGTGGGCTGCAACAAAGTGAACGTTATCGACACCACCGGTGCCGGCGATATGTATGCTGCCGGATTCATGGCAGGACTAATCTTCGGATATGATCTGAAAATGTGCGGGGAACTCGGCAGCTGCCTCGCCGAAAGAGTGATACAGGTGATGGGGGCGAAACTCACAGAGGAGCAATGGTGCCAAGTGAAGTCGTCATTTCGACTGTAGCGGAATACAATGAAACGAAATGAATAAGTCCTCCGCATTTGAGCATTGTGGCGCAATTGTTTGTCGGAGACTTGTTCGCCCTAATGGTTGAATCTTCAACAAACAATTCTTCAAAAATCTTTGAATACTGGAGGTTTTCCTGCCATTTCCCACTCTTCGGGATAGGGTCGAAACGATATTCAAAAATATTGTGAAAAATTAATTATGACTTTCGACTTTTTTGTGTATCTTTGCGCCCAAATTGAAAAAAATAATTGTAAAAGTATAGAATTTAAACAAAATGAAGGTATTTCAGACAGACGACATTCGGAACATCGCTCTCATTGGAGCTGCTAAATCCGGAAAGACCACGCTTGCAGAAAACATGATTTTTGAAGGCAAGCTCATCAACAGAAAAGGGGACACTACAAGCAAGAACACAGTGTCAGACTACCGCCCAATTGAGACGGAACGCGGTATCTCTGTTAACGCCAGCTTGTGTTATACAATCTTTAACAATAAGAAAATAAATATCTTGGATACTCCTGGCTTTAGCGATTTTTCTGGCGATATCGTCGCTTGTCTGAACGCTGTCGACACAGCCGTATTCACAGTCAACGCACAGTCGGGTGTCGAGGCTACGACGGAAAACGCATGGAAACACGCTGCAAATACAAACAAACCGATAGTGTTCTTCATGAACCAGCTCGACCATAACAACGCCAACTTCGAGGACGCCATTCATCAGTTGAAGGAATACTTCGGCGACAAGGTGACTCCTATCCAGTTCCCGGTAAACGCCGGCGAAGGCTTCAACGCTGTCATCGACCTCATCATGAAGAAGATGCTTGTTTTCAAGAATGGCAACGGTGTTCCCGAGGTTCAAGACATTCCTGCCAATCTCGCGGACAAGGCGGAAGAGCTTCACAACGAGCTTATCGAGCACGCTGCGGAGGGTGACGACGCTCTCATGGAGAAATTCTTCGACGAAGGCACGCTTTCAGAGGAGGATATGGAAAAAGGCATTCGCATGGGCATCGCGAAACGCGAGATATTCCCTGTTGTATGCGGCGCGGCAAAGAGCGGTGTCGGCGTGACACGTCTTCTCGAATTCATTGTCAACGCCTGCCCATCACCGGCACACGTCGCTCCTGTCAAAGCCGAGAACGGCACGGAGTTCCACAACGATGTCAACGAGCCTACAGCCTTGTTCTTCTTCAAGATATCCAACGAGCAGAACGTCGGCGACGTCTCCATGGCGCGTGTCTATGGTGGCACGGTGTCGGAGGCTCAAGACCTCGTCAACCCACGCACGGGCAACAAAGAGCGCATCTCGCAGATACTCGTTTCCAACGGTAAGAACCGCGAGAGAGTGGAGAAAGCATGCGCTGGCGACATCATCTCGACAATCAAGTTGAAAGATGTCCGCGTGGGCGACAGCCTCGTTGACGCAAAGGTGGCAGAAGCCGCATTCCCTGCAATACAGTTCCCGACACCTGTCTTCTCAATAGCTATCAAAGCTGTCAACTCACAGGAAGATGAAAAACTTGGGAGCATCCTCAACGATATGCACAAGACCGACCCGACTATCATCACAGGTATGTCGCGCGAGTTGAAACAGAATATCCTTCAGTGCCAGGGTGAATATCACCTCAACACTATCAAATGGTATCTCGACAATGTACATAAAATCGCTGTTGAGTTTGCATCACCTAAGATTCCTTACAGAGAGACCATCACAAAGTCGGCTAACGGCGACTATCGTCATAAGAAACAGTCAGGTGGTTCAGGTCAGTTTGGCGAGGTTCACATGCGCCTGGCTCCTTACTATGAAGGATACACCGACCCGACAGATTTACAGGTTCGTGACACTCAAGAATACGACCTTCCATGGGGCGGCAAGCTCATCTTCAAGAACTGTATCGTCGGTGGCTCCATTGACGCGCGTTTCATGCCGGCTATCTTGAAAGGTATCAACGAGCGTCTCGAAGAAGGTCCTCTCACAGGTTCGTATGCGCGCGATATCGTCGTTTACGTGTATGACGGTAAGATGCACCCTGTTGATTCTAACGAAATGGCATTCAAGATCGCGGGTCGTATGGCATTCTCAATAGCATTCAAGGCAGCGGGTCCTAAAATTATGGAACCTATTTACGACCTCACAGTCCGTATGCCAGAAGATATGATGGGTGCTGTCAATACCGACCTCCAGAGCCGTCGCGCAATCATCATGGGTATGGATTCTGACAGAAACTACCAGATTATCCGTGCTAAAGTGCCGCTTGCGGAGATGGATCGTTATTCGACATCTCTCAGCTCTCTCACCTCCGGTCGTGGCTCGTTCACAATGACATACGCTGAATACGCTCAAGTCCCGGCCGATGTCCAGACCAAGCTGTTGAAAGCGTACGAGGAATCGAAGAAAGACGAAGATTAATTTTGCGATTTACTGTAGAGACGTTTCTTGAAACGTCTCTACTTATTCTATTACTCCGCTTCCCAGCACCACGGGTTCGGTCTCGTGATAGATTGTGCCGAACTGACCGCCGGCAACGCCTGAAATCATCGCGTCGGAGTTGATTTTCAAGCCTTTCTCTGTGATGCCGAGCGTGCCAGTGCGGAACTCGGGCTGGTGACGGATTTTATATCTCACTTTCTCGCCTTCTGTGAACTTGATGACAGGGTTCATCGCTTGCACATCGACAAGTTCTATGATATTGGTGTATTGCGCCTCGGGGTCGTAGCCCTGCGATACAAAAACGATGTTCTGTTCAGTGTCTTTCTTGACAACGAACCACGGACCGCCTCCTAATCCCAGTCCCTTGCGCTGACCGATGGTGTGGAACCAGAATCCTTTGTGTCTGCCGAGTTTTTTGCCGGTCTCAAGCTCGATGATATCACCTTCTTTCTCTCCGACGTATTCGCGAATATAATCGCTGTAGTTGATTTTCCCCAAGAAGCAGATGCCTTGGGAGTCATGACGTCGCGCACTCGGGAGACCGTATTTTTTGGCTAACTGCCGCACCTCGCTCTTCGGAATGCCTCCGACAGGAAACATCGCCTTCTTAAGCTGCGGATATGTTATCCTTGCCAGAAAATCGGTCTGGTCTTTGAATGTGTCGATGGCAGTGCCCAACCAGGCGATGCCGTCATTGTCAATCCATTGCCGGGCATAGTGTCCGGTGGCGATGCGGTCGAACTGATAGCCCGCTTTCTCCTCGAAAGCGCCGAACTTGATGAAACGGTTGCACATCACGTCCGGGTTGGGAGTGAGACCATTGCGCACAGAGTCCATGGTGTAACGCGCCACACGGTCGTAATACTCTTTCTGCAAGTCGATGATGTCGAATTTGCAGCCGTATTTTTTCGCTATATAGGTGGTTATTTCAATGTCTTCCTCCGAAGGGCAGTCCATCAGGTCTTCCTTGCCCTCAAGTCCAATCTTGATGTAAAAGATATGAGGGTCAATGCCTTGCTCCTTAAGGAGTGGCACTATCACCGAACTATCGACACCGCCCGATACTAAAGCTGCAACATTCATGCCTTTTATTTATTTAATTCTACAACAACCGGACAATGGTCGGAGTGCTTTGCCTCGGGTAATATCGAGGCCCTGATGATATTGTCTTTCAAAGAGTTTGTAACTATATGATAATCAATGCGCCAGCCTTTGTTATTGGCTCTTGCGTTGGCTCGATAGCTCCACCATGAATAATGATGCGGCTCCTTGCAGAGATAACGAAAGCTGTCGATGTAGCCGTCGCCGAGGAAGTCGGTGAACCATTGCCGCTCTTCCGGCAAAAAGCCCGAGCTTGTGGCGTTTCTCACAGGGTCGTGAATGTCGATAGCCTCGTGGCAGATGTTATAATCGCCCGAAAGAACTAAATTGGGGCGTTCTTTTCGCAACTCATTGACATGATGACGGAAGAATTCGAGCCATTCCATCTTGAAATCCTGGCGTTCCTCTCCCGTGGTGCCGGAAGGGTGATACACGCTTACAATCGACAGATCGCCGAAGTCAGCTCTGAGAAAACGCCCTTCGTCGTCGTATTTCTTATTGTTCATGCCGAAAACCACCTTGTCAGGCTCCTTTTTCGTGAGAATTCCCACTCCGCTATAGCCTTTCTTCTGTGCCGAGAACCAGAAGCTGTGATAGCCCATTGCCTCAATCTCCATCACCGGAATCTGGTCCGGCATGGCTTTCAACTCCTGAAAGCACACTATATCCGGCGATACCGAGTCGAGCCACTCGAGCAGGCCTTTCGATATCGCTGCACGAATTCCATTTACATTATAACTGATTATCTTCATACCAATCGTCATTTCGACCGATCGCAGGGAGCGGAGAAATCTCCCTCAATCAGTGCAATTATTTATTTCATCTATATTTATTATGTCTGTATCATTAACCAATTTTATCTCACAATTATATTTATCCGTATGTGATATTTCGCCTATCGGCTTCAGTCGAAATGACTATTGAAGTGCAAAAATAGTTATTTTTTTCAAAAAATGTTCAATTCTTAAAATCATTTTTTTTATTTTTGCGATATGAGTTTTAGATTGAAGGCGCGAGTGAAAAAAGTCTTTAAATCATTGAGCGATTGGCGGTTAACGCATCTTTCCGACCGTCGTTTGATGATAATTTTGGCTATTCCGACTGGTTTTTTAGCTGGTTTGGCTGCTGTCATCATCAAATTTCTCGCCCATTCGATTCGGGATTTCTTCTTTTATCTAAGAACTTTCGACCGTAATGTCGATCCTATGTTTTTTGTCTTGCCTGCAATAGGTATCTTGTTGACAATCATTGTGATACGATATGTCATTAGACGTGATGTAGGTCATGGCATACCTGGTCTTTTGTATGCTTTGTCGCGAAACAAAGGCATAGTGAAGCCATATACCACGTTTTCGTCCATCATCACTAGTGCGCTGACAGTAGGCTTCGGCGGCTCCGTCGGATTGGAGGGCCCTTCGGTGTCAACAGGTGGCTCTATAGGCTCCAATATCGGACAGTTTCTGAAACTTAACCAGAAACAAATCAATGTACTGATAGGTATGGGCGGCGCCTCGGCTCTTGCATCCATCTTCCAGGCTCCTATCACAGGTGTCATCTTTGCCATGGAGGTTTTTATGATAGACATCTCCATGACGGCTCTCATACCTATTATAATATCCGCTTTTTGCGCTATCCTGACATCATATTATTTCCTTGGTCGAGCCTTTGAGTATGACATCACTATCATCGACTCGTTTGTCCCGTCTAACTCGTTGTATTACGTAGGTTTAGGTCTCGTGGTCGGACTTGTCTCGGCCTATTTCATGAGAATTTATTTTGATGTGGGGAAGAGATTTGGAAAGATTGAAAACCCTTGGAAACGCTTCGTCATCGCTGCCTTGGGTCTCGGTGCCTTGATTTACGTGTTCCCCTCGTTGTACGGTGAGGGCTACGAGACCATCAACACCGCATTGAACGGCAATGCGTCCGACATCTTGCAAGGCACTATGTTTCAGTCGTTTAGTGATAACATCTGGGTGGTGATTCTGGTTTTCGTGGCTATCATCTTGTGCAAGGCGTTTGCCACGTCTCTCACCTTCGCCGCTGGTGGTGTCGGCGGCACATTCGCTCCGGCATTGTTTTTAGGTGCTATGACAGGTATGTCGTATGCTCTGATTATCAATAATTTAGGGGGCAACCTCGATGTGTCTAAATTCGCGCTTGTGGGAATGAGCGGTCTCATCGCCGGTATGTTGCATGCCCCTCTGACAGGTATCTTCCTCATCGCGGAAATAACCAACGGATACTCGCTGATGGTGCCTCTGATGATAGTGTCGGCCCTCTCGCTCGCCGTGAATCGCATCTTCTTCCGTGAATCGATTTACACACACGGCATAGCCGAAAAAGGCGTGAAAGTGTCGTTCAATAAAGACGAGACTATACTTAACATGATGACATCCAGCAACTTGATAGAGACGAACTTCATCACCATTCGACCGGAGCAGACCCTCGGCGATTTAGTGAAAATCATAGCATCATCATCAAGAAATATATTCCCTGTTGTGGCAGAAAACGGTGATTTCAAAGGGCATATCCTCTTCGACGACGTGCGCTCGTTCATGTTCGACACAAGCCTTTATGGCATCTCCGTCGAAAAAATCATGGTCTATCCCGACTATGTCATAAATTATGACGAGGATATGGAAAGCATAGTCCAGAAATTCGAGGAATCACATAAATACAACATAGTGATTGTCGAGAATGGCAAATATCTTGGCTATATCTCCCGCGCCAACGTCTTCTCTACCTATCAAGCCACATTGAAAGAAATCTCGGCGGAATAAACGGAAATTGAAAGTGTAAAACTAAAGGAATGCGAAGCAACATGTATGCAACACCACGCTTTCAACTTTTCTCTCTCAACACTTTATGATGAAATCGGTCGTTCCACAAAGCCCACATCAAAAAAATCACCACATAAAACATTATCTTAAATATAACATCATGAGCTAATGCGAATGAATCAGGGAATGGTCTTAAAAACAGGGCTATTCCGACGATTCTCACCACATTGGTGAACTCTATGATGACTAATCCGAGAGGTATATACCATGCTTTGTGCTTCCATGGCCCCGGGAAGAGAAGCATCAGGAAAAGCCAATGCAGCCACTGTTTGAGGCTGGTGCATTCAGGCGCTACCGTCACAGCGGAATATGAATCGTGATAGTTCTCAAAGATTATAGACTGTCCTTTGGTGAAGAAATCCATGCGGAACACATGGTCGAGTGTATAGGTGCTTTGGTTGAAAAGCAACCTTGAAGCCCAGCCGAAGAGCTTATCGACAGTGCCTTTTATCGGCCAGAAATCCAACGGTCCCTCCCAAATCACATACAAGATATGGAAACTGAAAATCAAAGTAAGGAACAGCCCGACATCAAAATACGTCTGATACCGACAGTCATTATAAAGAGCCCTGATTCGCTCTCTATTTATATCTTTAAGCCTGATCATCTAAATAAGAATATTTCATACTATCTAATTCGATATCCTACGATAAACTGCAATGAGTTTGTGGTTGACTTGACATCGTCATAATAGTATTTTACAACCCCTTCGCTGTTATGCGAGGTGTCGTTATAAGGTGTTTTCTGTTTTAAGACATTCACCAGTCCGAGAGTGTAGCGGGCGGAAAAGAAGATGTCGCCCCAACGAGCCGTCAGGCCGCCTGTCGCTCCTATGTTCAACGGATTGTATTCGTCTTTGCCGTCATAAACGTGGTTCTTATGGAAAGGCCCTTTCTTCGTTTCCTTGGTCATTCTGAAGCAATAACTTGGCTGAACGCCGAGATCGACAGATATGTCTTGCAAGACATAGATGTTAATCATAATGGCGGCGCTCAAATTGCTCATCTTCAGGCTTGATTCGTAGTTATACGTCATGTAATCGTTGTCGGCAATGTTTTTTTGATTGACGGTGCCTTTCAGCTTATAGCCATATTGTTGGTAAAGCAACTCGAACTGAAGACCGACGTTATCGCTGGCCTTATAATCGAAAAATCCTCCGAAAAAGAGATTTCCGTTGGGCTTTGCCGAGGCGTTATCGACAGGAAGATATGAAATCTTGTAAGATGTGTCTTGTGTCGATGGATTTATCACGGTCACGGTATTCGGCTCGCTGTCATCGTAATATAACGAACGGCTGATGTTCATCGTATTCACGCTTCCGCCGAAGAAAATGCCGTAATGCATCTCGCTCTGGGCCAAAATATTCAGGCTGAACATCATCAACAAGAGGACTGTAAAGGTTAGTTTCTTATACATTGTTCAAAAAATTTTTTACAAAAGTAATAAAAAAATAATAAAAGTAGTATCTTTGTGAGATTTTTTTATTGAAAAGATATGAATTTGAGAGTCACATGCGTGCAGAGCGATGTCATCGCGAGAGACCCGGAGGGCAATCGCCGCCATCTTGAAGAGATTCTGAAAGACGTTGAAAGCACTGATGTTATCGTGTTTCCGGAGACATTCACCACGGGCTTTCCCGCCGACCCTGATAAATTTTCCGAAGAACTCGGCGGTCCGACGATGGAATGGATGGAGAGAATCGCGAGAGAGAAGAATTGCGCAGTGTGCGGCACCATCTTGACAAAAGCCGGCAGTCGCAAATGTTGTCGAAACACTCCTGAAGAGGGCTTTTACAACACTTTTATATGGATGGAGCCGGGCTGGAAGTTTTATGTATATAACAAGAGACATCTGTTTACCATGGGAGGTGAGATAGGACTCAACCGTGGCGAGGAAAACATCACTATAGAATACAAAGGCTGGAGGATTCGTCCTTTTGTGTGCTATGATTTGCGCTTTCCGGTGTGGAACCGCAACAGTTTTCATGACGAAAAGTTTGAATATGACATGGCAATCTTCGTCGCCGAATGGCCGAAAAAGAAATCAGAGGTGTGGAATACTCTTTTGAGAGCGAGAGCCATTGAGAATCAGGCGTTTGTGGTGGGGGTGAACAGAGTCGGCATCGACGACAGCGAGATAGAGTACGAGGGCGAGAGCATGATTTTGAACATGAAAGGACGTGTGGTGGCGCAGGCTGCGAATGGCGAGAGCGTGGTGACGGCGGAACTGAACATGGAAGACCTGCTGTCGTTCCGAGATTATTTTATTGTTGCAAAAGATTGGGATTAATATTTAAAATATGGACATAATCATTGCTGGAGACGGTGAAGTCGGTATGCACCTGGCGGAAGCCTTGGAAAGCAGCGACCATAACATCACCATCGTTGACCCTCACGAGGAGCTGCTCAAAATGATGGAGTCGCACTCCGACTTGATGACGATAGCCGGCGACTCTACTTCCATCAGCACATTGCAGAAAGCCAACGTGAAGAGAGCCGACATGGTCATCGCGGTGCTTCACGACGAACATATCAACCTGCTGACAGGTATCTTGGCGAAGAAACTCGGCGCAAAACGTGTCATAGTGCGCGTCAACACCATGGAGAACCTCAGCCCGGAGTCGTGGCGTATATACCAAGACCTCGGCATCGACGGTATTATCTCGCCGGAAGACATCGCGGCGCAAGAGATTATCACCTTGCTGAAACAGACAGCGGCGACAGAGGCTTACGACTTCGCGGGTGGTAAACTCGAAATGTATATGATGAAACTCGACGACAACGCCACCGTGCTCGACAAACCTCTCGAAGAGATAGCCGAGCGTTTCAAACACCTCGACTTTAAATTAGTCGCAATACATCGTCGCCAAAGCACTTTCATCCCGCGCGACGGCGACACTCTCAAGGTCGGCGACATGGTGTACGTCATCACGAAACCAAGTGCCATCAGAGAACTGATGCAAATGGGCGGCAAACAGAGCTTCAGTATTCATAACGTCATGATTATCGGCGGCGGACGTGTTGGGCGTATCACCGCCAAACGTCTCGAAAAAGATATGGACATCAAGATTATAGAAATGGATAAAAACCGTTGCTATGACCTTACCAATTTGCTGTCGAACACCTTGGTTGTCAACGCCGACGCACGTGATGTCGATATGCTTGAAGAAGAAGGCATCAAGAGCGTCGATGCTTTCATCGCGGTGACGGAAAACACCGAGACCAATATTCTTACATGCCTGCAAGCCAAGGCTTACGGCGTGAAAAAAACAATCGCTTTGGTGGAAAACATTGATTATATAGACATCTCGCAAAACATCGGTATCGATACCATTATCAATAAGAAACTTATCGCTGCGAGCCACATAGTGCGCTATACTCTCGGCGACAACGTCTCGACGCTGAAGTGCCTCAGCGGCATCGATGCCGACATCATGGAGTTCGTGGTGCCCGACGGCTGCCTCGCCACCATGCGGCCTATCAACAGACTGCATGTCCCCGAAGGCGCCATCATAGGCGGCATAATACGTGATGAGATGAGCTATATCGCAACCGGTGACTTCCAAATCGAAGCCGAAGACCGCGTGGTGGTGCTGACGTTGCCAAATGCAATAAAAGAAGTGGAAAGGTTGTTCAGATGACCTCGTCGTTTCGAGCCTGTCGATTTCGTCATTTCGAGCTTGTCGAGAAATCTACAGCAAGGTGATGGGATAATTTGCAAGAGGTAGATTTCTCCACCTGCTGCAGTCGATAAAAATAACAAAAAATGAAGAGAATACCAGTTTTTTTTAAAATCACATTCAATCTATACCTTGTTCTGATTGCGATTTACACCGCTTTCAGAGTGTCGCTTCTGCTTTTAAATCTCGATAGAGTTGGCGAAACCTCCTTTGCAGAAGTCCTGCAATCTTTCATCATGGGCGTGAGATTCGACGTCGTAACCATTGGATTTGTTATTGCAATACCAACGATAATTCTCACTGTCTTCTCTTTCTTTGGCAAGAAAAGCAGACCCTTTGAGCATGTTTACACCTGGGTTCTTACCGTATGTTTCACGATAACTTTCGGCATTTGTGCCGCCGACATCCCTTATTTCGACCAGTTTTTCGACAGATTTAATGTCACCGCTTTCGAGTGGATGGCGACAGGCGACAGCGCCTTCGTCTTCAAGATGGTGCTCGAGGAGCCGACCTATATACTGATGCTGCTGCCTGTGATTGCCTGCGGCTTCGTTTTCTGGTTCTTTGCCAATAGAATTATGAAAAACTCAACAGGCTGGGAATCTGTAAGTTATGTGCGATATGGCGTTTATACGGTGCTGTTGTGGGGGCTTGTTTTCATAGGAATGAGAGGGCGCTTGAACGAAAAATCGCCTATCATGGTCGGTACTGCCTATTTTTGTAACAACGCCATGCTTAATCAGCTCGGATTGAATCCTAATTTTACTTTGGCGAGAAGCTGGCTCGACAGCAAAGACCCTGACAATCAGAAGGTTGGATTTATGTCAGATGATGAGGCAATAGCGATGGTGCGGAAAAACTTAAACATCGACAGGCATTATGAAAATTATCCTGTCGCCCGTGAAATTAAAGGTGAGGAGAAATCCAACGACTTCAACGTGATTGTGGTGATAATGGAAGGCATGAGCTACAACAAGACGGCTCATGGCGGCAACACCGACAATCTTACACCCTTCCTTGATTCCCTGATGGATAAATCATTGAGTTTCAATAACTGTTATACGACAGGCACGCATACATACTGTGGCATTTACAGCACCATGGTATCGTATCCGGTTGTGTTCAGAAACCATGCGCTGAAGCGCATTCCTGTTCTGCAATATGACGGTATTGCATCGACTTTGCAGAAAAACGGCTATCAGACGGCTTATTTCACCACTCACGACAAGGAGTTCGACAATGTGGCGGGTTTCTTGAGCCAAAACGGGGTGGAGCGTATCATCTCGCAAGCCGACTATCCGTCCGGCGAGGTGAAGACGACGCTCGGTGTCCCCGATGACTATATGTTCATATTTTCCATGCCGGTTTTTGACGAGATGGCAAGCAAGGGGAAGCCGTTTTTCGCTGCCATGATGACCGCTTCCGACCACGGCCCGTTCTATATCCCCGACTATTTCGAGCCGCGAAACACCGAAATAAAATATCAGATTACCGAATATGCCGATTGGTCGCTGCGGCGTTTCGTCGAGATGGCGCAGGAAAGACCATGGTTCGACAACACTTTGTTCGTCTTCATTGCCGACCACGGAGCAGTTCTCGACACCGACTATTCCATACCGTTGAGCTATTTCCACAGCCCCCTGGTGTTTTACAAAAAAGACATACAAGCTGTCGCCGACGAGTCTGTGGCAAGCCAGATGGATATATTCCCCACTGTTATGGGGATTTTGGGCAAATCATATATTAACAACAGTTTCGGAATCGACTTGCTGAAGGAAAAGAGACCTTATGTGTATTTCATGGGTGACGACAAATACGGTGTGTTGAACCACGAGTGGTTGTTGATAAACAAGCCGGCGGAAGAGCAAACGGGCTTGTATAAATATTTGGAAAAAGACAAGAAAAACTATATCGCCGACTTTCCCGAAGTTGCGGAAGCAATGCGGAAATATGGAGAATCGGCATGGCAAGTCAGTGAATATCAACTGGATAAGAAAAAAACCAAATTTTTTCTTGACAAATAAAAAAAAGTTGTAATTTTGCAGTCGGAAATGCCCAATGGTGTAATTGGCAACACGACTGACTCTGGATCAGTAAAGTCTAGGTTCGAACCCTGGTTGGGCAACAGAATAATCGCCATAACTTGTTAACATTGTTGAGGTTGTGGCGATTTTTTTGCTTCTTCAGAAAAAGAATGAGACAATCCGTTTTCCATTTTTTTGTTTCGATTTTTGTAAAATAATACAATTAGCCGGCAAAATGTTGTTTGTCTTGCCAAAAACACCCGTAAAATCTTGCCCGATGTTTTTTTATGACATACTTTTGCAAAAAAAATTGACAATGAAGAAAAAAATTTCCATAGTATGAGCATTAGTCAAAAAAATGACTATATTTGCAGCGAGTTGGGGGAGAAATCCTGACTCGGCAAGAAAGGCATTCAGCAGTCCCAAGCTTTAAAATCGCCAATTAAAAAGTTACGAAGGACGAAGGCTAATGCTCACTTTTGTTTTGATTTCAACAGACTTTTGTCAAGTTGATAGAAACATGCGTGGGAATTTGTTTCTTCAGTTCATTTCGTAACAGGTGTTTGGCGATACCTAAAGTTTGATGGGCTGTAAAGAATCGAGTCTCACGCTTTTCTTGTATTAATTAAGGTAAAAAAACCGATTCGGTGGGACTTGCGGAGCGTAAAACTATTAACTATGCTTTACAGAATCGCAGTAAAATCGCCAAAGAACACAAACGGCGTCCGCATCGAGCGAGACATGTCGGTCGATGTGGTAACAAACAGTTTCGGCGACCCTGTTTCGACCAACGGCGGGCAGGTCGTGGCCGACGCTTTCATGAGAATTTACGGTATTGACATCAAAAAAGCTGGAGCTTTGAGCAGAGCTTGGCTGGATGTGGAAAGGATTGGATAAATTTTTAATTATTAAAAATATGAATAATATGAATAATATGAATAATACGGACACTTATGTTCATTTTGCCAGAAACATAGAAAGATTTGTCGATGGAGCTCTGGATGATGAAATTAAAAAGGCTATTAAACTCAAGGCTTTAATAGCAGGAATTGTTATGGCTGTTCCTTTATGGGGTTTAGAAGTAATTATTTATGCAATTTGTTTATGGGGTACATATAAAACAATATGTGATATAGGTCATGTCCCTTTTAGAGAAAATTTCTTCAAAAATGTATTATCGGGATTTATTATCAATTTGATAGTAACATTTATACTAGGACTGATAATGGATTTGATTCCTGTAATAGGATGGATTGCATCATTTGCGATAGGGTCTATATCATTATATTTAAGTGCTATGGGTTATGTAAAAGTATTAAAGCAATTCCATGGTAATAAACTTAGAACTAACGTGAACTTCAAAAAAGGATATGATAACATGAAAAAAAATGCATATTCCAGAGATACAACTATTGATAAAGTCATTGATGGCACATCAAAATATATTGATAATGGAAATTATTGATAAGAATACAACTATTTAACAATATAGGAGAATTGCCGAAAATCCTTTAAAGAGTAGGCGTTTAACAGTTGTGCCCGACACAAATTAGGGTTAAAATAATGGTACTTTCATATCAAAAACAGGATTATCAAGCACCAAAAATTTTTGGTGTTAAAGAAAACGAGATGACGCCAATGGCAGCAAATCGTTTCATGCCAGGGAATATGTGCTGCGTTTGCACGGGAATTGGCATGTCAAGGACTTAAAACGTTATTAAATAACACAGAGACTGCGTAAAAAGTTTAGCAGTCTCTGTAAACTTTTTTATTAAAGTAATGTATTATAAATTAAACAGTTTTGTGTTTGTCAGAAATGTCAATAATTATATGCAAATCATTGACAAACGAATTGATGATGAATTAATTGGTGACTTCAATTCTTATTTATTTGCCAAACATTTGGATTATGCTTTTAGGCATATTGATGTGATTACCGAGAAAATATGCATGGAATTTTTGGGGAATGTAGACTTTGGTGTTGTAAGAAGTGATACTATTCATTTTTTGGACAGGTTAGTTGATTTTGGTTTGGTGACAAAAAGTCTCAAAACGGAATATGTTGATAATCATATAGATAACAAACCAATACGACACAATATTTTATTGCCCAAAGATGAATTAGAGAAGTTTCAATCGTTAAAAAGGCAAAATCCTTGCTTACAAAACATTGTGGTTGAAATAACACAAATATGCAATGAAAGATGTCTCCATTGTTATATACCACATGAGAACAAGAATTCTGTAATGTCCGACAAAGATTTTTATAAAATTGTTGATATGTGCAGTGAAATAAAAACCATTGTCAATTTTAGGCTTACTGGTGGTGAATGTATGAGTCATCCTTCTTTTAAACATTATATAAAATATGTTAAAGAGAGAGGTTTTGCTTTGATTTTGCTGACAAACTTAACATTATTAGATGATGATATAATTAAAATTTTGAAAACAGGAACATTGTCTCAGGTTCAAGTGTCTTTGTTCGCGCTTGATCCAAATGTTCACGATAAAATCACAACAATACCCGGTTCTCTAAATAGGACTTTAAAAAATATAGAGAGATTAAAATCAGCAGGTATTCCTGTGACGATTGCCACACAAGCAATGGAAATCAACAAAAACAGTATTGATGGATTATATAAATACGCAAAACATAATGGTTTTGACTTGCGGTGCGACTGGACAATAATTGCAAAAGAAGATAGAAATAATAATAATTTATCACATAGAATTTGCGATCTTACAACTTATAAAAATCTCTGTAAATTGAGATTAAAGTATATGGAGGGTTATAAAGACGATGTAAGCAAAGAGTTGTCAAGAACACCAAAATCGGAAATCACCCATCTATGTAATGCAGGAACAAATGGATTATACGTTGATACAAATTTGTTTGTTCATCCATGTCCAGGTTGGGATTTGACGGTTGGAAATCTCAAACAAGAATCATTGTCTCATATTTGGAACTATTCCGAAAATTTGCAAAAGGTACGAGATGTTGTGTTGAAAGATTTCCCCAAATGTGTAAAATGCGACATCAGAAATCTTTGCTCAATTTGTATGGCACAAGCCGATTTGGAAAACACAGCACACGACTTTAAGTTTGAGATGCCAGAATATGTGTGTTCTATGTATAAAGTAATTTATGATACGATTCAAGACGAGGTATTTAAAGTCTGATGAGTCAGTTTGCGGTGTTTATAATTATTATAGTAACTTTAAATAATATATTATGTCAAAAAATGTCAAAGAAAGCAAAGTTATTAAGGAACTTGATGGTAAATCCAGGCAAGAACAAATTGAAATCATCAAGAAACACGTGCAAAACAAGGACTACAAAAATCGACAATTTGAAACAATTACAAATGCTTTTGCAAACGATTCTGGTGTTTTAAAAATTATCATTGATAGTTTAAGAATCTTAAAAACAACATCAGAGTTTATTGTTGATAAACATGAAAAAGCGTTTCAAAAGGCTTGTTCTGTAGCGGAAAAAGTTATTGATAATCCCAATTCTACTGAAAAAGAGAGAGCAGATGCTATAAAACTTATCAATAAATGCTACGTAATGTTAACTGCTGTAAATGCAATAATCATAATAGCTATTTTGATTCCAATACTATTGTTAATAAGCATTTTGACAAGAGGTAATAACAATAATAATGTTGCTAACACTAACCCTACACCTAAAACATGACCGCTCTTGTAGGAATCCTCAACAAGCGTGCTGCTGTTATTGCAGCCGATAGTGCCGTTACAATTACTCGTGGCGACAAGAATCCGCAGATGATGGAAAAGAGATAAAAGCGGCATCATGAGAAAATCAACACTCCAGTTCGACCAACCCGCCCGTCGCGTCTATACCGCCACGAAAAATGCCGTTCAATCATGCGGCCAATTCAAGAAGATAGTATGCAACGATGACAATTTCACCGTCACGGCGAGGCATGGGATGAGCCTGTTTCCATTCGGTGAAAACATAACCATTCATGTTGTCGCCACAGGCACTCAGGAAACGGAGGTTCGCATTGAATCGAAATCTCGCATATTTCTTAACTTCATTAACGGCGGCGTAAACAAAAAGAACGTCCAGAGCCTCGAAGACTTCATCCGCAACAGGGTATATAAACTTTGCAGCGACGAGGAAATAAAACTTAAAACGTTTAATAATTAGTAATAAACATTATGATCAGAGGCAAAACCATTTTCCGCTGCACCAACTGCCATAAAGTGTTTGTTGGTGTTGACGTTGAATATATGGCAACAGCGTTGTCAGTGCCCGTCAAATGCCCAAAATGCAGCAGTAATCATACTTTGCCATTGCTCGCATTTAAACATTTGTATAAAGGAATTTGGAAAAATATGAACAACAAATAAGTCAATTCAATTATGAATCTATCAGTATCATTTCAAGAATTATCCGGACTCCTGTCGAAGACATGAGGCAAAAGCATCGGATTCGAGTTTGTGTCCCACGACACCGTCAAAGTTATAATACACGACATCAATGAGTTTGTGGAGAAAAAAGGAGGCGTCGCCAAATTTGCCACTATTGTTGTGAAAAAGCTTGGGGCTCAAACACAAAGTGTAAAAGCGAGAATTGTGGAAATCGCAAATAACGACGTTGTGCTGGATTTGACGGTTGACAACGGCGCAATCGACCGGTTGTATAAATACCTGGCATCGCGTCTCATCGACCAAAAAACAATAGTGTCGGATCCGGACAACCCGGGACGGCTCACAGTGCGTCTGGCGGAAATAGATTCGTTGAGAAAAACGCTTGACATTGTCGAATTGGACAAACTGGCTTTTGACGAGACATCGGCATTGATTACCTCAAAACAAAAAAACAGTGACACGAGGAGTGTGTCCTGAAGAACCCTGATGTTACGGGTGGAAAGAAGCCGGGGCGGGGAAATACATGTTCGACGAGAACAGCCCGCCGGGGGGGGTGATGACTTTGCGGTTCAAGCGGGTTTACTGGCATTTCCCGGGAGACGCCGAAGCCTTGTTGATGTGCGAGTACACCATTCTCTGGAAGTCAACTCCAAAGGCGTGGCAGCGGTCTGCAAGTGTGAAGCCGACCGAGGAGTACAGGCGGATAAGATGCGGCATTCCCGGATCGACAAGCAAGGTGATTTTGTCGTATCCCAGGCTGATGCCGCGTTCTATTGCATCATGTATCAGGGCTCGCCCGATGCCTTGTCCTCGTTGCGACGGCAGCACAGCCAGAGTGTCGAGGTAAAACTCCCCCGGACCGGTCTCTTGCTCGAAAATGCCATCAACATTCGCAAAATCAGGCCACGGCTCGGTGAAGGTGCGCTGTCGTAGCTCTTTATAAATCTCGCCTGGATAGCTTAAAAGCGCCCCCGCCAATTGACCGTCAACCTCCGCAACACGGCTGTTGCGGTATGTGTAAAGCAAGTTGTCGCTCTGCGCGCATTCGGTGAACCGCCGGAAAACGTCCTTGCTCTCGGGAATCTCTTTTTCGAAATCATAGATGTGCAGCCCGGCCATCAGACATTTGGCCAGAAAAGGAGCGTCGGAAGGAGTGGCATTACGAATTGTCATTGTCATGATTTTTCCCGCAAAGATACTGCTTTTTTGATAATGAACGGAAGTTTCAAGCGTTTTTTGTCACGGGTGATTTTTTTGTGTCTGTCCTGGAAAAACACTGTTGTCTCAATTTTTGCGATTTTTTTGTCGGAGATATTTGTTTTATACTTATTTTTGCACTCGATAAATTTCCATTTAATTGTGAGTTTTTAAATCGAGGCTGAATGAAGTGGAAATCCCAGCGTTTTTTATAAATAATTGAAACACAATAACATAGGTGATTTCGATGTCCCCGAGGTATACCTTGTTAAATGGTTGCGCCCTAAAAGATGGATGGAAGAATTAAAAAAAAAGAATTAGAAAAAGAATTAGAAAAGAAATTAAAAAAAGACGAAGTCTCTTGGTATGTTTTGCGCGTTACTTATCAGCGTGAGATGGCGGCTGCGAAACAATTTGAAAAGCTTGGCGTAGAGCACTTCGTTCCCACAGTAAGAAAAAAAATCCACAATAATCAGGGTCTTGCGATAGGCTGGAGAACGGAACCGTTGATTCACAATTATATATTTGTCCACGACAGGTACAGCAACATTTACAAAATAAAGCACGGCAAGATGAATTATCTTCGTTTCGTGATGTCGAAGAGTCTCGAAAATGGTTTGAATGAGGCGCAATACGTACCCGACAAGCAGATGGCCGACTTCATGAAAGTTGTCCGCACCAGGGGTTCCAAGCCTGTGGATGCTGATATAGACTTGCGCAAAGGCGACAGGGTGCGCGTGCTGACGGGTATGTTCGAGGGTGTCGAGGGAGTCTATGTAGAAATGCCGAACCGTCACGAAAAACGCGTCGTCGTAAAAATCGAGGGCGTCGCCGCGTTTGCGACAGTGGCACTGAAAGTTTCGGATGTGGAGAAACTCGAAGGAAAAGAGACGGAGACCAAGAATCTATTCGATAGCGAAAATGCTTAACTGTCTCCGAAAATAAAAACTCAAAGCATCAATCCGACAATCTATTAATCTTAATAATCTAAAAATCATGAACATTTCCGTTGCAGGTACCGGTTATGTAGGTCTTTCAGTAGCGACTTTGTTGGCGCAGCACAATCATGTCACAGCCGTTGACGTGATTCCGGAAAAGGTTAGTCTCATCAACAACAAGAAGTCTCCTGTTCAAGACGAATATATCGAGAAATATCTATTGGAGAAAAATCTTGACCTTACCGCCACTTTAGATGGCGAAGCCGCATATAAAAACGCCGAGTTTGTCGTGATAGCGGCTCCCACCAACTATGATTCTCAAAAGAACTTCTTTGATACAAGTCGTGTCGAAGAGGTGATAGACCTTGTTCTGAAGGTGAATCCGGACGCTGTGATGGTTATCAAATCGACAATTCCGGTGGGTTACACCCGCGGATTGTATTTGAAATACGCCGCCAAAGGCGTGAAGAAGCTCAACTTGCTGTTTTCTCCGGAGTTCCTCAGGGAAAGCAAGGCGTTGTACGATAATCTGTATCCTTCAAGAATTATTGTCGGTTATCCTAAAGATATTGAAGGTTTTGACGAGGAAAACGAGATTGTAAGGAAGATGGCGAGCGTCAATCTTGAGGAAAAGGCGCATGTTTTCGCAAGGCTTCTTCAGGAAGGTGCCGTCAAGGAAGACGTTCCGGTGTTGTTCATGGGAATGAAGGAGGCCGAGGCGGTGAAACTCTTCGCCAACACTTACCTTGCCTTGCGTGTTTCTTACTTCAACGAGCTTGACACATACGCCGAGATAAAGGGCCTTGATACACAAGCGATTATTGAGGGTGTCGGTCTCGACCCCCGTATCGGGACGCATTACAACAACCCTTCTTTCGGCTACGGCGGTTATTGCTTGCCAAAAGATACCAAGCAGCTTCTTGCCAATTATGAGGACGTGCCTCAGAATATGATGAGCGCCATTGTGGAAAGCAACAGAACCCGTAAGGATTTTATCGCCGACCAGGTGCTTAAAATGGCTGGCTATTACGCCTACACGGAAAATAATGTTTATGGCTCCGAGCAACAGGTTCCTGTCATCGGGGTATATCGTCTCACCATGAAGAGCAATAGCGACAACTTCCGTCAGAGCGCCATACAAGGCGTGATGAAGCGCGTGAAAGCCAAAGGCGCGAAAGTGATTATCTATGAGCCGACATTGGAAGACGGCGGCACCTTCTTCGGCTCGTTGGTTGTCAACGACTTGAAGAAGTTCAAGGAGTTGTCGCAAGCCATCATCGCAAACAGATATGACAGCTGCCTTGATGACGTGAAGGACAAAGTTTATACGAGAGACATTTTTAAGAGAGATTAAATGAGCGACATCGAAATCTGTGTCATAGGCTTGGGTTATGTAGGATTGCCTTTGGCGAGGCTGTTCTCGACAAAATATAAAACGATTGGTTTCGACATGGACCAGTCGCGTGTCGATGCCTTGATGGAGGGGCATGACTCGACACTTGAGGTTGAGGACGTCCTGCTTCAGCAGGCGATAAAGAACCACGGCTTCCGCTGCACGACAAATCTCGACGATATCAAGCAGTGCAACCTCTATATAGTCGCTGTCCCCACGCCCGTCGATGACAACAACCGTCCCGACCTTAAGCCGTTGAGGAACGCTTCCGAGACAGTTGGCAAAGTCATCTCGAAGGGCGATGTGGTCGTTTACGAAAGCACGGTATATCCGGGAGTCACCGAAGAAGAGTGCATTCCCGTGGTGGAGCGTGTCTCGGGTCTGAAGTTCAACATGGATTTCTTCGCGGGATATAGTCCGGAGCGCATCAATCCAGGCGACAAGACGCATACGGTGGAGAAAATCAAGAAGGTCACGTCCGGCTCGACACCGGAGATTGCCGAATTGGTTGACAACATATACAGCAGCGTGATAGTCGGCGGCACGCACAAGGCCCCGAGCATCAAGGTGGCGGAGGCGAGCAAGATTATCGAGAACACGCAGCGCGATGTGAACATCGCCTTCATGAACGAGCTGGCGAAGATTTTCAACGCGATGGACATCGACACTCACGATGTCATAGAAGCCGCCTCGTCGAAGTGGAACTTCATCAAATTGAGCCCCGGTCTCGTCGGTGGCCATTGCATCTCTGTCGATCCGTATTATCTAATCCAGAAAGCGCAGGTTTACGGAGTGTTTCCACGTGTGATGAGCAACGCACGCCGCCTTAACGACGGCATGGGGGCTTACGTGGCAAATCAGACCGTCAAATGCATGAACAAGAAAGGCGTGATGGTGAAAGACGCCCAGGTGCTGATTTTAGGTGTCACCTTCAAGGAAAATTGCCCGGATATCCGCAATACGAAAGTCGTTGACATCTATCACACTTTAAGAGAATACACAAACAACATCACTGTTTTCGACCCATGGGCCGATGCCGAGAAGGTCGAGAAAGAGTATGGAATAAAGACAAACCCCCATCTCCCGGCTTCAAACACCCGACTCTACGATGCAGTCATATTAGCCGTGGCACACAGAGAGTTCGCGGAGCTCGACATTCGCTCGTTGGTGAAGCCCGGCGGTGTGATTTACGATGTAAAAGGCTTCTTGCCGAGAGAAATTGTTGACGGAAGACTGTAGTCTGACCCATCATGGAATTTGTTGACAAACCATTGTTTTTTTTTATTGAAGATAATTAAAGAAATTGATGAAGATTCAATATAACACAGAGAGCAAGGTAGAGGAGTATTTCAAAGGATTCGATTCGTTGTTCGCTGAAAACGAGCGTTGTTGCCGCACCACGACTTTGGTGACCGACAACTACATCGTTCTCGGGCAGCTCACGGCCTTGCGTTTCATCGAGTGGGTGTCGCTCAACCCCGGAGGGGTGGTGGCATTGCCTACCGGCAAGACCCCCGAGTTCTTCATCAAGTGGCTGGAGTATTATCGCGACAACTGGGAACGCGAGAGCCAGACCGGGCTGATAGGCAAGTTAGGCATTCAGAAACCCGACTTCAGCTCTCTGCATTTCTTTCAGTTAGACGAGTTTTTCCCCATCAATCCGGAACACGAGCGCTCGTTCCGCTACTTTGTGAAGAAATATTACATTGACGTCTTGGGTTTCGACCAGCAGAAGACACACCTTATAAACACCTGGTATCTCAACGAGTGGGAGCAGCAGTTGTTAGACGGCGCTAAAAACATGGGTGAGATATTCACTGACGGGAAGGTGGATTTGTCGTTGCGCACTCGCATGGCGCTGAACAAACAAGAGGAGTTGAAGCAATGTGCCATTCGTATGTTCGACGAGTGGTGCATGCGTTATGAAAGCAAGATACGCTCTTTGGGCGGCATAGGGTTTTTCCTGGGCGGCATTGGTCCTGACGGACACATAGCGTTCAATGTGCGTGGCAGCAGCCCGTTCTCGCATACGCGCCTGACCACCCTCAACTATGAGAGCCAGGCAGCCGCGGCGGGCGACTTGGGTGGTATCACCGCAGTGAGGAAAAAGGCTGTAGTGACTATGGGTTTGGAAACCATCACTTTCAATCCTGATTGCGTGGCGGTCATCATTGCCGCCGGTCAGTCGAAGGCCAAAGTGGTGGCAGGCTCGGTAAACAGTTTGCCCACACAACACTATCCGGCGACCTGTTTGCAAAGTTTGCCCAATGCGCGGTTCTTCATCACGCGTGCCTCGGCGGTGGAGCTGCCTTCGGTGAAGAACAGCCTGCACACCTTGTCTGTCGATGCGGTGAAAGGCAAAATAGACAAGGGCCTGCGGATGCCGCAAGATGCTGTTATCCTGCACACCTCGCCCCATCACGACGATGTCGAGTTGGCGTATTTCCCGTATCTGCACCATTTAGTTCGTTCAAAGAGCATTCAAAACCATTTCGCCTATTGTACCAATGGCTACACCTCGGTCACGAGTGAGTACCTGTTGAGTGTATATCGCAATTTGCTTCGCCGCATCGAGCCGAGCGAAGCCGCTCTCCGGCAGGAAAGCCTGGCATCTGTGTTTACGACAACATATCAAGAAGACCTGACGCATTATTTACGCGGCATCGCCAGCCTCAAAGAATCCATACAGCACTATGCTGTGGCCCGTCGTATGGCTCGCAAATGGATGTCAGAGAGAGACTTCGAGTCGTTGCAAGAGCTGAGGGCGTTTGTCGAGGGCGAGGTTCAATGTTTGGAGACCCTTGAACTGGGTCGTCGCGAGCCGGAGACATTCCATACAGCCAAAGGCTGGCTGCGCGAGATGGAAGCCGAGTTGGTGTGGGCGCATTTCGGCATCGGCAGCGACCGCGTGAGTCATCTGCGCCTGCCGTTTTATAGCGACGATATATTTCCCCACTATCCCGACATGGATAATGATGTGAAGCCCATCGTAAATCTTTTGGAGCGGGTGAAACCCACCATAGTTTCCCTGGCTCTCGACCCGGAGGGCAGCGGTCCCGACACGCATTTCAAGACCCTTATCGCCATCGGCGCCGCATTAGAGCAATATCACGCCGCACACCCTGATATTGACCTTCACGTGTGGGGCTATCGTAATGTCTGGTCGCGTTGGCTGATGAGCGAGGTAAACACCATGATACCGGTGTCGCTAAACAGTTTTGCCGTTATTCGCAATATGTTCGACACCTGCTACCTCAGTCAGCGCGGAGCCGAGTTCCCAAGTTATGAGCACGACGGCCCGTTTAGCGAGTTGGCACAAAAGGTTTGGGTGGAGCAGTTCGACGATGTGTGCAACCTGTTGGGCGAAGGCTATTTCTATCGAGGCAACGACCCGATGCTCAAACGAGCGTACGGAATGATATATCTTAAGGATATGAAGTATGATGAGTTTGTGAAATATATGAAACCGGTGCAAAAGCTGTTGGACACAAAGGCGGCAATGCGTTAATTATATCAAGGTATAACATTATAAAAACAAATAATTATGAAAGGTATCGTACTCGCCGGTGGTTCCGGCACAAGATTATATCCGATTACCAAGGGGGTGAGCAAGCAGTTGCTTCCGATTTACGACAAGCCGATGGTGTATTATCCTATCAGCGTCTTGATGTTGGCGGGCATCAGGGATATTTTGATTATCTCCACACCTCAGGATTTGCCGGGGTTCAGGCGTCTTCTCGGAGACGGCAGCGACTATGGAGTTCATTTCGAGTATGCCGAGCAGCCCTCGCCTGACGGATTGGCGCAGGCTTTTATAATAGGAGAGAATTTTATAGGCGACGACAGCGTATGCCTGGTGTTAGGCGACAATATCTTCCACGGAAGCGGCTTGACAAGAATGTTGAGAAACGCAGTCCGTGATGCCGAGGAGAATAAAAAAGCCACGGTTTTCGGCTATTGGGTGTCCGACCCTGAAAGATACGGTGTGGCTGAGTTCGACAAACAAGGCAACTGCTTGAGTATAGAAGAGAAGCCAAAGAATCCGAAGAGCAACTACGCCGTGGTGGGATTGTATTTTTATCCTAACAAAGTGGTTGAAGTCGCAAAGAATATAAAGCCGTCCGCAAGAGGCGAGCTTGAGATTACCACGGTAAACCAGGAGTTCTTGAAAGACGGAGAGCTGAAGGTGCAGGTCTTCGGCCGCGGTTTCGCCTGGCTTGACACCGGCACGCACGACAGTCTCTCGGAGGCATCGACATTTGTCGAGGTTATAGAGAAGCGCCAGGGCTTGAAGATAGCATGTCTGGAAGGCATCGCCTACCGCAACGGCTGGATTACAGAAGAAAAAATGCGCGAGTTGGCGCAGCCGATGCTGAAGAACCAGTACGGACAATACCTGTTGAAAGTAATCGACGAGATGAAGGAGGAAGTCAACTCGGAGACGTTTACGAAATAATCCATGTAGAGCAGGTTGAAAGCAATCATAGGAGTTTATGGGGAATCGGAAACTTTAAATAAAGACTTTGAAAAAAGCGGGGAAAGACAGTGCGATAGATAATATGGAGACAAGAAACCTCGGGGAAAAGACAGACTTGTGTAAACTTGAGCAGTTCATGTTCGGGAAATCACAAGAAAAGGATGGAGTTTTATAAGACATTGTATCAAAACTTAAATTAAGAGAATTTCTTAATAAAGATTTTGGACAAAAATTTAAACAAGGGGATTTCTTAATAAAGATTTTGGACAAAAACTTAAATAAGAAAAATTGAACAGTCAGACATCCCATGAAAAATTTTGTATCCGGAACATATAACAACCAAGGCTATTACAATAGTTTTAGTCCGAGTCTTATCAATCATCAATGGGAGATTGATGATATGGAAATCGTGACCCTTTTAAGTAGGGATTGTCGTTTAACTTTAAGAATTCAATATCTATAGACGAGGATATGCCTTCTGAGGCTGCCATCGTATGCTTTTTTTCGGAGTTTTATCGTAATTTGAGTAGTTTTTTGTCTTGTCAGGGCATAGTTGTCCCTTGTATGGAGGATAATGCTATACGTGGTTATGCAGCCTGATGGAATTCCGCCTTCGCAATTCTCCTTGCCAGTTGTACTGCATTAGCCGTGTGGATGCCGAAGAAGATGATCAAGATTTCCGTCTTCTTGATCCGGCCGTTTATCCGCTTGAGTCCGTAATGTTCCTTCTGCGTTCCAAAGGACCCTTCCATTGCCGTGGCTCGTACACGGGCAAGTTCTTTCTTGACCGAGCTGACAGAGGATGTGGTTTCTCGCTTCTCGCCTTTCTGCGAGAATGAAGTCGCTATGTTTTGTTCACTGCAGAAAGAACGGTTGGCATTGCCAGAATAACTGCAGTCGCCAGCCAGTTTGGGGAATTTTTTGTTGTCCTATGCAAAGATACAAAAAAATATAACATTGGCAATCAAATCGTTAGGTTTGTTTTGATTAATTTACGACCTTCCCTAAATAGAGCACTAACAAGAACATAAAAAACTAACTAAAAGAACCATGAAGAATGTAATTGCTGTTATTTGGGATTTTGACAAAACCCTTGTTGATGGATATATGCAAAATCCTATATTTGAGGAATACCATGTTGATGCCACTGAATTCTGGAAAGAAGTCAATGCCCTTCCCGAGAAATATATGGAAGAGCAAGGTGTCAAGGTGAATAGAGACCTCATATATCTGAATCAGTTTATTAATGATGCAAAACCAGGAGGTCGTTTTGCAGGGTTGGACAATAAGAAGTTGTTTAGTTATGGTGAGAAACTGAAATTCTATCCTGGTGTACCGGAAATTTTTGAAAAGACAAAACATCTTTTGGATGACGATACGCTCTGTGGTGAGTATAATATTAAAGTAGAACATTATATTGTAAGTACCGGTTTTGCCCAAGTTATTAAAGGTTCGGCTCTCAAGGATTATGTCTCCGGGATATGGGGATGTGAACTTATTGAGAATCGTGATGATGTGAACAATCCATATATAAGCGAAATAGCTTATACAATAGACAATACAAGTAAGACAAAGGCAATTTTTGAGATAAACAAAGGTGCTCATGACGACCATAAGGTTGATGTAAATGTGAAAATGAATTTAGACCAGCGAAGAGTTGACTTCAAGAATATGATTTACATAGCCGATGGACCAAGTGATGTCCCTGCTTTTTCTGTCATAAAAGGACGTGGGGGAGCAACTTTTGCAATATATCCTCATGGAAGCAAGTCTGCCTTTAAGCAAGTGGAAAAACTACGTCAAGACGATCGAATTGATATGTTTGCAGAAGCTGATTATCAAGATGATACAACTGCTAATATGTGGATATGCAATAAAATTCAAGAGTTTGCTGAAAGAATTAAAGAGCAAGAAAAGTCAAAATTACAGAACACCAATGAATCACCAAAGCACCTTGTGTAGCTAAATAATTAATTTGAGTACTTGAAGACAAAAAGACATAAGAATGTATAAAACAATTGAAATAAAAGACATTATAGGATCTTTCTGTGATATAATGTCTTACCAATTAAGTATCGATATGAATGACGTGAGAGAAGTAATGAAGATAGTAAATGAAAAAGATGACTTTATTACAACAGTATTCACTCATAAGGCAATATGTCGCGTAAACGAACTTTTAGAAATAGACGTTGATGACAACAGTAATTTGATATCCCCTGATGAGACTATTCGTAATGAGTTTATCAGAGAGTATTACCGTGTAGATTCCTCAACCCGTACCATTGTATCAGAAGTTATAAGAGAATATATAAAGCAATGAAAGGTTATAAAATCTTCCTTGATACTGTACATGGATATATTTCTGTACCCAATGGGTATTGTGACAAGTTTGTAGATACAGCCAATTTCCAACGTTTGCGTAGAATTGAGCAGTTATCTTCCCGTTCGTTATATCCATGTGCTCGTCATGACCGTTTCGTTCATTCCATTGGTGTGTTTCATATTGGAGAAAGGCTTTTGGATACAATCAAGTCTGACGGTGTAGAATTGGATGAAAGTCTGAAGCAGTCATTTCTTATAGCATGTCTGCTTCACGATGTTGGTCACTCTCCGTTTTCTCATACCTTGGAGAGTTGTTTTGGTAGCACGTCCGATTTGTTTGACGTGTATAAGTCAGATCTTGTAGCAGGTGGGATAAAAGACCAACCACTCCAAAAACTTGATGTAACTCAAACGGATGTAAAACAACATGAAATTATGTCTGCTCTTCTATGTGTCACTACATATAAGGATGCTATACAGTCATTAAAAGGCGATCCTGCATTGATTGGAAGAATGATAATGGGTTTTCAATATATTGATGATTCAAAATCATTAGAAAACTGTTTTATCTCCCTATTACATGGAGATGTTATTGATGCCGATAAACTTGACTATATATGTAGGGACAAATGGTCTTCTGGTTATCAGAACAATTCAGTTGATGTTGAGAGGATTATTAAGTCTGTAAAATTGTACAGGGATCAAGATGGGAAATATAGAATTGTTTATTTGAAAAATGCTTTGTATGACATACAGAGTATGATTGACAACAAGAATTTCCAAAGTAATTGGGTATTTAAACATCATCAGGTTGTATATGAGCAGAAAATTTTCAAGGATGCTGTTCAAGAATTAGTGAAGAGTTTAGGCAAAGAAGTCAAGAAAGAGCAGTTGTTTAATTATCGCTCTTTCTTTGAAAAAGTTCAAGTTTGTGATGGCGTTTCTGTTTATATGTTATCAGATGATGATATAATCCATCTGATGAAGAGTCACTATGAGACTATACCTCATTTTAATGAATGGTTTTCACGCTCGTATGAATATGTTCCATTATGGAAAACATATTCAGAGCTTATTGCCATGTTGGGCGATGATTTGAGTGACTTTTTATTGAAAGATGTTGGAGAGGTGTATGACAAGATTGAGGACTTTTTGCGCAATGAGTATAATGTGAAAGTGTTTACACTTGAAAGTACGCCATCAATGAAAAGTGTAAAACAAGGTCAAGTTTATTTAATGTATGGAGATGATTTGATTGTTGATTATACTGAATTAGGTATGCCCAAAGCAGATACTACATATAATAATAAAACATTCAAGTATGTTTTCATTGAAAGAACCTTGTTTGAAAAAGAAGGAATCAATCGAGAAAACATTGTTCTAAAGATTGTGAATTTTTTGAGGGAAATCAAACATTCTCATTAGAAATACAATATATAGGCACTTGCAAAAGTGCCTATACAAAGGGCTATGCCCTAAATTGAGTACTAACAATAGTTTCCTCAACAGAAATATAATAACGACATAAACATATAACGATGTTTAATCTCAATAAATTCATTGGTCGGTATGTGACCAAGCGTGAAACAAGTATGTTTGCTCAAGATATCGAGTCAAACAAGGAGAAGCTTTCAGCCGAAATTAAAGATAAGAAAGTGTGTGTAATTGGTGGAGCCGGCTCTATCGGTTCTTCATTCATCAAGGCTGTACTGCGCTTTGAGCCAAAGAGTGTCGTAGTTGTTGACTTGAATGAGAACGGATTGGCAGAGTTGGTTCGTGATGTGCGCAGTACAGAAGGACTTTATGTGCCTGATGAGTTCTGTTGCTATACTCTCAACTTTGCAGATCCAATTTTCGAACGTATTTTCCGTGAGGAGAAAGGCTTTGACATTGTAGCAAACTTCTCTGCACACAAACATGTGCGTTCAGAAAAAGATAAATACAGTGTACAAGCACTTATTGAGAACAATGACCTCAATGCCAAAAAGTTAATGGATTTACTTTGCGTATATCCTCCCAAACATTTCTTCTGTGTTTCTACAGATAAGGCTGCTAACCCAGTTAATATTATGGGAGCCAGCAAGCGAATCATGGAAGATTTGGTAATGGCTTATAATGAGCATTTCAAGGTAACCACTGCTCGATTTGCTAATGTAGCTTTCTCTAATGGTTCTTTACCAGATGGCTGGATTCATCGCTTGCAGAAGAAGCAGCCATTGGCAGCACCATCTGATGTGAAGCGCTATTTTGTATCTCTTGAGGAGTCTGGTCAGATTTGTATGTTGGCTTGTATCCTTGGTAATGGTGGTGAAGTGTTCTTCCCTAAGTTGGGTGAAGAACAGATGCTTACTTTCTCATCTATCTGCGATGACTTTATAAAGGCTGAGGGATTTAAGAAAGTGGAGTGTCAGAATGACCCAGAGGCAAAGAAGTATGCAGCCGAAATGGATTATGAAAGTGACAACTATCCTGTAGTTTATTTCAAGAGTGATACCACAGGAGAAAAGGCTTACGAGGAATTCTACGTTCCTGGTGAGAAGATAAATATGACTCGATTCTCTGCACTTGGTGTAGTAGAGGAGACACCCCGTCATCCGATGTTAGAGATTAATCAGTTCTTCGATGAGTTGGAGGGTATCTTTGCCGAAGAAAACTTTACTAAAGCAGAAGTGGTAGAAGCAATAAAGCGCTTCATCCCGAACTTCGAGCATGAAGAAAAAGGTAAGAACCTGGATTCCAAGATGTAGTTATTGAGAGACAAAAAGTCGAAGAGAGGAAAAAAGACAGATAGACTAAATGTTGAAAAGGTTAAAAGTTGAAGAGATAAAGAGAGTAAAAGTCAAAGGGGTAGAAGTTAAGGAGGCATAGAGAATGGAACGAAACTTTGAAAACTTGTACATTTGGAAGGAGTCGAGAGTCTTAATTGGGTCTATTTATAAAATGATGGATAAATGTAAAGACTACGGATTCAAAGATCAGATTCAACGAGCAGCGGTTTCTATAATGAATAACATTGCCTAGGGACATGAATCTGGAACAGATGCTAAGTTTTTATAGTTCTTGAATATTGCAAGAGGTAGTTGTGGCGAAGTTCGTTCGATGTTGTATTTATGCGAAGACCTCGGTTTTTGCACCGTAACAGAGATAGAGAATCTCTTCAAATACAAGTAAGAAAAATAACTTCAGGTATTGTAAAATTAGCAGATACTTTATCAAAGAAAAACTCCCCAAACAAATAACCTTTTTTTATATTCAGAGTCTTCGCTTCTTTGCTCATTTTGACTCTCAGACCTATTGACTCTCAGACCCTTGGGCTTTCAGACTTTCAGCCTCTCAGCCCTTTAGACTATAAAAATAAAAAGATGGCAGATTATAGTAAAACAATTGACTTTATCAAGTCGATATATGGCAATCAGGACTTTACTCCATTGGCCGTTCCTGTTTTTGCAGGTAATGAAAAGGAATATCTCAACGAGTGTATTGACACTACCTTCGTTTCATCTGTCGGTAAGTTTGTGGATCGCTTTGAGGAGGATATGGCAAAATACACAGGTGCGAAGAAAGCAGTTGTCTGTGTAAGCGGTACTAACGCTTTACACATGAGTTTGCTTCTTGTTGGTGTTAAGCAAGATGATGAGGTGCTTACCCAAGCTCTTACTTTTATTGCTACATGTAATGCTCTAAGCTATATTGGTGCCCATGCCGTGTTTATTGATGTAGACCGTTCTACCATGGGACTCTCTCCCGACTCCCTGAGGGCATGGCTACATGCTAACGCTGAAGTAAAAGAAGTCAAAAAGGTCAAACGGGACAAAGAGGACTGTTTCTCTTTTAGTCATTTAGACTCTTCGACTTTCTCCTGTTTTAACAAAAATACAGGTCGTCGTGTCAAGGCATGTGTGCCTATGCACACCTTCGGTCATCCTGTTCGCATTGATGAGATTGCTGCTATCTGTAAGGAGTGGCATATTGAACTTGTAGAGGATGCAGCCGAGAGTATCGGCTCAACTTTCAAGGGACAGCACACTGGTACTTTTGGTAAAATTGGTGCGATTAGCTTCAATGGTAACAAGACCATTACTACTGGTGGTGGCGGTATGATGCTCTTCAATGATGAGGAGTTGGGTGCATACGCAAAGCATATCACCACACAAGCCAAAATACCACACCGTTTGGAGTTCCGTCATGACCATATCGGTTACAATTATCGTATGCCTAATATCAATGCGGCAATGGGTTGTGCCCAGTTGGAGAATCTTGATAAGTATGTAGCCAGCAAGCGTAAGGTTGCAGCCGAATATGAGGAGTTCTTCAAGAATGTACCAGATATCGAGTTTTTCGTAGATTCTCCAGATACAGTCTCTAACTATTGGCTCAACGCCGTTATTTTGAAGGACAAGGAGGCTCAGATTGACTTCCTCACTCAGACCAATGATAATGGTGTGATGACTCGTCCTATCTGGGAATTGATGAATCGTCTGCCGATGTTTGAAAATTGTGAGAACGATGGATTGGAGAATACTATATGGTTTGCTGATAGAGTAGTGAATATTCCAAGTTCTGTTCGTTACGGAGATTTATAAAAATGAATGCTTTATTAAGATTTACAATAGAAAATTTCCGTTCTTTTGCTGAGCGGAAATCTCTAGTTTTAAGCCATGCGCCATTAAACGAGAATAGCACATCGCTGCCTTTTTTGAGGGTTTGTGCTTTGTATGGTGCTAATTCTAGTGGAAAAAGTAATTTGGTTAATGCCTTAGCAAGGATGAGATATATCATTCTGAATTCTGTTAAGGTTAATGATGGTGAAGATTTAGAATATGAACCTTTTTTGTTAAGTGATAAGAAAAATGAGCCGACGCTTTATGAATTAGAATTTGTTTTGTCAGACAAACATTATAGATATGGTTTTTCGAACGATTCTAAAAGGATAGTGCAAGAATGGCTATATTGCATTAATCCTAACAGTTTAGAAATCCCTCTTTTTATTCGTGATCAAGAAGATATTGGTGTAAGTGAGAAGGATTTTCCAGAAGGAGTAGATATGGAAGAGAGAACAAATGATAATCGTCTTTTCTTATCTCTTGTTGCTCAGTTAGGTGGCTCTTTGTCTAAAAAGATTATTAGTTTTTTCTCTAAGTCTATCAATATCCTTTCTGGACTAGAAACTGATGATTATCTGACGTTTTCTGCTCGAATGCTTAAGGAGGAAAAGACCGTTGCATCGTTGATGAAGAACTTCTTTAATAGAGTGCAATTAGGTTTTTCTGATTTAACAACACGCACACAAGACTTTGACGCTAAATCTCTTCCTCATGATATGCCTGAAGAATTAAAGAATTTACTTGTCTCTAATTTAACAGGGAAAAAAAGTGTTTCTATATTTTCTGTTCACGGATGTTATGATTCTGAAGGAAAAGTTTTAGAAAATCGATCTTTTCCTTTTGATAAGATGGAGTCTGAAGGTACCAAAAAACTGTTTGAGATTTCAGGTCCAATCTTTGATACTTTATTAGAAGGGAAAATTCTGTTTGTTGACGAACTTGATGCAAAAATGCATCCTCTCTTATCTCGAGAATTAGTTAGATTGTTTACCGATGAATCTACAAATTCCAAGGGGGCTCAATTGATTTTTACCACTCATGATACAAATCTTCTTTCATCTAATCTTTTGAATAGTAATGAAGTTTGGTTTACAGAAAAAGACCAACAAGAACGTTCTGATCTTTATTGCTTGAATGATATTAGGTACTTGGATGGAAGCAGGATGGAAGAGACTGAATTGATGGAACATAATTACATTCAGGGGCGTTATGGTGCAATACCATATTTGTAGAAATATGTGATATGGCGAAGAAAAAGAATATAACAGAAATGAAATATCTTTCTGTTTTCAATCAAAATGAAGATCAAACAAATGCGCATAAAGTAAAGTGTCGAGTGCTCATAGTTTGTGAAGGATTAAAAACAGAACCAAATTATTTTAAATCGTTTCATATGATGGAAAATAGTGGCGGTTTGGTTTTTGAGATAACTAGTGCGGGTGGTGGTATTAATACTATTCAAGTTGTTCAAAAGGCGATAGAATTGCGTGATAAAGCTGTTTGTGATAAAAAGCCATACGATGTTACTTGGGCTGTGTTTGATAGAGACAGTTTTGCTGCTGCTGATTTTGATAATGCTATACATATGGCAGATTCAAATGACATACGTTGTGCTTGAAGTAATGAGGCTTTTGAATTGTGGTATATTTATCATTTTGAAAACAGAATAACGCCAATGTCTCGTAAGGAATATGCGCATAAGATAACAACCTTAGTTCAAGAAAAACAGAAATTAAAAGCAGGTAAAAAGTCTACTTTCGTTTATAAAAAAAATGATCCGGAAATGCGATCAATTTTGCTTGGTTGTGGCTGTAATGAACAACGAGCTATTCGTTGGGCTAAAGAACAAAGTGAGTCTTTCGATGCGCAAGATTATCATTCACATAATCCTTGTACAAAGGTTTATGAACTTGTCGAACTTTTGCTTGGAGAAGACAAAGTTTTTAATGAGAAAATTAGAGCAATAATGACTAAAAGAGGATGTAAGCAATGAAACGTCCATTAATTCTTATCGGTGGCGGAGGTCATTGCAAATCTGTGATTGAAATCACTGAAAGTGCAGGCTATGAAATCAAGGGAATCCTTGATATGCCAGATGAAGTTGGAAAGGAGGTTCTTCCTGGTCATAAGGTAATAGGCTCTGACAATAATATTCCTCAATATGTTGAAGAATGTGATTTTGTCATTACTGTTGGCTTCATCAAAAATCCAGCACTTCGAATCAAACTATATAATAAGGTAAAGGAGGCAGGAGGAAAGTTAGCAACTATTGTAGCCTCTACCGCCCATGTAAGCAAATATGCCAAAGTTGGCGAGGGTACTGTCATTATGCATCATGCGTTCGTTAATGCTGATGCTAAGATTGGTGATAATTGCATTATCAATACTTTCGTTGATATAGAACATGATGCAGAGGTCGGTAATCAATGCCATATTTCAACAGGAACCATGGTAAATGGAGAGTGTAAGATAGGAGATAATTGCTTTATCGGTTCTCAATCCGTTTGTGTCAATTGTATCGAAATCGCCTCTGATATTATCGTGGGAGCAGGTTCTGTGGTTCGTAAGTCTTTACTTACAAAGGGAATTTATACAGGTAATCCTGCCATCCTTAAAATTAAAGCAAAATAGTATGAACAACCATACATTGATTATAGCCGAAGCAGGTGTAAACCATAATGGCTCCTTGGATATAGCCAAGCAGCTTATTGATGCTGCTGTAGATGCAGGAGTGGATATTATAAAATTCCAAACCTTCAAGGCTGACAAGCTTGTATCTAAAGATGCCAAGAAGGCAGAATATCAAAAGAATAATATTGGTGACGGTGATGATTCTCAATACCAGATGCTCAAGAAATTGGAGTTGTCTGATGAAGACCATCAAGAACTTGTTGCCTATTGTCGCCAGAAAGGTATCCGTTTTTGGTCAACAGCTTTTGATTTGGAAAGCATCGATTTCTTGCATTCTCTTGGTTTGGGACTTTGGAAAATACCATCTGGTGAAATTACTAACTATCCATTCATCAAGAAAATTGCTCTTCTTCATGAGCCGGTCATCATGTCCACCGGAATGTGCGATGAAGAAGATATCAGGAATGCGATGGAAGTATTGTTGAAGAATGGTTTGACGAAAGACCAAATCATAATCTTGCATTGCAATACTCAGTATCCTACGCCGATAGAGGACGTCAACTTGAAAGCGATGCTCACTATCAAAGATGACTTTGGCACAATAGTAGGTTATTCTGACCATACACAAGGAATAGAAGTACCTATTGCTGCTGTTGCTCTTGGAGCACAAGTAATAGAAAAGCACTTTACACTTGATAGAAATATGGTTGGACCTGACCACAAGGCATCATTAGAGCCACATGAATTAAAAGCGATGGTAAAAGCCATTCGTAATATAGAACAAGCTTTGGGTACGGGAATAAAGCAGGTGTCTGATTCAGAACGTGCTAATATTGAAGTTGCCCGTAAGAGTATTGTGGCAAGTACCTCTATTAAGAAAGGTGAAACATTGTCTGATAATAACTTGGCTGTAAAACGTCCTGGTACTGGTATTTCACCTATGCGCTGGGAAGATGTTGTAGGTAAAAAAGCAATTAAAGATTATCAACCAGACGAACAAATACTATTATGAGAAAGATTTGTTTTGTAACGGGCACTCGTGCAGAATATGGCTTATTGAGTCGTTTAATGAGATTAGTCAAGGATGATGAAGATATGCAGCTTCAAGTCATAGCCACTAATATGCACCTGATGCCTGAATATGGAGAAACTTATAAAGAGATAGAGAAAGATGGATTTACTATAGATAAAAAGGTCTATATGCATAAACCATCTGATGATGCCCATGGCATTATTTCATCAATGGCAGAAGAGATGCAAGGCATGAATGATGCATTGTCAGAGCTTAAGCCCGATATTCTCGTACTATTAGGTGATAGATATGAGATTCTTGTTGCTGCACAGGTAGCGTTGATTCATCGTATTCCAATCGCTCATATTCATGGTGGGGAAGTTACTGAAGGTGCATTTGATGATGCTATTCGTCATTCTGTGACCAAGATGTCTTCATTGCATTTTACCTCTTGTGAAGAATATCGCCATCGTGTTATTCAACTGGGAGAACAACCATCAAGAGTTTTTAATGTAGGGGCTCTTGGTGTGGAAAACATCAAGAAGTTCCCGCTGATGAGCAAAACGGAAGTGGAGGAATCTGTCAACTTTAAGTTAGATGAGAACACCATCCTTGTTACTTACCATCCTGTAACTTTAGGAGAGCATACCACAGAAAAGGACATCAAAGAGTTTATTGCAGCATTGGAAGAGCGCAAGAATTTGAGAGTGTTCTTCACTATGCCTAACTCTGATACTGGTTCGCAGGCTATTGTAGATGCTATCAATGAGTTTGTTGCAAACAATGCTGACAGATCCATTGCTTATAAGTCACTTGGCATTAAGCGTTACCTCTCTGTGATGAAATATACAGGAGCCGTGGTTGGTAACTCTTCCAGCGGCTTGCTGGAAGTCCCTTCGTTTTGCATTCCCACATTGAATATAGGTGACCGCCAGAAGGGTAGAATGGCAGCAGACAGTGTGTATAACTGTGAGACTGATAAAGAATCCATCCTGAAAGGTTTAGAAGTGACTATGTCACCAGCTTTTAAGAAGAAGGCAGCAGAAACTCATAATCCTTACGAGAAAGCGAATACAGCGGAGGAAATCTTTGAGGTGATAAGCACCTATCCATTGGAACAACTAAAACAAAAGCAATTTTATAATTTATAGTTTTTATGTACAAAGGCAAAAGAATTTTGGCCATTATTCCTGCACGTGGGGGTAGTAAAGGTCTTCCTGGAAAAAACATACGTGAATTGTGTGGCAAACCGCTCATCGCATGGTCTATTGAACATGCCCAGAAGAGCAAGTATGTAGATGAGATTTTTATCTCGACCGATAGCCAGGAAATAGCAAATGTGGCAGAGAAGTATGGCGCACCTTGCCCTGAACTCCGTCCTGCTGAACTGGCCCGTGACACTGCTCCTTCTTCGGAGTTTATTGTTTATACGCTGAATAAGATGAAGAATGAAAACAAGCCGTTTGACTACTTCATCTTGTTGGAACCTACCTCACCGCTGCGTGATGTTGAAGATGTGGACAAGTCCATTGAAATGCTTATTGACAGCCCAGAAAGTGAGAGTTGTGTAGGTGTTGCCATGTCTGGCACTGTTCACCCTGCATTTATGGTTGTTAAAGATGAAAACGGCTACTTGAAAGCCCTTATGCCTGACAAATCTACATTGAGAAGGCAGGATCTTCCGGATGTGTATTTCTTTGAGGGCAGTGTTTATGTGAGTAGCGTTGATGCATATCTCCAGAAACGCACCTTCTATCACGATAAGACCCTTCCTTTTGTAGTGCCTGAATGGAAGAGCTACGAGGTGGACGACTTTGTGGATTTTACTATCATTGAAGCAATTATGAAACTTAAGTTAAATGGATATTTTAATAAATAAACAATATTATGGTTAAGATTGAACTTACGAAGACTGGTAAAAGTCAGCTCCTTTACAAGGAAGCTAAGAAGATCATCCCAGGAGGTTGCCAACTGTTGTCAAAGAGACCCGAAAAGTTTGTTCCCGAATACTGGCCTGCTTATTATTCAAAGGCTAAAGGATGCAAGGTTTGGGATCTTGATGGAAACGAGTATCTTGATTTTAGTACGATGGGCATTGGTGCTTGCACAATTGGCTATGCTGACGAGGAGATAGACAATGCTGTAAAGGCTGCTATTGACAATGGCAGTATGTGTTCGCTGATGGTTCCTGAAGAGGTTGAACTGGCAGAACTACTACTGGAGCTTCATCCTTGGGCTGACATGGTTCGCTACGGTAAGGGTGGCGGTGATGCCATGGCCGTTGCCGTGCGTATTGCCCGTGCTGCCACCAAGAAGGATATTATACTCTTCAGTGGTTATCACGGCTGGCACGACTGGTATCTTTCTGCCAACCTTGCAGATAATGCCGCTCTTGATGGTCAGCTGATGGCTGGTCTTAGTCCAGTTGGTGTTGCTCGTGGTCTTAAAGGTACCTCTAAACCTTTCTACTACAATAACAAACAGGAGTTCCTTGAGCTAATCAATACATACGGTGATCAGATTGGTGGTGTTGTTCTGGAAGCTGCCAGAAACATGACTCCTGAGACTGACTTCTTTACTGCAATTGAACACGAAACCCGGCGTCTTGGTGTACCTCTCATCATTGATGAGGTTACCAGTGGTTTCCGTATGAACTGTGGTGGTGCTTGCGAATATTTTGGCATCCATCCTGATATGGCAGTATTTGCCAAGGGTATGGGTAACGGCTATCCTATTGCTGCCATCATTGGTAAGGAAAAGTTCATGGATGCAGCCCAAGAGAGTTTTATCAGCTCTACTTTCTGGACAGAGCGTGTTGGTTTTGCTGCTGCAATCGCTACTATTAAGAAGATGAAGCGTGAGAAGGTACAAGACCACATGGTGGCTTGCGGTAAGCAGGTACAGGAAGGCTGGACTAACCTTGCCAAGAAGCATTGCCTTGATATCCATATCAGCGGGATCTATCCGCTCAGTCACATCTCCTTCACGGCTGCACCTGGTGAGCTAAAAACTCTGTTCACGCAGGAAATGCTGAGGAGGGGATTTATTGCCAGCGATGCTTACTATGCAAGCTTTGCTCATAAGGAAGAACACATGGTTAAGTATCTGGAGGCAGTAGATGAGGTGTTTGCACTGATGGCAAAGGCTGTTAAGGAAGGCAACTACAAACAGTTGCTCCTTGGCCCTGTTGCTCACGGTGGTTTCGTTCGTCTTGCCTAAATAACCATTGTCTGGTGGCGGCTGACCCAGCCGCCACCAGATACCAATCAAATTCTTGGAGTTATGCTTAGTAATAAAGTAGTCATTATTATTGGTGGCGGTGGCCTTATAGGTAGAGAAATAGTAAAGGATGCCTTTAAGAAACATGCCATGGTGGTTAATTGCGACATCGCGTTTGACACAGACTGGGAAAAAGGAACCTATCATTTGGATGTGACCTCAACAGAAGCAATTGACAAGCTCATTGTTGATGTAGTTGAGAAATATGGCTGCATTGACGGTCTCGTTAATAGTGGTTATCCTCGCACAAAGGACTGGGGTGTATTCTTTGAGGATATTCCCCTTGAGTCCTGGCGTAAGAATGTGGAGTGGCAGTTGAACAGTTGTTTCTATATTTGCCAGAAGACATTGGAGGTGATGAAGAAGCAAAAATTCGGTTCCATTGTGAACTTTGGCTCTATCTATGGTGTGGTAGGTAACGATTTCACCATCTATGAAGGTTATGGCGGAACTTCACCCGCGGCCTATCCTGCCATCAAGGGCGGTATCATCAATTTCTCCCGCTACCTTGCCTCTTATTTTGGCAAGTACGGCATTCGCGTGAATGTGGTTTCGCCTGGCGGCATTATTGACAAACAGCATCCATCTTTTATTGAACGCTATAGTGAAAAATCACCCCTGAAGCGTCTTGGGAAACCGGAGGAGGTTGCACCTGCTGTCAGTTTCCTTTTGTCCGATGAAGCTTCGTTTATTACAGGCCATAACCTGATGGTGGATGGTGGTTGGACTGCCATTTGATGCTTTAAGAAAAAATGATGAGATGTGCATAATGAATACGGATTTCAACTTGGATAAAACAATATTGGAAGCTCTGGTTGAGCTGGAAGATGTTCGCCGCAACCAGACATTGTTCGTTACGGACAAGGAAGGCCATTTCATAGGAACGCTCACTGATGGCGACATCCGTCGTTATTTGATTGCCGGTGGGCAGCTTCAGGATTCGGTGGGAAAAGCGATTCATAAAGAGGCTATTACCGTCCATGCTGATGACCCGATGCTGCTTTCTAAATTAAAAGAATATCGTAATTCTAATATTAAATCTATTCCATGTGTTGACGAAGACGGTAAGATAGTCAGAGTATTTGATTTGATTCATTATAAGTCTCATCTCCCTATCGATGCTGTACTAATGGCAGGAGGTAAAGGCGAGCGTCTCCGCCCATTGACCGAAAAGACTCCCAAGCCGCTCATCAAAGTAGGGAATAAGTGTATTATTGACTACAATGTTGACCGCCTGATAGAATTTGGCGTTGAAAACATCAATGTAACGGTCAATTATCTTGGTGAGCAGTTGGAGGAACACTTTGCCGAGCCGCGAGGCAAGGTTAAGGTGCAGACCGTTCGCGAACCCCAATACTTGGGTACCATTGGGAGTATCCGTTTTGTGGAGGAGTTCAAGAATGATAATATCTTGGTGATGAATTCAGATCTCTTTACCAATATTGACTTTGAGGATTTCTATCTCCATTTCAAGGAGCATGATGCTATGATGAGTGTTGCGTCCATTCCTTACAATGTCAGTATTCCGTTTGGTATATTGGATTTGAATGGCCGCAATATCAAGGGATTGATTGAGAAACCCAAGTACAACTATTATGCAAACGGGGGCATCTATCTTATCAAGAAAGAAGCTCTCCAGTATATTCCTGAAGAAATCTTCTTCAATGCCACAGACCTTATCGAGGCATTAATAAAGACTAACCAGACAGTTATTCGCTATCCGCTGAACGGAACGTGGATAGATATTGGGCAACATGCTGATTTGGCAAAAGCCCAGGATTTGGTCAAACATTTGAGGTAGCTTGGCACCAATAATCCCTACCAGAATGTTAAAGATTATCATGGTTCTTTAAGCTGTGAGAGGAAAGTTGTAATTTTGCAGAATAATTGAAAAAATATCTGGATGACAGATTATCGTGTTAATATATATGCCCCCAATCTGAATAACTTGTTCGAGTTTTTCGACAACAGAGTGGACAGGCAGGTGGTGTCTGATGCAGAAGGTGGTGACTCTTGATAAAACATACGCCAAGGACACGGTTATTACCGTCCTTTCTTGGGCAGAGACATTGGGATTATTGCAGCTCGGCAGCAAGAAATATTATAATGCGAACAAGGAAGAGGATGAAGAAGACCAGAACGATTACCCTTCGCTTGATGATGAGGAGTCGATTCTTTCCGACACGTCACGTTTTGAGCCTGCTGATTTCCGTTATAAGGGGGCGTATCATGTATCGTCGTAAAGGACCGGCCATATTGGTTATATTGACAGTAAGCATTTTGGTGAGGCCGCTCATATCGAAGAATTCAACGAGAAAACCAAGGGAATGCTGAGAACATTGAAAATCAACGAAGATGTTGAGCATCATCCGTTGACTGGCAATGAACAAAAGCGAAAGCTGAAGAAGTAAATTAGAGGTAAATATCAAAGAAAATATTATGCAGAATTCGAAAAGAGTCATTGTTAATACAATAGCACAATATACAAGGACGGTTATCAATATGTTGCTGTCCTTGTACGTGGTACGTATTGTGTTAATTACATTAGGAGCGAGTGACTATGGCATCTATTCCGTTGTAGCTGGTGTGACTGCAATGCTGGCATTTATTACCAATGCATTAGTCCAGACCACACAGCGATATATGTCTTTTTACCAAGGCCAAAACAACATGGTCAAAATGAAAGAGGTATTTAGCAATAGCGAGTTCTTGCATTTGATTATTGGTGGATTGTTGGTTGTTGTATTATTGGCCTTGAAACCTCTTCTGTTCAACGGTTTTCTGAGTATTGATGCTGAGCGAATAGATGCGGCAAAATATGTGTATCAAATTGTTATTGTCACACTTTTTATCACATTTTGCACTGCACCTTTCCGATCTTTATTGATTTCGCATGAGAACATCGTCTATATTTCGATTATTGATGTGTTAGATGGTGTTCTACGAGTGATAGTTGTGACACTATTGACGTATGTCTCCTTTGACAAATTGGTGATGTACGCTATATTTCTTTTGGGAATACAATTGTTTAACTTTATTGCTTTTTCATGGTTCTCATTCAAAAAATACGAGGAGTGCATCCTCCCGAGGATTAGTTTGTTCAGCAAGTCTTACTTTAAAGAATTATCGTCTTTTGCCGGGTGGGTGATTTATGGAACAGGGTGTTACATTTTTAGGAATCAGGGTGTTGCAATTGTAATTAATAAAGTCCTTTCGACAGCTGCTAATGCTGCATACGGTGTTGGCCAACATATTTCCGTTGCCGTTAGCACGGTATCTGGTTCTCTGATGAATGCTATGATACCGCAGATTGTTAAAGCAGAGGGTGCTGGTAACCGTACCAAGATGCTTTCATTGGCAACTGTTCTTTGCAAGTTTTCCTTTTTCCTATTGACGGCTTTGTGCATTCCCTGTGTCTTTGAAATGCCCAACTTGTTGCAATTGTGGTTAAAAGACGTACCAGACTATACCGTTCTTTTTGCGCGTATGGCCATGATAGCTGCCATGGCAGACACGCTTACCGGGGGACTCCATTATGCAAATGATGCTGTTGGGAAACTCAAGAATTATCACCTCGTTGTTAGTACACTTAAACTATTAACGCTACCCTTATCTGCTATATTTATGTATATGGGTTATGCCCCTATATTAATTGCTGTCTGTTTCGTTGGAACCGAGTTTATAGCAGCATTAGTAAGATTACCTTTCCTACATAAAACAAGCGGATTGATTGTCAGTGATTTTATTAAAAGTGTTTTATGCCGCGAACTTATCCCTTTAGTTGTAACAATATCTATTTGTTTTGCTTGTGTGTCCTTTATTGATTGGGAATGGCGTTTTTTGATAACCTTTTCCGTGAGTATTCTTTTTTATGCGATAGTCATTTGGCTGATAGGTCTTAACCGACAAGAGCGCACAATGATTTCTTCGATGGTTTTCAAGAAATTACATCAAAAAAAATAAAAGTAGTATTTATGAGAGTATTATTCATAGCAAGTTCTGCGTATGTACCCGATGACGGGAGAAAGACCGTCACAGGCTACGATTATATAGTATCTGAGATTGCCCAGAAACTGAGCGAGAAGTGCGACGTTGATCTTTATCTACTGAGGCCGTATCCTCGAAGCCTCAAAGTTGGAAATGTATCGATTATAGGGCATTCGAATAAGGATTTGTTGAAGTATCTCCAAATTAGAAATTTGTTTGCTTATTGTAAAATAGCACTCAAAGGTAAGAATGGCATCAAATCCCGCCTAAGGAATATTACTTATTATCTGACCATGCGGGATATTGAGCATCTGATAAAGAAGAACAACTATGATATTGTGCATATTCATGGAGTCACGTTTATGTGTTTAGTAGCTTCGCTTGCATCAGCAGAATGCAAAGTTCCTTTCTTGTTCACCATGCATGGGCTCATTTCCTACGGTATTCCCAATATCGCCAAGATAGATCAAGAATCCGAGCAGGCTGTTCTAAATATGGTTAGGGACAATGATTTTGTCATTACCACTGTCAGTACAGGTACGAAGATGGTTCCTTGTAAAGAGAAAGGAATTGACCTTTCCAAGGTCGTTGTTGTGAATAATGCGGTCAAAATAGACAAACAGGCAGATGCAATTTCTTGGGAGGATAAATATCCGAAAATTAAAGATAAATATCTGATAATCAGTGTTGGTTCGGTGTCGTTGAGAAAAAACCAAATACAACTTTTGCGAGCCTTTACACTTTTACCGGAAGATGTCAAAACCAAGACCATGATATTCCTTGCAGGGCAAGATTTGACAAATGGAGTAGTTGCAGATTATGTAGAGAAGAACCAATTGCAAGACAATGTGGTGATATGCGGATTCCTTTCCAAGAGAGAGTTGGCAGGATTATACAAAGTTGCCAATTACAATGCCCTGTTAAGTATTTCAGAGGGTTTTGGCTTGTCTATGATTGAAGCTGCTAAATATGGTATTCCTACGCTGACCTTTGCAGACATAGATGCAATCAAAGATTTACCCACAACAGAAACTATGCTCTTGCTCAATGAGCGGACAGATGAAGCGGTGGCTAAAGGTTTGATAAAAATGTTCTCTACTGAATGGAACAAAGAGACTATCATCAAGTCGGTTGAGCGATTTAATGAAAACATCTATTTCCAGTATTTGGATGTTTATAATCAGATTATTAAGAACAAAACCAATTTGGTTAAGCCCAAGGTTGTTCTTGAGGCTTTAGGATTGTAGTGTATGGCAAGTATAATTAATGATAGAACGCGTTCGAAAGATGCATTTGGGTGGTCTTTTTTCTTTCCTGTTTCTTTTCTATTGGTACAGTATGGATACGGCTTTGGAACACCGATGCTTACCTATTGTTTGTTGTTCGCAGGTTATTGTGTTATTAGATATCAGGAGTTGCCTGTTTTCAAGCCATTGTCAATATATACTTTGTGGTATGTTATTATACTACTCAGCACGGTTTTATATTTTGGACATTCTGCCGATAGAGCGTATTGGATGCATTTGATACAGATTTTGGTATGTGGCTATTGTGTTGCCATTATTGCGAAACATTTAAACATTGATTCTCTATATAGGTGTTGGAAAGTTTTAGGTTTAATCGTATGCGTCGTTGTCTTTTATCAGTTCTTTCAAATATATGTTTTGCATCAAACGATTTTGCCTATACGTTTAATGCCGGTAAGTAGCGAATCTTTAAGATTAAATGAAAATTGGACAAATCCTTCTTATAGACCGGTGGCTTTCTTTACGGAGCCATCAATGGTGGTGAGTTTCCTTGCGCCGGTTTTACTTTTTGCTCAACAAAAGAAGGATTTGCTGGTCGCAGCCATTGTTTCTATAGCTATTTTGTTTTCGGGTAGTACATCTGGTATAGTTGCATTGGGTGTTTTGTGGGGATTATTTATATTTAATTATAAATTATCGAGGTCTTCTAAAATATTAATAATTCTACTTTTTGTAGTGGCTGTATTTGCTTTTTTAAATCTTCCATATTTTCGAGATTCGTTAGAAAAAATCAATTATGAATTGAGTGGTGAAAGTTCTAATATGAACACGAGAATGTTGAGAGGATGGTTTATATATGCTGTTCTTGATACGCGATCTCAACTATTAGGTATTAGTGATTATGATATAGCATCTTTCATATATGGAAATGCAAGTGAGTTTACTTGGCAAACAGGGTATGAAGATAATTTTTATTTGAATACTGCACAGCGTATATTCATTCAAACAGGAGCAGTGGGAGCAGTCCTATATGTTTGGATGCTGATTAGATTATGGAAGTCCACAGACAAAATAGTACATCCTTATTTGGCTTTTGTGATTGTTTCCATGTTCTTTGGGTCGGAGTTTTATATCAGTGGATTGTTTGTAATGCAATTTATTGTACTTCTCGCTTATTTAAAGCCGAGCAAGGAACAGTGAAATTAAATAAACGAGGCTGTTATGTTCAAGAGATTCATCAATAAGTTTTTCACATTAGAGAAAGGTTTCTATCAGAAATCGGTTGACTGCTACTTTGATAGAGATATAGAGAAAGATATTGGGTTTTTCCAAAGGCTTCACCCCCGAAACGATTTTAGCCGAAGTATCGCCCAGCATAAATGTCAGACCTATCACTGCAAGAAGAATGTGTTCTTGCTGAACTGCATGGCTGTTTTTATGACACCTGTTGTTCTGTTAATGTTAATCATGAAGAAGCGACCACTTGTAGTGGATGACCGAACAACAGTGGTTTGCTATAAATGTTTTAATACACCTGGTTCTTTGCCTTTGGCCTTGTCAGACAAAAACATCAGTTACATTAGCAGCAGTGTTGATACCCCCTCGTTTTTAAGAAAGGCTGACATCCCTTTTCTTTTTAGATTCTTCTTTAGGAGCTTCTTTCATTCATTCTTGTCTTTTAGAGTAATGTTGAAAGTGGCCAAATACAGGGCTATTCTTGATTCTTTCAGCCATTTGGAGGCCATTGCAATAACAGGCGAGTTCACGGATACCTCGTCGGTCATGACCCAGTATTGTCACGAGAGGGGCATCAAGCACTATAATTTTATGCAAGGGGAGGCGTTCGGTTCTCCGCGAGTGTCTTTCTTCCGTTTCGATAAATGCTTTGTCTGGGATCAGCATTATGTGGATATGTTTACCTCATTAGGAGCTCCTTCTGAACAGTTTGTAGTCTCACTCCCACGGTGCCTACAGAAAATTAAAAACGACGGACTTGAAAAGACGATTGACTATACCTATTATTTGGGAGGAGATGCCGACGAAGAACTGTCCGTTATCAAAAAAGCATTAGATACCCTTGTTTCCAAAGGATATGTATGTGAAGTAAGACCGCACCCAAAATGGTCTAATATGGAAACCATAAGGAAAGAGTTTTGCGGTATCTCAATACAAGATGCCACTGCTGTTAACATAGACAAGTCTATTTTGCAGACCAAAAACGCCATCAGTCTTTATTCCACCGTTTTGCTACAGGCTTTCTTCAACGACGTGAACGTAGTAATTGATGATCTGTCAAGTCCCGATAAATACAATATGCTTGAAAAGTATCAATACATCATGTTAGACAAACCCCATGAATTATTGTCTGAAATAACGAACAATTGAAACAATTAAATATGAGAGATGTAGCAATATATGGTGCAGGCGGCTTTGGCCGCGAGGTGGCCTGCATTTTGGAGAAGATTAACGAGGTTGAACCCACCTGGAACTTGGTTGGCTTCTTTGATGATACCCCAGACCTAAAAGGTCAGATGATTTCACACTATGCACCTTGTTTGGGCGGAATCAACGAACTGAATGCCTACGACAAAGAGATAGGTGTGGCCGTCGCCATCGGGAGTCCCAAGACGGTGGAGAAAATGGTGGGCAACATCACCAACCCTAATGTCTGGTTCCCCAACATCATCCATCCCAACTTCGTAATCGCTGATGAAAAGACCTTTACCATTGGCAAAGGCAATATCATTCAATGCGACTGCAAGGTGAGTTGTGATGTGACTATAGGCGACTTCAATGTGTTGAACGGAAATACCGCTATGGGACATGATGTGAATGTGGGTTCGTATAATGTGTTTATGCCCTCCGCACGTATATCCGGCCAGACCAGGATGGGGGACAAGAATTTCTTCGGTGTTGGATGCATCGTACTGCAACAGATGAAGATTGGTAACGAGATAAGGCTTGGTGCAGGCAGTGTACTGATGACCAAACCCAAAGATGGATTTCTCTATATGGGAAACCCCGCAAAGAAGACCGTATTATAAATTTTAAAATAGAAATGTGTTATGGAAATTAAAGAGTTTATCCAGAATTTTGCAGATCAGTTTGAAGATACTGATGCCAGTGTGTTTGCCCCTGAGACCGTGTTCCATGATTTGGACGAGTGGAGTTCGCTGGTGGGTCTGTCACTCATTGCTATGATTGATGACGAATATGATGTGACCATCAAGGGCGACGAACTGAGAGCCTCCAAGACTATCAACGATGTGTTTGAACTGGTAAAGAGCAAGAAGTAATGTACAATCCGTTTACCCTTGAGGGAAAAACCATCCTTGTGACCGGTGCCGGCGGCGGCATCGGTCGCGCAACGGCTACCACGTGTAGCAAAATGGGAGCAACGCTAGTCGTGACAGACATCAATGCAGAAACACTGCCTGAAACACTCTCGCTGCTGGAAACAGAAGGTAAGCGCAAACACCTGATGTTTACTGCGGACCTAACCAACGACGAGGCGTTGGACAAGATGGTGGCTGAAATGCCTCTGCTTGATGGCATTGTTTGCAATGCGGGTATCTCCAAAGTGTTGCCCATTCAGTTCTTGAATGCAGATGACATGAATCGTATCATGGCCATCAACGCCCTTGCGCCCATGTATATGACGCAGCGCCTCTACAAGAAGAAGCGCATCAACAAAGGTGGTTCCATTGTCTTTACAACTTCCATCAGTGGTGTGAGCATGGTTTCAATGGGCGGCGTGATGTATGCTGTCTCGAAAAATGCCTTGGATGCCTTTATGCGCAATGCCGCCTTGGAGTTTGCAGCCCGCAATATCCGCGTGAACAGCGTGAATCCCAGCCGTGTGAAGACACCTCTTCTTCAGAACAGCGTCTATTCTGAAGAAGAGGTTGCCAAGGATATGCAGACCTATCCGTTAAAACGCTATGCAGAACCGGAAGAAATAGCCAACTGCATGGTGTTCTTGCTTTCTGATGCCTCTTCGTATATCACTGGCCATGCACTAATTGTGGATGGTGGAAAAACATTGAATTAATTATATGAACGTAATTATCACCGGCAGCAATCGTGGTATAGGCAAAGCCATGGTGGAAGCCTTTGCGGCATCAGGAGCCAATATTTGGGCTTGTACCCGTAAATCGACGCCTGAACATGAAACTTGGCTGAAAGAAACAGCAAACAAAGCCAACGTTTGGATTAAGCCCGTCTATTTTGAATTGACGGATAAAGATGCGATCAACAACGGTATACAGTCAATTATTGATGAAGGTCAGAGCATAGATATACTGGTGAACAATGCAGGTGTTTCCACGGTCGGACTATTAAGTATGAGCAAGGTGGAAGACATTGAAAACCTCTTTGCCGTGAACTACTTTGCCATGCTTCGCATCATCCAGAAGGTTTCTAAACGGATGGCACGACAGAAGAAAGGCGTAATCATCAATATGGGTTCCATTGCCGGTATTGAACCGCAAGCAGGAAAGATAGCCTACGGTAGCAGCAAGGCTGCGATTATACTGATGACACAATGCTTGGCCAAAGAACTTGGTCCTATGGGAATCCGTGTGAATGCCATTGCACCGGGACCCATTGAAACGGAAATGATACATCAGTACAATGATGAGATGTTAACTAAACTTGCTGCTGAATCAGCATTACGTCGTTTGGGCAAAAAAGAGGAAATAGCACAGGTGGCGGTGTTCTTGGCATCTGAACAGGCTTCATACATCAATGGCGAAATAATTAAAGTTGACGGAGGAAGGTGAATCGAATTGATAATTGATAATTTATGAATAGACGAATATTATCAGAGGAAGAAATAAAGTCAATGTGCAAACGCATGAGGCTTCATGCGATGGATATGGCATTGGCAGCTGGTAGCCGTGGCGCACACGTGAGCGGCAGTTTGTCGTGCATGGAAATCTATGCGGTGCTTTACGGTGCTATCCTGAATTATGATATTGACAACCCTTTGTGGAACGACCGTGACCGCTTCATTGCCGGTAAGGAACATGCCCGTTTGGCAGAATATCCGGCTCGTGCAGAGATGGGTTTTTATCCTGTGGAAGTGCTGAACACCTACGAGGAGAATGACGGTCTGCTGGTGGGTCACCAGTTAAAGAAAGAACTGGGTGCGGAGTATGGTTCCATGAGCTTGGGTATGGAGATGTCGTTTGCCGTGGGTAAGGCTCTTATCGCCAAGCAGACTGACCAGAAGTATCATGTGTATTGCCTGCTGGGTGATGCAGAGTGTGAGGAGGGTCCTGTATGGGAGGCCTTTATTGCCGCTGCTCATTACAATCTGGATAATCTGACGGTGATTATTGACCGTAACCGCATGTCGGTGGATGGCAACACAGAGGAGTTGATGGCGCTGTGCGATATGCGGAAAAAAATGGAAGCCTTTGGCTTTGAATCTGTCACCGTAGATGGTCACGACATCCATCAGTTGAGGGAAGCCTTGAAGCATAAACCAGAGGGGCTGCCATACGCAGTGATAGCAGAGACAACTAAAGGCAAGGGGGTGTCATTTGTTGAAAACAATAAGTCTTGGCATCAAGCGGTATTGAATGAAAAGCAATACCATGAGGCCGTGGAAGAAATACAAAACAGTTAGAGAATATGGGATACAGTCCAGCATTAATAAAAGCCTACGCCCGCATGGGGCAGAAAGGCGCAGCGGCCGGAATTGGCATGATGGAATTAGCCAAGAGTGACCCTGATATGCGGGTGGTTGTGGCTGACAGTGTGGCCATTGCCAGTCTGGACCGCTTCTATACCAACTATCCGAATCAAGTGGTTAATGCCGGTATCTCTGAGCAGAGCATGATTGGCATTGCCGCCGGTTTGTCATCAGAAGACGGACGAGCAGTGTATGCTTGTACATACGCCGCTTTTGTGTTAGTAAAAGCCATTGAGTTTGTAAGGCACAATTTAGCATATCACCAGTTCAATGTGAAAATAGTGGGTAATTCCGCAGGATTTGCCATGGAAACCCTTTCTATATCCCATTGGGCGACGGAAGACATAGCCATGGCCAGAGCACTGCCCAACATGACCATCCTTTCTGCTGCTGACAGTCTGGAGGCTATCAAGATGGTGAAAGCAGCCCACGACGTGAAAGGCCCCGTGTATGTACGCCTTTCAGGCTTGTTGAACTGCCCCGTTGTGTACTCCAACGACTTTGACTACCAGATTGGCAAAGCCAACAAATTGCGAGACGGGGATGGAGTTACTATTATAGCAACTGGTATGATGGTGCGTGAATCCTTGGATGCCGCAGAACTTCTTGCTGCCAAAGGCATCAATGCCCGCGTGGTGGATATGCATACTATCAAGCCGCTTGATACAGTATGTATAGATAAGGCTATGGCAGACTCCAAATTGCTGGTTTCAGTAGAGGAGCATAGCATTATTGGCGGTTTAGGTGGCGCTATTGCAGAGTATCTGTCTGAAAGAGAGAACACGGCCAGACTGGTACGCATAGGTGTTGGTGATTTTTATGGAAAATTAGGCGACCTGCGCTACTGCTGGGAACAGCACGGCTTGACAGCCCCGCAGATTGCAAATAGAATAGAAAAAGAGTTAAAAAAATAAAAATCTATAAGAAAATGAATAACATTGATAAATTAAAAGAAGCATTTGTCGAAGGTCTTGAAATTCCCATTGAAGAAGTTGAAACTGCTACCATGGAAAGTGTAGATAAGTGGGACAGCATTGGTCAGATGAGCCTGATTGCCATTATTGAAGAGGTCTTTAGTATTGAGTTTGAGCCTGATGAGGTAATGCAGTTCACTTCTTTCGAGACTGGTAAAGAGATACTGAAAAACCACGGAATTGAGATGTAAGACCACAAATTATACGAAATATTTGATGCTGTTTGATATTGATAAGAAGCCTGCGTCGGCGGTGGCTGCCGTTGATGATGCGGGTGGTCAGTTGACATACGGAGAAATAGTTTATCTTCGCAGTGAACTATCTACCATATTGCCGGAACGTGAGTTGGTGTTTTGTCTGTGCGAAAACCGAGTAGGGGCATTGGCTGGTTTCCTGTCGTTGTATGACTGCAAGGACGTGTGTCTGTTGCTTAATGCGCATATTGACAAGGCATTGTTGAAGAAGCTGGATGAAACTTACAAACCGTCCTATTACTGGATGCCGGAGGCTATAGCTGGGGCGAGCAGTTATGATAAAGTGTATGACTACAAAGGCTATGTGCTGTGCAAGACTGGTAAGAAAGCCCCTGCAATGCACACCGACCTATCTATGTTGATGACCACTTCCGGAACCACGGGAAGTCCGAAACTGGTGCGTCACAAGTATGGCAACATAGAGAGCAACGCCAAAAATGTAGCTAAAGTGTTTGGTTGGACCCCAGAAGAAAGAGGTATAGTTGACCTGCCCATGCAATACACTATGGGACTGAATGTCATTAACAGCCACCTCTTCGCCGGTGCCACCGTATTGTTGATCGAGGTGAATTTGATGAGTCCTAAATACTGGACTTTCATCAAGGAGCAGAAAGGAACCAACTTCACAGGCGTGCCGTTCAGCTATGAAATCCTGAATCGTCTGCGTTTCTGGAAGATGGATTTGCCGCATCTGACCACGATGGCAGAAGGTGGTGGCAAGCTGTCTGATACGCTTTTCAAGACTTTTGCAGATTATGCCGTGAATAACAGTAAACGGTTCTTTGCTACTTTTGGCACTACAGAAACCTCGGCTCGTTTGGCATTCCTGCCACCCGAGCAGGCTGCAACTCATATTGGCAGTATTGGTCACGCCATTCCTGAGGGAAAAATCATTTTGGTGGATGAAAACGACAACGAAATCACCGAACCAGATGTGGAAGGCGAACTTCGCTATGAAGGTCCAAATGTCACGATGGGTTACGGGACCTGCGTGGAAGACCTGTCCAAGGGCGATGAGTTCTGTGGCGTATATGAAACTGGCGACTTGGCCAAGAAAGATGCAGATGGATTCTTCTATATCGTTGGCCGCAAGAAACGTTTCTTGAAACTCTTTGGACTCCGTGTAAGCCTGGATCAGAGCGAAAAGATTATCTCCGAGAACTTTGGCGGCATGGAATGCGCCTGCACGGGTGATGACAATCAGATGTTGATTTACATCACACAAAAGGATTTGAAGGAGGACGTTAAAAAACTGATTTCCGAAAAAACAGGTTTAATGACCAAGTTCTTTGATGTAAAAGAGATAGAAGTAATCCCGAGATTGGAATCGGGGAAGATTAATTACAAGAAATTAGGAAAATAACATGGCTTTTTTTAAAATTGAGAATGTAAAGATAAGTGGTATTTCCGCCTGTGTGCCGCCCAAAAGGGTGGATAATATGGAGTCTGACCTTGTTGAGGACAAGCATGAGATGGAGAAATACATAGAGACTACTGGTGTAAGATACAGGTATGTGGCAGAAGATGGTATTTGCTCTTCTGACCTCTGCAAGCAGGCAGCTGACAAGCTGATTGAAGAGATGGAAATAGACAAGTCAGAGATTGGTTGCCTGATTATGGTGACACAGACCCCTGACTATATTTTCCCTGCAACAGCTTGTATTCTGCAAGATCGTCTGGGTTTGCCATCGGACTGTATGAGTTTTGATATTACTATGAGCTGTCCAGGATGGATCTATGGCTTGTCCGTGATGTCATCTATTCTCAGTGCAGGCAAGGTAAAGAAAGGTTTGCTGCTGGTTGGCGAAACATCTACCAAAGCCAAGTCTCCTTATGACCGCGTGAACTTGTTGGCCGGTGATGCAGGTACGGCTACCATATTGGAGTATCAGGAAGGTGCAAGTCCCCTGTTGTTTAGTATGCATACGGACGGAAGCAATTACCGCTCGCTTATTATCCCTGATGGTGGTTACAGGAATCCTGTTACACTTCAATCTTTTGAGTATTATGAGTGTAAGGATGGTATAAAGCGTAATCGCTTGAATGCCAATATGGAAGGAGAGGATATTCTTTCATTTGCCATGCATACGGCCCCTAAATGCATCAAGGGTTTGCTGGAGCATTTTGAGTTGCCCAAGGAAGAAATTGACTACTTTTTGATACATCAAGCCAACCAAATGATTAACAAGTTAATCCAAAAAAGGTTAAAGGTTGATGAAACTCATTGTCCGTATAATATCCACGACTTTGGTAATACATCTTCAACATCAATTCCGCTGATGATTGTGAACAAATTGCGTGAAAAAATTGGTGGAAAGAAGATTGTGGCTTGTGGATTTGGTACTGGATTGGCTTGGGGAGCGATGTGTACGGACATTTCGAATGATTGTAAGGTAGTTAAATTAAAGAAATATAATTGAAATTAAGCAATATGTCTTCAATAAAGAAAAAATTAAAAGATAATAGTTTTATCAATTCTATCTACTGGAAGTATATATATTGTCCAGCGGTATTACAAGCGGATTTGTCAGAACTTATGCCAGTTGCTGACAACTTTAATGGTTGCAGTGTAAAAGAATTAACCATTAATAGCCCGATGTTTGATAAGTATCTCGCTTTCATAAATGCTATGTATGAAGAGAAAATATATACGAAAAAAGAACTAATACAACTTTTGTCCAATCATTATTGGTTAAGAGACGTAAAGACATATGTGCTAATCAATAAGTCTAATCAGATTGTTTCAACAATCTCAACGGGGAAATATAAAAATAACGAAAAACAGGGCGGTGTGTTTAAATTTGCCACAGATAAGAATAAAAGAAAGCAGGGGTTTGGATTGTATATGTTGCGTTATGGTTATGGCAGACTAAAAACAGACGGATGCTCTTATGGCGAATCAATAGTGTCATTTAGGAAGAATAGAATACCATCATTGATGACGCATTTTAAATGTGGTTTTATTCCTCAAATGGATAGAAAACTTGTTGTGTATGAATTAGTTAACAAGAGGGGGGGGGTAAAACATTGGTTTACAAGAAACTGGGTAATGAAGTATTATCAACTATATTTAAGAAAACATTATAAGTAATATTATGAAAGTATCTGTTCTGGGCGCTGGCAACGGCGGTCAGGCTATTGCAGGATGGCTTGCAATGCAAGGTTATTCTGTCAGTCTTTATGGCAGAAATGAAAAAACTATATTAGAACTTGATGCAAAAAAAAGTATAGAATTTTCCGGAATGATCACTGGGAAAGGGATTCTCGCTAATGTTACAACTAATATGCAACGATCAATTGCTGATGCTGATGTCATAATGGTGGTAACTACGGCCAATGCTCATGGTTCAATTGCTCGGCAGATTGCGGGTGATTTAAAAAATGGTCAAATAATTATACTTAACCCTGGTCGTACTGGTGGTGCACTAGAGTTTAAACAGGCGTTAGAATCTGCTGGTTGCAAAGCAAGAGTGTATGTTGCAGAGGCACAGACGTTGATATATGCCTGTCGTTTGATGAAAAATGGTTTAGTTAATATCATCGGTGTAAAGGATAAGGTTTTGCTTTCGGCACTGCCTTCTTCTGATACGGAATATGTTCTTTCCAAAATAACACCTGTTTTTCCCTGTTTTTGTCCAGCAGAAAACGTATTACAAACTTCATTAGAGAACATAGGTGCAATGTTCCATCCATGTGTACTATTGTTCAATGCTGCTACCGTAGAACGAAATTCCATGTTTTGGTTCTACCGAGATATGACTCCCAAGATAGCTGACTTTATTGAAAAATTTGATAGCGAACGTTTGGCAGTAGGTAAGTCATACGGAATCGACCTTCTTGGTGTGAGCGAATGGATTAGTTATGCATATCCTGGCACAATAGGTGATACTCTTTGTGAAAAGATGAAAAATAACCCGGCATATCACGACATCAAATCTCCTTCAACTATTTTTACTCGTCAGTTGACGGAAGACATACCTACTGGTGTTCTTCCCATTATGGAATTGGGTGAAGTGGCGGGTGTGCCAGTGCCATTGTTGCATTCTATGGTTGCAATTTGTGGAAATTTACTGGATATTGATTTCCGCCAGAAAGGACGTACACTTAAGCATTTGGGGTTGGCTGGAAAAACAAAAGAAGAAATAATAGATTATCTGTCGCGATGAAAGAGAAAGCAAGAAGCATGGACGTATTTGGATTTATTAAACCGTTGGTGGATGTTCACACAATGGGAGTGTTCACTATTGCAAACCTGTTGATGGACTGCGGATACAAAGTGTATGTGTCAAAGGATGATGTGAACGAGGCTGTACAAGACCTACGGAAGTTCAATAACTATGGTCTTGTAAAACGCTGGATATTGGATAAGCAAATCAACCGTTTAGGATTTAGCTATAGGTTGGATCCCGTGGAAGGGTGTAACTATTTCATGTCATTGTATGAGCGTCTTGAACAAGACGATATGTTTGCCAAAGACGGTGGCCCTTTAACTCAAATATTCTTTGCAGGTTTGCCGGATACATGTGATCGGGTGAAAGGAAAGACAAATGGAGAAGTACTGGTGTTTCCAGGAAACGAAACACCAATTGAGTCTCTCAAGATGCTGAACGTTCCAGATAAATGTCTGTCAGGAACACTTATTGAGGATAATGCCTACGATAAGATGCGTTGGAATTTTGCCAAAGAACTTATTGAGAGTGAACGCTGGCGTTTAGCGTCCTACCAGGATCATTATGGTTACAAAACATGTGGTACAAAGAATGATAAGTTCGTAGACCGTTTAAACTATGCGGTGGAGAAACATTCGCTGCCTATAATCCGTACGCATTCTGGCCCGTATAATCCTAACAGATTGGAGGCATTGAAAGAATATAATTCATGGATTAAGGATTTGGCACAGTCAAAATTGTTGGATGTGCTTTCTATTGGTAGTTCTCAATTAACGCAGTCTCACTTTGGAGAGGATTGGAAAGATCTTCCTAATGGAGGTGGTGTGCCTGTTAATTCAGAAATGGAGTACAACATTATTCGCGACAATGCCTCTCCTATGCTTGTCCGTACTTATTCAGGCACTAAGAATGTACCTGATTTGGCTAAAATACATGAACGTTCGCTGAATATATCTTGGCATGCATTGTCTTTTTGGTGGTTTAATGAAATAGATGGTCGTGGCAGTAATACACTCTTGGAAAATCTTAGAGAGCATTTTGAAACGGTAAAATATGCAGCATCCTCTGATAAGCCAGTGGAACCTAATGTGCCGCACCATTTTGCTTTCCGTGGTGCAGATGACATTACCTATATAATTTCCGGGTATCTTGCAGCCAAGGCTTGCAAGAAGATGGGCTTGAAGCATTTGATACTCCAGAATATGCTCAATACACCTAAATACACTTGGGGTGTTGAAGATCTGGCCAAAGGGCGAGCCATGATAAAAATAGTACGCTCGTTGGAAAATGCAAACTTCAAGGTAAGCCTTCAGAGTCGTGCTGGTTTGGATTACTTTGCACCTAACTTGGAGTATGCCAAAATTCAATTGGCGGCTGTGACTTGTATGATGGATGATCTTGATCCTGGCAATGATAATAGCCCTGAGATTGTTCATGTTGTGAACTATTCAGAGGCGGTTCGTTTAGCAACACCACCAGTCATTAAGGATAGTATCAAGATAACACTTTCTGCATTACATGAATATAGAATAGCACGTAAGAAGGGTAAAATACCCGATATGCGATACGACCCTGACGTGAAGGAAAGAGTAGATTCGTTATGCGATGAATGTAAAGAATCCATTGCACTTTTGGAGAAGGCAATCCCTAATTTATACACACCAGAAGGTTTCTATAAGGTGTTCGTTGAAGGGTTTCTTCCAGTACCATATTTAATGGATCAAAACAGAAAATTTCCCAAGGCTACGCAATATAGGACTGCCATTAAGAACGGAGGTATTCGTGTAGTTGATGAAGAAGGTAATATTGTTTATACTCCAGACCGTTACAAAAAGATAATTGATCAGATGGAGAAATAGAAAAACGGATAAAATTAATCGTTATAAGTCAAATAATGCAATGGATTTTAGTAAAATAAGAGTGTTAGTAACAGACAGTGCCGGTAAACAGCCTTTGGCAATGATTCGTGGACTACGAGATTTGCATTGTCATATTACTGTGTTGTGTAGTTCAAAGTGGGATTCATGCTATGTGTCGAATATTCCGAATAAGAAAATATTGAAAGAGCAATTATATGAAGATAACCCCAATGCGTTTACCCAAGAGGAAAAATTGTCTTATTATCTGTGTCTTGCGCAATCTGGTGATTATGATGTGTTTATGCCTATTGGAGAAAAAAGCACTAATTTTGTTACAACATATCAGAAAGAATTAAGTAAATACGTAAAACTTGCCTGTGCTCCACGAGAAGTTTATATAAAGGCTTTTAATAAACAACTTACATTTGAGCAAGCAATGGTATCTGGAGTGCCATGTCCGATAACAAGGCGAGATGGGCAGAATATAGAAGACTATCTGACAAAAATTGAATTTCCGATAATTATTAAACCGCGCCAAGGTATAGGGTCGATTGGTTTTCATAAGTTTCAAACCGAAGAAGAGTTTAGAGAAAGACTAAAGGATCCTTCTTTTAATGTAGATAATTTTGTGATTCAGGAGTTTGTTAGTTTTGACCATCGGATAGACGCCAATATTTTTATGGATAAGAACGGACAAGTCTGCACTTCTTATTCCGCTGATGTTTTGCGTTGGTTCCCAGTAGATGCAGGTGCAGGTGTTCTTATACAATCAATAAATGAACCAGAGGCTATACAATATGCAGGTAAATTGTTGCATGATATGGGTTGGCAGGGTTTTGCTAACGTCAATTTTATGATTGAAAAAGAAACAAGAGAATTAAAATTATTAGAAATAAATGGCAGAATTCCAGCAAGTGTGAAATTGGCTTTCGTGTGTGGATTTAATATTTCACAACAATTGATAGAAATGGTTTACAACGAAGATGTTGTGAAATATCCTATAAATGACAAATTAGGCATATATATACGCCATCTTGATACGGATATAGCATGGTTCTTGAAATCACCTGATCGTTTTAAAGCAAGACCATCGTGGTTTAGTTGGAAAAACACCAAAGAGGCTCTATATAGCAAGGATGATAAAAAACCTTTTTATGCGAATTTGCTACAAAGAATATTTAGGTATAACAAGACAATGAAAAAGAAAAAACATTAATGCTACGAATCATTTCAAAAGATTATTATATTCCACAATCTTAATATTTACCAATATAGTAATAGCAAAATAATTGCATTTGTCAAAAAACATCATTTTTATGATTGCATAGGAGAGAAATGCTCCACACAAAAAAGAAAAATGACAATATATAGGAAACTATTATTAAAAAAGCCAGATATAAAAACTGATGTGTTGGTTTGTGAAAAAATGGGAAAGACCAATTTGATTATGCGACAATATAGGGATAGTCTGTATATAGCTTATCCAATTAACTATTACCATACACCAAGTAAAAAAAATGGTGGGAAATATGATAATGATGGATATGGAACGATAGGAATGTGGGTAAGTAAAGATGGACGAGAATTTGAGGAGATAAAAAGAGATTATATCACAAACGGTGACAAATGGATTGAGTCGTGCATAGGTCATATTGAGACGGATAGCACTTTCATTCATTATTATATTCCTTTCAATAATACTCACGCTGAAAGATGTGTGAAAAATACAATACGTGCGAGAATTCATTATAAATCGAAAAAGAAATAAACTCAATTATGAACATCATTACTTTTGATATAGAGGAATGGTATCTAGAAAAAATCTTGTATGGAGGACGTGTTCAAAGATACCAGCAAATTGACGAAACATTCACAAGAGTATTAGACGAGTTGGATCACCAGGGTATAAAAGCCACTTTTTTTTGCGTGGGGAAACTGGCCGCAGATTTTCCTCGGGTTATAAGAGAGATTGCATCTCGTGGTCATGAAGTAGGCTGTCATTCAAACGAACACAAATGGCTTAATAAAATGACGAAGGAAGAATTATTATCTGATACCATGGATGCAATAAAGGCACTGGAAGATGTGTCTGGCCAGAAGGTTGTGAGTTATCGTGCCCCCGCTTTCTCAATTACGGCCGAAAATAAGTGGGCTGTGAATATATTGGCGGAGTGTGGTATAGAGAATGACGCTTCGATTTTTCCCACCGATAGAGATTTGGGCGGCTATAAGGGCTTCTCACAAGACACTCCTTGTCTTATTTGTAATGAGGGGGCTGTTATTAAGGAGTATCCAATATGTTTAACTTCTCTATTTGGAAAACAAATTGCTTACACTGGTGGCGGATATTTTAGAGTTATGCCATATTGGCTTGTTTCTAATATTCTTAAAAAACGTGAATATAATATTTGCTATTTTCATTTAAATGATTTGATGAAACAAAAGATTGCTTTTAAGGGCAGGGCCGAGTATGAAGAGTATTATAAAGAGCCGGGTACCTTAAAGAACCGCCTTGTCCGTTATGTCAAAAGCAATATTGGAAACGGAAATGCATACGAAAAATTTTTAAAATTACTAAAAAACAATAGTTTTACGAGTATCAGAGACTGTAGCATTAACTGGTCAACTGTAAACAAGATAGAATTGTAATTATGTATAAACATTTTTTAAAACGTTGTTTAAGTTTAACAGGTGCCATTCTGGCACTTGTTTTTTGGGGATGGCTAATATTGCTTGTGTGGCTGCTGCTGTGTTTGACCAATAAGGGCGCAGGTGCTTTGTTCCTGCAAGAACGTCCGGGCAAGGATGGCAAGATATACAATGTCATCAAGTTTAAAACCATGACCGATGAGAAAGGTGCAGACGGGAAATTACTGCCGGACGCTCAACGTTTGACCAAAGTGGGTAAAATTGTACGTAGTTTATCTATTGACGAGTTGCCCCAGTTGATAAATATTCTAAAGGGTGACATGTCATTTATTGGTCCCAGACCTTTGCTTGTGAAGTACCTGCCGCTTTATAGCCCTGAACAGATGCGCAGGCATGAAGTGCGGCCTGGCATCAGCGGCTGGGCGCAAGTGAACGGCCGTAACACTATCAGCTTTACTAAACAGTTTGAATACGATGTCTATTATGTGGATCATCTGACATTCTGGTTAGATGTTAAGATCTTCTTTATGACCATTCTCAAAGTCTTCAAGCGTGAGGGAATAAGTGGGGAAGGACAAGCAACGAGGGAGTTGTTTAACGGTAAGAATTAATGAGCAAAACAATGAGTTGACAGGCCTTGTTGTGAGTCTGTGCGACAGTGCACTGCTAAAAGAAGAGAGACCTAAAATTCCTGAACGGTCTGCAAAGGAATGGGACCGCCTTTTCTCCTTTGCTTCAAACCAAGGATGGATATCCTGTTCCTAAAAAGAGCCGCCATAGCACAATTATATCCCGTGCCAAAACGGAAACCATTTAGCGACGTAGATAATTACCTTATACGGAGATTTTGAAAAGGGCATAGAGATGATGAAGAAACACGGAATTGAGAACTCGGCTTATTGCCATCATCATACTCAAGCATCGCTTAACGACATACTGATAGAGAACCACTATGACTTTGTGGAGCGTGTGAACCACAAGTGTGATATAGTGCTGAATGATTTGCTGAAGGAAATGGCAGACAAAGAGGGATATTTGCTGAGAACGGATTTCTTGGAAGAGGACGTAAAGAACGCTTACTTGATAACCTTGACGAAGAAGCGGGGAATGCTTAAATAAATAGATAATGCGCAAAGTTGTTATTCTGATAGTTATATTCTTGGTGGCGGGCTTCGCCATGGGAAGCTGGGCTCTTGTATCTCAAGGCACAGGGATGCAGGAAAAGAAGAGCCGTGTCACCCTCCGTAAGAACAAACCAATTACAGAACAACTTATCAAAACAAATACTATCTATAAAGTCCGCTACGAATTTGATTTGCGGGGTGATACGCTCATTATCCCGCAGAGGTGTGTATTGAAGTTTAAGAGAGGAAAGATAAAGAACGGCATCATTTTCTTGAACGAGACCAGCCTGGAAGGTAAGAAGGGATTGAATAATGTGGTTCTATTGGGAATCTGCTCGAATAGCGTATTGAAATCTGATTTGTTCAATCTTGACAAGACTGGCGTAATTGACAATTCAGTGGATGTTCAGTCGATGTTCAATGTGGGTGTGGATTCCATTGTGTTTTCAAAGGGTACGTATGCGTTCTCTGACATTCATGTGGGTGGTGTGAAGGTTAACGCCAACGGTTCCACTTTTGTTTCTACACTGGCTGTGGATGGTTTTGCAGTTATCAAGAATATCTTTGTAGCCAATGGTGCGGATTTCTTCAAGTTGTATGATGCTACGATTCAAGGACGGAAAGATGGCTCCCCAAGAATACAGCAAATGATACTGTCGCCTGTTGATTTGACGAATGTAAAAGAAGTGGAGATTCAAGGCTGCACTTTCAAGGAGTTAAGGTATTCTTGTTATAAGGCATATAGCGGAGGACAATATGATTATAGGGGGGTGTCACTATCCTGTCATGGTTGTGAAAACGTACTGGTAGAGAACTGTGAGTTCTACGATATGATGCCTTCAGAGTGGATTTGGATTGCACCAACGGCTTCGGGAACGTGGGATGAAGTGGAGAACGTATGGTTAAGAAACAATTATTTCCATAATCCAAAGGATGACTTTGAACGATCGAATACTCCTGTGAACGTTTTTTCAAAGAATGTGGTTTTTGAAGGGAACTTGCTGGAATACCAAAAGTATGCGGGAAGTGCTTTTAATTTGCAAAGCAGGAATGTGATTGTGCATGACAACGTGGTGAGGAACAGTTGGTTCAAGAGCATTGTAGATGTTTGTGAATATGGTGATTTTTGCAATGACTATGTGATTGTTTACAATAACGAGTTTTCTGCCTACAACTCACAAGCGGTAGTTGCCAATGCGAAAGAATTAATTGTGAAGGATAACAAGTTTGCGGGAATCAGTGCTGTGTTGGCCTACGCGACTTATTATAATCCAGAGGTAAAACATCCTGCTTGTCGTGATTTTGCCAAGGCTACAGTGAAGCCCAATCAGAAGGTGATTATTGAAGGGAATGAGTGCAACTGCGATTTGGTGGATACATCTTGGGTACAGAATGAAAGAATGGTTCATGGAGGATACTGCTCCGGCTTTACTATTCAGAGCTTGTATTGTATCAGCGATAGCGTAAGTATTATGAATAATAGATTGTTCATCAGAAAGATTAACAACGTTGTCGGCACCAATCTTACACACCAACCTATCTTCATAAGAAATACCAAGAACATTAATGTTATCAATAATTTTATTGATTCCGATGTGCCTGCTATTGGTTCTAAGTACAATGGGGCTATCTTCATCTTGGTTTATAACAGACACAGGGAACGTGATGCCAAGATGACAGAGATAGAATCGCTAAATATTGTTGACAACGAATATAATTTGAGTTCTGAAGATAACATTTTATATACTGTACGTATTTCGGGATATAGCGAAAATACTGCTGACTGGAATGTGAAGAATGCTAACATATCGGGGAATAATATTTCAGATGCAGCGAAAAGAGAACAGATTTATACCACAGGCGGGCAAATAGAGAATTTGAATGTCAAAGGTGGAAAAGTGGATATAAAGAACAGTCCATCTAAAATTAAAAATATTTGGGCGTTGCCATAGAGGTTCATTACATGAAAGTGACGCATATCGTCAATACTGTTTACGCATCGGTAACTTATGTCCTGACGCAGAATGGAAGTAAGTCGATGTGGCTGGTTGACTGCGGTGATGTACCACCTGTAGTTAAACTGTTTTCGTCTTTGGGTGGTGATTCGTTTAAAATTGAAGGAGTCTTGCTGACCCATGCACATTATGACCACATGTATGGATTGCCAAAGTTAACAAGGCTATTCCCCTCATTGCGGGTTTATACAAATGAAATTGGGAAGAAGGCGCTGGCCAGTGAACGACTGAATTTCTCAAAGTACCACGAGGACCCGATAAATTATGAAACAGACGACGTTTTAGTATGCGAGGACGGTGATGAAATAGAGTTGTTTGATGGGGTGAAGGCTGTTGTGTATTATACTCCTGGACATAATCCATCGTGTTTGACATTTGAAATAAGCAATTATTTGTTTACGGGCGATTCATATATCCCTGGAATAAAAACGATTACCAATTTGCCAGGAGGAGATAAACAATTGGCTGCGGAATCATTGGAGAAAATAAAGGGGTTGGCAAAAGGCATGATTTTGTGTCCAGGGCATGTGGTAAAGAAATGATTTGAAAAATCTAACAAATGAATTAATCCTTGAGAGTAGTCAAGTAATTCTGCGGTCTTGTTTTCTTGCTTTAATGGAGTGGCAAGGAAAATAATAACATAATATAAATTCAGAAAAATTCAAAAAAATAATAATGTCAACTTCACATAACCGTATTTACCTTTGCCTCGCTCACATGTCCGAGGCAGGTCTTGAACAGAAATACATCAAAGAGGCTTTCGACACTAACTGGGTGGTGCCTCTTGGACCGAATGTCAACGGATTCGAAAGAGATCTCGAGGAATTCGTGGGTCGGAACAAGCGAGTCGTTGCGTTGAGTGCGGGCACTGCCGCTGTGCATCTCGCTCTTGTCGCTTGTGGCGTGAAATCAGGCGACGAGGTCTGCGTGCAGAGTTTCACTTTCTGCGCATCGTCGCACCCGATTACGTATTTGGGAGCAACACCTGTTTTTATCGACAGCGAGAAGGACACATGGAATATGTCGCCGGAGCTGCTCGAAGCAGCTATCAAGGATAGAATAGCCAAGACAGGCAAGAAACCTAAAGCCATTATTCCGGTGGCTCTCTACGGTATGCCATACGATGCCACACGCATCATGGAAATAGCCGACAAATACGATATTCCAGTCGTCGAAGACGCGGCTGAAGGTTTTGGCTCACGCTGGAAAGGTCAAATGTTGGGAACATTCGGTAAATACGGCGTATTAAGTTTCAACGGCAATAAAATGATTACCACTTCGGGCGGCGGCGCTCTCATCACCAACAACGAGGAGGAATGGTGCGAAATTATGATGTATGCCACTCAAGCTCGCGAAAGCTACCCTTATTACCAACACGAGAAAATCGGTTTCAACTATCGCATGAGCAACATTTGCGCAGGGATAGGCCGAGGTCAGATGACGGTGGTGGATGACCATATTGCGCATCATAAGCATGTGCAGAAATTATATAAAGAGCTCTTGAGAGATGTGGAGGGGGTGACACTCCACGAGGCTCCTAACGCTGATTATGACTCCAACTTCTGGCTCTGCACTGTCACCATTGACCCCGAAGTTAAGATTAAAGGTCAGGAAAATGCTTATAAGACCATTGTGAAAGGCGCAGTCGGCGGCGCAGCGGGGGTTGCCCACCTGGCCGACACTGCCATCACCGATTGCCAGCCCAATGATAACGTGGAGGCTCTACGCGTGTTCATGGACGCTGCCGGCATCGAGGCTCGTCCGGTTTGGAAACCCATGCACAAACAGCCAGTATATAAAGATGCACCGGCATACGTGAACGGCGTAAGTGAAGCCGTGTTCAAAGTTGGCATGTGCTTGCCAGCCGGCCCGTGTGTGAGCGACGAGGACGTTCGCTATATTGTAGATTGCATAAAGGAAGCAATCGTACGATAACCGATAATTTGATAGGCGATTAATAGACGTGTCGTGTAGAATTCACGAAAGTCTGTTAATCGTTCATTCATATAAAAACCATACGCATAATGAGAAACTGTATAGCAGCAATTTGGAGATGGAATTCATCGAATGCCATTGCGACTCAACAAACTTCGAGCAAGTTAGGTCTGCTCTTACTGCTTTGAAAATTCTGTTCTTTCCTTTTTGTGCCTCATAAAGCAAACAGACTCCATAGTGACTGAAAACTATGGAATTAGACAAAGATTTTTACACAAACTTTTTGAGCAAGAAGTGGCCAATCCTTGATTGCGCCAGAATTACGACTTGCATACATCATCGGCAGATACCAGCCAACGTATGCTGAATGCGTTAATGTCAGGTGCTATTGTACCAGTATATCGACATGAAGATACCACAGAGATGGTAGTGTGCCTGTGTGGACGATTGGACGAGGTCCTCTATGAACTTGTCTGTTTTGACTGATGGAAAAGAGGAATACTGAGAGGTGCAACGCATTCATCTTTGCCCTACTGAAGCTAAGTATGGATGTCAGATACCGAAAGCGCATGGCATACGGTGGAAGTAATTGAGCCGAGTTTGATATTCGAGGCGAAGGACGGAGCGTATAAAGGATAGTATCAGGAAATAATTGTAACGTATGAAATTAGCAGTTATTCAAATGTCTGATCTTCACATAACATCGGGAACAGACTATATTGTGAAAAAATCAAGAAATCTTGCACGCGCCACTGCTTCTATTCTAAATGAGTGTTCAAAAGTGGCAGTCGTTGCCACTGGAGACATCGTTGATAAAGGGAATGTCGCAAACTACCAATTTGCGAAGAAATTGTTTCAAGATTTCAAGAATGAAATTGAAAAGGAGACAAAGTTTGACTCTTGGGAGTACGTTTTTGTTCCAGGTAATCACGACTTGGATTTTGGAATGGATGTGCCTTTTCGTGACTTCGTGCTAAAAGATGTTTTGGATAATGGAGCTTTTAAACGTAATGAATATGAAAACGAGGCCCTGAAACCTCAATATGAGTTTTGGAAATTTTATGCTGAATTAAGTGGAGAAGAACACCAGAATCGAATTTCTTACGAGAAACAAATAAGGAGGGTCGCAAGGATTTGCTCGGCATGTATGTAGCCAAGAGCGATGGCGCGAACTTCTGGCTGGAGGTTCTCACCGACCTGAAGAACCGAGGTGTCGAGGACATCATGATATGCTGTGTTGATGTGTTCAAAGACATACGCCGTCTGATATACACCACCAACACCGTCGAGGGCTATCACCGCCAGATACGCAAGGTGACGAAGAACAAGGGAGTGTTCCCGTCAGACACAGCGTTGGAAAAACTCGTCTGGCTGGCATACCGCAACATCTGCGAGAAATGGACATCGTCACTCTCCAACTGGGCGTTGATATCACAACAATTAGCAATAAAATTTGGAAACAGATTTGAAATTATGTAATTTTGCACCGTGAATTTATGATGGAATCAGACCTTGACACAGTTCAGATTACACCACCCAATTTTGTGTTGGTTGCTGTTCCTTTTTCGTCCAAACCTCAACATTATCTATTTTATCGAGAGTAACAATAGTTGTTTTACGAAAATAGTTGTAAAGTTGTTGACTGATGATGTGTTTGGAAATGCGGCGTTGTTTTTCGTTGTTCAAATCAATTTGGACGGTGTACGGTGTTCCTCTACATTCGGCAGGATTTGTGAGAGAATAGAACAGCCTTTCAACATCTTCAAGTTCAGAATGTTGTTGCCAAAGTTCAGGGCATTCATCGGCAAATGCCAATTCAGGGTGCGTGTCTTTGTGCTTTTCAGTGTAGAGCGTAAGTTCTACTGTCTGTTGCACTGAGCTGAATGTAAAGAAGTTGATTCGCATAGGCTGTCAGATTGCGTTATTACATTGTTTTATTGTTCTTAAATCGGGGTATGGGGTTAACCCAACACCCAATGTGTTGAGGCAGGCAAAAGCATTGCTTGTTGTTTGGCTTCGGCTTTGGTCGAAGCATTAAGCAAAACTTGCACTATCAACTTGAATTGGTTGTACTTGTATATGTTGACAGCGATGGTGTACATGATGGAACATTATAGTTGTAATCCTCTTTCAAAATCTGGCAAGTATAAAGGCGGAATAGTTGCTCTTATTGCATCTATGTTTTGTTCTGCCCCCATAACAAAAGCATGATTTTGATTAAGGTACTCAATAAATTCATTACAATTTACCCTTGCAACAATTCTTCCAACTCCGGCAGAATAAGGAAGAGTTGCAGCGTATAGATGGTTATCGGTGTAAAATTGAATTCTTCCCTCACTACCCCATGCACCTTGGTTTTCATTGTGTTTCCAAACCAACGATGTTGTACCATCTGATTTTGATAGGTATCCTAACAATTCGTAAAATTCATGTTCGTCATTGAAATGAATTTGATTTTGTGTGCCAAAATATGATTTAAACATATCTGTGAAATATTTGATTTTTATGTTATGCGGCATTGTATATTTGTATGAGTCGGCTCTTTATTTCGGCAAAAGAGAGTGTCATATCAATATCTTGTGATAAACCTATTTTTATGACATATATAAACGATTCTTTACGATAAAATTTGTCGCCATACTGTCGTAAAGACTTGTCAATTGTGTCGGCTTTTGCAAGCAAACAAGTAAGTTGATAATCTTTGTTTATCTGCTGTGTCCTATTGTTCGGATGTGCTTTGGTGTAATGCTGGGTTGCCGTCAGCTTTATCAGATTCTCAATGTAATGCGCAATTTGTGGAAATTCGGATTTCGGAAATATGTGGTGAATTTGCGTTGCTTCTCCATTACCCCATTGGTCATAGACTTCGCTTTCGGTCTGTATCTTACGAAGCATATTCATCGCTTTCTGAACATAATAAGCGTTGTATGCTTCTTGTTGAACCACATCAATTTCCTCAATAGCCTCCTGCCTTGTCATTGTCTTTTCCTTGTTCATATCACGCCAATTCTTGCGGTTGTACATTAAGTCTGAAAAGGTGAAAACAAATTTGGAAATATGACCTTTCTCTGAACCGTATATCTGATTCTCTACAGCAAATACGTTTAGAATCTTTGGAAATATTCGATGAACTTCAACAGCTCCATTGATAGACGTATTACCAATGATAAATCGAGCATATCTTTTTTTAAGTTCATTGAAAGTGGCTTTATTGGGGTCATTTTTATATTCAAGGAAATATCTCCATAAGCCACTGTCGGAAAGCACTTTTTCAAAATAGCAATACAAGAAATTATAAGTGTTACGTTCTTTTTGGGCAATGTAATCTAAAATGTCCATACTCTTAACCTTATAAATATTCTGATTGCCTTGTTTTGTTACGTCCAAAATTTGTGCATAACCTAACAATCTCAACGGTTGTTGAATAAACTTGTCATACTCGTGTCTTGCTCTTTCATCGTTTGCCCACGGCTTGTTAAAAATCACACGTGTGTTTTTTATAAAGTATTGAGAGTTCCAAATATCACCAAAAACAAAAGATTGATTTGGCTGAATAGTATTTATAATGCAGTCTGCTATAAAGCAAACAACATCAGGCGTACATTTTTGATCCATAAAACGTGCATCTTTTGATTTGCGAACATCCAAATCGAATTGGCTCAAATAGTCGTTAATTACTTTTCTCATATTGTACCTCGTTATTTTAGTTTTCCAAAGAAGAATACAGAATTATTATCAATGTTCAAAGAACGAGTTCCAAAATTGCGGGCAATCGCATAGAATTTGGTAAAATCATTGGTTGCGTAAAACGCCAAATCTTGTTTGGTGATTTGAGTTTCTTCGTTAATCAGTGTCAGAATCGCAACAGAGCCATCAGCAATACAGTTTGGAGGCAACATACATGCTCTTGGATTGTAGGTTAGATTAGGAACTATCACACAATGCTTCTGATTTATGAATTTGGCAACATCCAAATTGCTAATATCATCCATATAACAATCATAATTAGGAATATTGACTATTTCATTGTCACCAATATTGCGAGATTTCAAGACCCGCACTTTTCCATTGCTCTTGGTAATAGCTTTCGTTATGCTTCTGTCTCTATATGCTTTGAACAAATTGAATTGCATACGGTTAGCAACAAAATCGAAGTCGTCATTTCTATAGATTAACCAATATGGAAAAGATTTATCTGTGATATATCCTTGTTTCTGAACACGGATTTCATTTGTTATATATGATTCTATTTGAGTATTTTGGGGCGATTGTATTGTGTTGAGGATAAAACAAATTGTTTCAATTTTAACACCTTTGAACCCTTTCTCTCCAAAATCAATTATATGTGTTATGCGGAAATTCGCCATCAAACTACGAGTATTGTTAAACTCTGGGGCATTGATTAGGCTTTTAGGTACAATCAACGAGACAACATTTCCTAACTTAATTGATTTCTCAATGAAAAAAGCGAAAATGTTATTTGTGGCTTTATTAGTTGCACATTCTTTGTATTTGGCTAATAACGCTTTTTCTTTTGTGATTTTTTTGAATGGCGGATTACCTACAACAAGGTCGTAATGCTTATCAAAACTATGCAATAAAAAATCATCATTGATATAATTGATGCGGACATTATCGGGGATAGAAAGAGTCGAAATAAGAGCTTGCAGAATTTCAATGCTTTGGCTATCAATATCAACAACATCAATTGTTACACTCGGAACACTTTTATACTTGTTGATTAAAACAGGCAAAAAATTACCAACTCCTATAGATGGTTCTAATATATCAATAGATGTAAAATCTTTGGAGTCAGGTAAATTCTTTATAATTGAATAGCAAATGTCTTGCCGTGTATAAAATGCTGCATTATCTTCTCTTTCAGTATTTGCTAACTCTGCAATTTTAGAAAGAGTGGCGAAGCCCATACTCTTTCTTGAATTTATGAAATTCAACAGATTCTGTTGTTCTGTTAATCCATGTCGTTCAATTAAGGTGGCAATTTCTTGGTCTGTATAATCCTTTTTGTATAAATAACCACGAATTTTTTTTGCTATCTGACTGAAAATAATGGTTGGCACCGCTTCACCTAAATTTTGGCGGATATTCATTTCTTCTTTTTTCAGAAATGCTTGCTTTTCTTTTATGGGAAGTGCGTTTAATTCTTCCAATGGAATTTCCGACCATTGAAAAGATTGTGGTACAGACATCATAAGCATAACTTCTCTGATGCTGAAAACACGATTATCGCATGGATGTATGGTGTTTTGACTTGCCATAGTGTCATTACGTGTGTGGATGCAAGGTGCTACTTTATCCCAATACTGTCGAGTGTATTTGTCTCCGTTTTTTCGAGCATTGTAAACTATTACCCCATCTTTTATGCTGTGGGGTATTTTTGATGCTTCTGTGTTGTCAAAAGCGGATTGCCCCTCTTTTATGTCGGCAATCCAGCATTTCATGTGTGGTGCATAACTGCGGAAGTTGTGATATATATCGTCCTTCGATATTTCGCCCATTTTTTTGAGAGAGGGCAAATGCCCGATGACCTGTCGCAAAGTTTGTTCAGGCTGCAAATCTGGGAATAAATCCAATGGGGTTATTTCTTTCAAATCTTTACGTACACCAATGACAAGGGTACGTGTTCGGCTTGACGGGCAACCATAATCTTTGAAATTCAACACTTGATAGCAAATGTTGTATTGTCCAGAAAGATTGTTGTCTATTGCTTGGCGAATAGTCTTATCTTTTTCGTCTAAATCGGTGCAAACAGAATTTAGGAATGCACGAACATTCTCAAAAATAAAAAATTTGGGCTTTATTTTTTTTGTCATGATTATTGATTCAACCACAAGAGAATTACGTTTTAATTCATTTTTTTTCTTGTGATTTGCAACGGACATTCCTTGACAAGGTGGCGTAGCAATAAGGACATCTAAATCTTTTACATTGTAACCACGTTTCCACATTGCAAGTTCGTCGAGTACTCTTTCTTTTGTTTCGTCGGCAGTCATATCGCCACAAATGTAACCGCTATCATAGCAACACTTATTGTTGTATTTCTGAATTTTTAATCGACGTTCCAAAAGTTCGACAGTAGCAATGCAATAAAAATTTTCTTCCATGAAGCCATGGCAACCGACACCAGCACTACTGAACAAGCTGATGTAAGTTTGTAATCCGTATGGCAATCGACTTTCTGCTACGATTTGGGGAACAGGTTCGGGAATGGTATATTTTACGACTTTTGACATTGTTTTTGTGCTTGATACTGGTAAATAACTATTTCCATCGCTTTCTTCGCTATTGGCACAGCTGTTGAAACGGCATTGCAAAATTGATCGGCTTGCCAGAGTGTAAGAAGTTCGTCATGGTTGGCATTTAGGCATTTTATTACTTTTTCGAGTTGGGCAATGCTCATACGCATAACACCATTTTCGTATTTACAATAGGTTGCAGTGTCGATATCAAGTTCTGCCGCAATCTTCCGCTGTGGCATATTTGACTGTAATCTAATCTCTTTTAATCTGTTCGGTAATAACATTTTTTTGCCATTATTGCTTCTTGAAGAATTTGCGCAAAAATACAAATTCTTTTTGACATGGGGAATGTTTTTATCGTTAAGTTTTCAACATTATGAGAGGATCATTAGTGTCCCGTTAAAATCGGGACCGGTTAAATAGGGATTGTCGTTTAACCCAAATCGGTCATTAGTACGGCCGTTTTTGTGGTTGACTTTGTAACTACTTGATTATAAGCCTTTTACTAATAGAAATTTCTAATGACAGCCATTAGAAAATAGATTTTATAAATGACTCGTTGTCAACGCATTACAGATTTGACCACAAATAATTCCACTTCTATTGACCGATTTGGATTTAATTCTAAGAATTCAATATCTATAGACGAGGGTATGCCTTCCGAGGTTGCCCTCGTCTGCTTCCCGACTTCGTCACTCAAAAAACATATATTTTATAACTAATTGACAAACAATATTTTGTATCTTTGTGTCACCTAATATTGGGTGACACAAAAGGTATTTTAACTATGTTTGTCCGTAAAAAGAAATATCCATCTGGCAATATCGGAGTTATTGTTGTTGAGAAAATCGGTGGCAAGATGAAGGAACTTGCAACGATTGATGTTGCACATAATGAAGACGAGGTCGAAAATCTTGTCAATGAAGCAAAAGAATGGATTTCCAAGGAGGAATCCCGCCGTGTCCTGTTCAATGTCAGCAACACCTTTCTCGGCGGATGCGACTTGATATTGGACCGCACGTTTGACAGGATTGGTTTAAACCGGATTGACGGCGAAGTGAAAGTCGCCATCAACTGTTTCACTTTACACGCAAACGCATCGAGACCCATACATGTATCTGTTTCGTGGCTTTGAAAATGTACAAGGAGTTGGAGCGCATGCGGAAAGTCTCGGAGATTAAGATGAGCGTGGACAAGGTACTTGCATTGGCAAAGACCATTGCAACAATACAAATTAAGCTACCTCTGAACAAGGAGGTTTATGCTCAAACCATGTTGATGGCAAGGCATCAGAAAATCGCCAAACTCTTTGATGAAGATTTTTTGGTGACACGATGACGAAGTCAGGGAAATACCTGAAATAAAACCAACGACGTTATTCGTTATAAACTATTTTCATAAGCACGTTTCCAACCATTTGGAGCGTGCTTTTTTCTATCTTGTCTATCTTGTCGTTTACTGTATGCCAATGTGGGAAGAAGCACGACGTCCTGTCTGCGTCTCCCACGAGGTGTATGATGTTGATTGTCGGAATGCCTGCATGGTGAATCATGTGGATATGGTCGTCGTTGATAGGGTCGCCGAGTTCGTTGGTGAAAGCCTCGTCATATCCCATGTCGCGTGCCATGCGCCACACCTTGTTAAGCACCCATGCCGAAGAGTTTTGTGAGTAATATTCTTTTGGAAAGCGTGGTTTTGCGGCTCCCACCATGTCAAGCAAGATGCCGTAATATGCGTTATAGCCTTCTACATGTGGTTTTTTCGCCCAATATTGTGAGCCGAGGCACCAAGAGAGGTCGTTGTGCGAGTTCTCGTCGGCCCATTTAGGCGAGCCGTAATCCTCCAAGTCGAAGAAGATGAAGTCAACGCCGAGATTGCTGTCGATGCGGTTCGACTTCATGACTCTTGCCATCTCCATCATGACACCACAGCCCGACGCTCCGTCATTGGCTCCGTCGATAGGCGTTTTCCAGTTGCTCTCGTCGGGGTCGTTGTCAGCGTAAGGTCTTGAATCCCAATGTGCCGCTATGACAAGCCTCTTCCTCGCCTCGGGGTTGAAGGTGGCTATGATGTTCTTGCCATCGAACACTTTCCCGTCATAAATGCGAGTCTTGAACTCTTGTACATACACTGTGTCGGCGTAGTCGCGGAGTGTCTCCACAAACCACTCGGCACACCGCTGATGCGCTGCCGTTCCTGGCACACGCGGGCCGAAATCACATTGTCTCTTGACAAAATTATATGCCGAATCACTGTTAAACGCCGGCACCGTCACGTTTTTCTTTTCGGATTTCCGCGTTGTTTCCGTTGGTTTATTGCTGTTGTCGCATGATGCAAAAGCGATTGAAATCGCTATGATTAAAAATATCCTTTTCATAATAATTATTTTCCTGTTGTCATTCCTGTACTTCCATCGTCGCCGCCTCCTTCGCGGGCCTTGTTCTCAAGTTCCATCTTGCCGAAACGGAATGTCACGCCGGCACTGATGGACCTGCTGTTGTACTTATACGAGCTATAAGAGATGTAGTACGGGTTGTATGTGTTGTTGTCCCATTTGTTCCAATTGAAGATGTCATTTGCGTTAAGATATACTGACATTTTCTTGTCGAAAAAGTCGGCGCGCAGACCGCAATTGATTGAATATGACGGTCGCCGCTCCGCATAGAGCGTCTGTGTCGCGGAACGGTAATAGCCGGAGGCGTGTACTTCTAATTTGTTCCAAAGCTTGGCCCAGACATTCAAACGAAGGCTGTACGACCACATGTCGCTCGATACCTTCTGGCCGTAGAACAGCGTTGAATAATAAGAGTCGTAAACGTTGGCGTAGAAACGCATATTGAAAAAGCCCGAGGGACGATACATGATATTCGCCTCGAAGCCTAAATTATATGAGTTGTCAACGTTGTATGACTTTGACGCTCTTACCCAACGATGAAACAACACGCTGTCGTAAACATTCTCCGTAACGCTGTTGATGGCGCCGTCGGAATCCCGGTAATATGCCGATAACCCCACACTTCCGAATTTTTCAAAGTATTTCGTCCAGCCTGCCTCAAGAGAGTTGGTATAGACGGATTTCAAATCAATATTGCCCAAAGCAAGGCTTTCCTGCTCGTATTTGATGAAATTGGTGAGATAACGTGCGCTGGGATTCGAGATGCGTCTCGAATAATTGAACTTGAAATTATGCATCGACTTCGTTCTGTACGACAAGTGGATTGACGGACGCCAGTTGAGATACTGCTTTGACTGATAGTCGCTCATATAGCCGTCCATGTTGCAATGCACGTCGGCAAACTCCATTCTGATGCCTGGCTTTATCACGAAGTTGCCGAATTTGTGTTGTACAGTCAGGTAGGTGTCGAACGTGTTGTCCCAGCTCGTGCGTTTGAGCGTGCGGAGGTTGTCGTTGACAAATGTCGCTGCGTTGATTAAGGTGTCGTATGTGATGTCGTAGTTGTCGGGGTCATGTGAATATGACACGCCTATGCTTATCTCTCCGTTTTTGATATAAGGAAGGTTGTAGTCGATGTCGGCATTGTAGCTGAAGTCGCCGAAACGGTCTTTGTTGCGGTATCCGGAGAGTCGCTGCACGCTGCCGTCAGGGTTGAAATAGACTCTTTCGTTGAGGCTGTTGTTTTGGCCGCCCCAGTAGCCGCCGTACATGCTGAAAGTGATGTTGTGCCCGTCGTTGTTGAACAAATGCTGGTATTCGGCGCCTCCGTTGAAACCCATGAAGTTGCTGGTGACATCGGTGTTGGTGTAGTAATGGTTGTGTTCTATTCCGTTGGAGAGATACTCGTCGCGGTAGTAGTCCTGCCAGCTGTCGTTGTCACTCCAGCTGGGCCAGCCGCCCATCCACACCGAGACGTTGTTCATGGTGTCGATATTATACTGGAAATTCAAGAAGAAGCCGCCGCCATAGCTGTTTTTTTTGCTCTTGCCGTCATAGCGGGTAGTGGTGGTGGTGTCAAGCAAGCCCGGAACCAAGTCGCTGTCTTTGAACGAGTAGCTGTAACCGCTGGAGGTGCTTGTATTATGTCTGTAGTTTCCGTTGAGATAAAGGTTGAACGATACCTTCTCGTTGGCGTAAACGTACGACACCCATGGTGAGATGTCGGGTCTTGACGAGCCTCGTGCCCCGAAACTCACGAACTGGTTTTTCTGCACCTTGGCGTTTGTCACGATGTTGATGACGCCTCCGTCGCTTTTGGAGGCGTAGCGCGCACTCGGGTTGGTGATGACCTCGATGGTCTTGATGGCGTTGGCGGGAAGCTGTTGGATATAGGTCTTGAGGTTCTCCTCGTTGAGGTGCGAGGGCTTTCCGTTTATCCATATTTCCACTGACGAGACACCTCGAAGCGTGATGTTGCCTTCCACATCGACCTCCACGCCCGGAGCGTTCTGAAGAGCGTCGGAAGCCGTCCCCGTCTGAATAGACGGGTCCTCGCTCACGTTGTAAAGCGTCTTCTCGCCTTCATTCGCAAAAAGCGGTTTCTTCTCGATGATGACGACCTCGTCCAACCTCACCGCACCCTCGTGCATCTTGACGACGCCTAAATCCAAATCCTTCGAAATATCTAAAATGTTCTTGTAATTTTCATATCCTATAGCCGTAATCTGTAGTATGTACCGACCGTTTTTGATATGCTCGATTTTGAAGAAGCCATTGTCGTTGGACGCCGTGCCACTGACATAGATGGAGTCGGAGGCACGGATAAGACCAATGTTCACAAACGCCAATCTGTCGTTGGTGCTGCTGTCAACCAAGGTGCCGGAGATAGCGTGTTGCGCTACCAACACATTGATATTCAATATGACTGTAGCAATGAATAATAATGCTCGTTTCATTAGTGATACGTTTTCTTTTTTTTCGTCATTCTCGATGAAATGACGGCGCAAAGTTACAAAAAAATTATGCCGAACAATCTGGTTTCGGCATAAAAAATTCAAGATATGAAAAAAAGATTATTTGTTTTTTAGTATGTCAACGTCGCCGTATTTTGTGGTAATGTTTAGATAGCCGCACTCATCTTTGCCGTAAGAGCCTTGTCCGCTGATGTTTTTCTCGTTGAAGAAGCCCTTGAAGGTGATGTCGCCGTACAAGGCTTTTAGTTTGTAGTTGAACGAGGCGTTTTCGTCGAGATACAACACCACGTCGGTATATATGCCGTCGATTTCGATTTTTGGACTGGGCGATGTCGAGGTGACCGACAAGTCGGAATACCTCAAATCGTCGGCGGCAATCATGTCCGTGAGGTTCCGCACCTTCACATTGGAATAGTCCGTGAGGCTTAAGATGACTTTGTCGGCTTTCTCGATTCTTGTGTCCGAATATTTGTTTTTTAACTTGCCGTGACCCATATCGGTGATGAAAAGTTTGCTGTAACTCAATGTGCCGTCGATATGGTCGCATTTGTTGATTTTGGCGTCGCCGTATGCCAACTCCATGTATAATTGATTGACCTCGTCGATGTTGATATTGCCGTATTTCACACAAACTTGACAGTTTTGCAATGAGTTGATTTTGAGTTTGCCAGCCCTGAAATCGCCGTATTGGACATCGGCTTCTAATTTGTGGTTTGCCTCGTCAAGTATGATGTCGCCGTATTTCGTCTCGAGGTCCATGTAAACATCTCTTGGCACCCTCACGTTGTATCTTATGGTGATGTCGCCTTTGAACGACCTGTAAGGATAGTCGCCAAACTCTGTTTGAGCCGATATTTTGTTGCCTTCTTTCTCGAACTCTATGTCGATGGAACGGAATTTCGCCTCGACCTTTTTCTCGTCGTCGCCATTCACCGAAATCTTGACTGAAAAATCTATTTGCGGCTTGTCCCATGTGGTGATGATGAAATCGCTGTAAGGTCCTTCCATCTCAAGTGTCGGATTGGCAGTCACCGTGAAGGTTTTCTCAATTGTTTTCTGTCTTTCGATTTTATAACGACTGTCATTGTCTCTGTAATCGTTTGCACTTGCGAAACATGTTGCCAGGCACAGTGCTGTTAAAATCAAAGTCTTTTTCATGTCTTTTTATTTATTAATTTGTTCTGTAATCAATTCTATGGTTCTCAATTTGTTGTCGTAAATATGCTCGGTTATCGCCATCTGTCGTTCTTCATGCAGCGGTGCTATTTCCGCAAACACATCGCCCATGTCGAGAAGTTCGCGAATCACCGTGTTGATTTGTGTACGAGTGTCCTCATCGGCGTTTTTCATCACCTTTTCGAGATTATAGATGGTTTCATCGACTCGTGCCTCGTAAACTTTTCGCATCTCAACCAATTTGTTGTCAGCGGCTTGCGACTGGTTGACCGGTGTTTTTTTGTCCATCAAAATGCTGGAGATTATCATGAGGATTGTCACTGCCGCTGCCGCCACCGATGTCCAGGCCATGAAACGTATCTTGCGAACTCTGTCGTCATTCCGACCGGAACGGGGCGGAAAGGACAAGTCTCCTTCAACAGTGTGAGATTTCTCGACCTCGCTTCGTTTCGCCTGAAATGACGACCAAAGTCTTGCCTCGAACCTCTCTCGGCTTCCCTCCGGCATCTTCGCATCGTCAAATGACATGCTGTTGTTTCTTATTTTGTCTTCTATATTCATGTTTCGTTTGTTTGTTTGTTTCTTTGTTTGTCGTCGTTTCGGCCGGAGCGGATAAATCTCTGCCATTTGAATTGTCCGGAATTGTCAACCGGAGATTTCTCGACTGCACTTCACTTCGTTACGTTCCGCTCGAAATGACAGTGGCGCGTAGTTTTTTCAATCCTCTTGCGTACTGCGACCGCACTGTCGATGCTGTTATTCCCATCTTTTTCGCTATCTCGTCGAACTCCATTCCGTCAATCAGTCGCAATGTTATCGTCAGGCGGTAGCCGTCGGGCAGATTGTTCAATGTCTCCTTTATTTTTTCTATCGGGTAGTCATCAAAATCGTCGTTGTCCTCAAAATCGTCGGCGGCATTGTCGATTTCCTCGTAAAACGGTTCTTTTGAGCGTTTTCTGAACATATCGATGCTTTTGTTGATGGCGATGGTCTTCACAAAAGCCTTGAAATCGCGCTCGGAGCCTTCGAAATTGTCGAGGTTGTCGAACGTTTTCAGAAACGCGTCCTGTGTTATCTCCTCGGCGTCCTGTGCGTTCAGCACGATGCGGTACGAGGCGTTGAAAACAGCGTCGCAGCAGAGGTCGTAAAGCCTCATCAATGAGTCTTGCCTGCCTTTTCTCGCTCTTTCCAAGATAATGTTGAATCCCGACATTTTTGTCTGTTTTACATCTTTACTAACGAAAGAAAAGTGATTTTGCTGCAACGAAAATGAAAAAAATATTCGTTTTTCATAATGATATTCTCGAAGATTTTTTTATTTTATGCAAATATAATAATTTATTTAGAAAAGGCGTTATCTTTGCAGTGCTTTTTTTAACGACTATTAAAACTGTTTTTAGAAATGGAAAAAAGAGACCTTTCAAAAGAAGAGATAATTAGTTTGATTTCGGAATTTAAGTCCGAAGTGAGGAAAAACCTTGCAAAAAATGAGTTTTTTAACGAGCGGATTGCGGAGTTGACCAAGTTCTTGGGCAGTGTTTCTGAAATTAGCGCTGGCAAGAAGGCTGGAAATTCGCGCAAGCCTTACCCGCTCTCGAAGTGGGACCACGTGGTTCTTGATATCATCAAGGAAAACGCAAAACCCACGACGAGCAAGGAGATATATGGGAGAGCCATGGTGTTGGCCAAGGAAAGAGGCCTCTCTATGGAAGAGTCGAAGATGAAATCGAAGATTAACCAGTGCTTGGTGAAACTGTCGAATCGTCGCGGCGATTTGAAAAAAATCAGATGCGAAGGCAAAGGGTTTGCCTATGCAATTTCAGAATAAGGGTGGCAGTGTTCATACACTGGCATGCCGCTTTGAGTTCTGTTACAGGTTTGCTAAAAATGCCATAGAGCCGTTTCGGGCCCTATGGCAAAGTGATTGTGTTGTTCCTGATTTATGCCGACAGGCTTGAAGAAACCCCTGCCTTATTTTACATGTACCTTGCAGATGCTCCAGCGTTGTCCGTTGTAGGCTTTCACCATATAAATACCGGAAGTCAAAGATGACACGTCGATGATGTGTTTTTTTCCGTTGGCTTGACCTTGCATGACGCTCTTGCCGTTCATGTCGATGATTTCATAGCGTTGCAAACCTTCGAGGCTGATGGTCATTTCGTCTTGTATTGGGTTGGGATATACGACCACTATGTCCATGTCGGGCATTTTATGTTGGGAGATGCCTTCGTAAGAAAGATATTTAAAGATATAGTCGCAGACATAGACGAGTTGGCCGCCGTCGTTGGCTGTTTCCCATGCGTAACCGAGTGGACGGTTGGCAAACTGGTCCCATGCATAGATGGGTTCCGGGTGATATGGCATGATTACATTGTCGATGGTGCAGGCTTCGTCGTAGGTGTAAGTCATGCGGTCAACGACCTGACTGCCGGAGCGTTTATCTCGTCGCAGGCAGTTGCCTTTGGCATCGAAGACTCTTTCCAAGCTTGAGTCGGTCACCCAGCCGTTTTGCCAATACGAGGAGGTTTCTGTGGTGCAGTTGCCTTCTTCGTCGTAGGCATAGGTGGTGAGAGCCGAGTTCGACCAACCGGTGCCTCCCCACGTGTCGTTGTATTCTTCGAGACATTGCGTGCACAGCCCGTTTTCATTATAAGTATAGGTGCCGCGCATGAACAGCATGCCTCCGAGGGTCATTTCGTAACCTATGAGCCGGTCGCCTTCATAAGTGTAGGTGTAGATGCCCTGCAACTCGAACCCGGAGCCGAAGTTGTTGTAGTTGGTGCGGGTGAGGCGGTGGTTGTCGTCGTCGTAGGTGTAGGTGATATAAGACGGGAAAATCCACTCGTTGTTGTGGTACTGATAACAGTTGATGCGGATTACATTGCCACGCTCGTCGTATTGCAGCGAGTCGATGAAGTCGTTGGTTTCGCCTCCCATGAGCGATGTGGAACGATACGCCTCCAACAGGTTGTCGGCATTGTAGTGGAATTGCACTTGGTCAACTTCATCGTCGGAGAATACTCGTTCGAGTAAATAATCCTGTGCCAATGCCACGCGGCACGACAGCAGAGCGATGATAAAGAAGGAAAATAGTCTAAAGTTTTTCATTTTAAATAGGTTATTTGTTATTTCGCGAACAAAAATAAATAAAAATTCAACACAAACAAGAAAAAATTGAAAAACAGTGCGTTTTTTTGTGTAATCGAACAATTTCCACTCATTCTGCGAGAGAATGAAATCAGAAAAAACTATCCGATTCTGCTCCAGTCGAAGTCCCGCCCGAACTGTTGCGAGAAGTATTGTTTTGTGGCGTAGTGTTCTGGTTTTGACAGTGTTGGGTCGGTGTCGAGAAGCAGGTTCGCCATTTTTCTTGTGTGTCTGATGATAGGTTCGTCGTGTTGGAAGTCGCCGATTTTCATCTCAATCATGCCGGATTGGCGTGTGCCTTGTGTCTCGCCGGGGCCCCTCAGTTGCAAATCTGCTTCCGCTATCTCGAAGCCGTCGTTGGTGCGCACCATCGTCTCCATGCGTTTTTTCCCTTCGCCGGTGAGTTTGTGGTCGGTAATCAGAACGCAGTATGATTGTTCGGCGCCGCGTCCTACTCTGCCCCTGAGCTGATGTAACTGTGAGAGCCCGAATCTGTTGGCGTTTTCGATAATCATAACCGAGGCGTTAGGTACGTTGACCCCCACTTCGATGACAGTCGTTGCAATCATGATATGAGTCTCCCCGCGCACAAAACGCTGCATCTCCCAGTCTTTGTCCTCCGCCTTCATCTGACCGTGTACCACGCTGATATGATAGTCGGGTTCCGGAAAGTCGCGCGCCATTGCCTCGTAACCTTCCTGCAGATTTATCAAATCCATCTTCTCCGATTCCTTGATGAGCGGATAAACGACATATATCTGATGTCCTTCGGCAATCTGTTTCTTCATGAAACCGATGACTGCAAGTCGTTGTTCCTGAAACACATGTGCTGTTTTTACAGGTTTTCTTCCAGGAGGCAGCTCGTCGATTTTAGATACGTCGAGGTCGCCGTATTGTGTCATCGCCAAGGTGCGGGGAATGGGTGTCGCTGTCATCACCAAGGTGTGAGGAGGGAATGTCGTCTTGTCCCAGAACGAAGCGCGTTGTGCCACTCCGAAACGGTGCTGCTCGTCGATGATGCAGAGTCCCAGGTTTTTGAAAACGACGGTGTCTTCTATCAAAGCATGGGTGCCTATGATTATTTGGAGGTCGCCCTTGGCAAGGTCGGCAAGTATTTGTTTGCGTTCTGAAGCCTTTGTGCTTCCTGTGAGCAGGGCGAAGCGCACATTCATGTCTTCGAGTTGAGTCCGCAGCGTCTCAAGATGTTGAGTGGCGAGGATTTCCGTCGGTGCCATGAGGGCTGCCTGGTATCCGTTGTCGAGGGCCAGAAGCATTATCATCAAAGCGACAATGGTTTTCCCGCTTCCCACGTCGCCTTGCAGGAGCCTGTTCATCTGATGTCCGCTCTTCAAGTCGGCCCGAATCTCCTTGACGACACGTTTCTGGGCGTCGGTGAGAGGAAAAGGCAGGTGTTCCTTGTAAAAGGTGTTAAAATAATCGCCGACTTGTTGAAACACAACGCTTCGGGTGTTTATCTGACGGTCTTTTTTATGAACCGAAAGCCGTAGCTGGAAGAAGAAATGCTCCTCGTATTTCAATCGTGTGGTTGCGCGTTTAATGTCGTTGCTGTTTGATGGCAGATGTATTTTGTAATATGCCTCTTTGCGTGATAAAAGTCTGTCTTGCAGCACCAAACTGTTTGGCAGCACCTCCGGAATCATGTTCCAGACTTGCAGAACGCATGTCTTGATGATTTTCGCGAGCTGTTTTGTGCCGAGACCGGCGTTTTTCATCTTCTCGGTGGTGTTGTAAACTCCTTGCAAAGCCTCGCCCGCCAAGCTGTCGGCGGGGTTGTAGTCCTCGACATCGGGGTGGGTGAAGTTGAAGCGGTTGTTGAACACGCTCGCCTTGCCGAATATGAGATATTTCTTGCCTGGCTGGAAGCGGTTTTTAATCCATTTCAGTCCTTTGAACCACACCAATTCGATTGAGCCGGTGTCGTCGGTGAAAATCGCCGTAATCCGTGTAACTCTTGGATTTCCAAAGGTTTGCATATTGCTAACGGTTCCGACAAGCTGATAATAGACGTTGTCGTCGCAGATCTGACGCACCTTGTGAATCTGCGAGCGGTCGATATATCTGAAAGGGAAATAATCCAGCAGGTCATGAAACGTGAAAATGCCCAGCTCCTTGTTCAGAAGCTCCGCCCGTTTCGGCCCAACGCCCTTGAGGTATTCTATTTTCGTCTGCAGCAAATCCATAACTACCGATGATAGTTTTTTGCAAAAATAGTGAAAAAGTTGTTATGAATGAGGGATTTTTTTGTGTTTTTGCACCTGATAGGTTCGCTAATCGTGATTTTTGAAAATAAGCGTTATGCTTGTCTTGTATATGAGAACGCAGGAAAATTTCATTCGGCACAAGAGTTTGCATGGCGAGTTCTGCGCATTCAGCGTAGATTTGTTTCAGACTGTCGTGAAGGGTCTGTGCCAAATGCCGGCAAAGTGTAAGAAATCCTTTGCCAGCCGAAGCCTGGGCAGTAACGAACAAAAACAGATTAGGAAACATCTCGCGACCGCCATGTTTCGTTAAAAAAACAATTATCGTTAAAAATAATTTACTTTTCGGAAAAAACTGTATCTTTGCACCCAAGTACATCTTTAGAAAAGTAAAATAAGAATATAACAATGTTAAGCGAACAAGAACAAATCAGGAGAAATTCATTACAAGAACTTTACAAACTCGGTATTAATCCTTATCCGCAGGCGGCGTTCGACGTGAACGTGACGACTGCACAGATAAAAGAACAATTCGACGACAACAATCTCTCGAAGTTCGAGAACATCAGCATTGGCGGGCGTATCATGAGTCGTCGTATCATGGGCGCTGCCTCGTTCTGTGAGCTGCAGGACTCCCACGGTCGCATCCAACTTTATCTGAACCGCGACGAGATTTGCCCTGGCGAGGATAAGACGATGTATAACGTGGTGTTCAAACGTCTTCTCGACATCGGCGACTTCATCGGTGTGAAAGGCTTCGTGTTTCGTACACAGATGGGTGAGGTCTCTGTTCATGTCAAAGAGCTGAAGGTGCTCTGCAAGTCGCTGCGCCCACTGCCTATCGTGAAAGAGAAAGACGGCGTGAAATACGACGAGTTCAGCGACCCGGAGCTCCGCTACCGTATGCGTTATGTGGACCTTGTCGTGAATGACAAAGTGAAGGATATTTTCATCAAACGTACTAAAGCCATCGACAGCATACGTCGTTTCTTCAATGAAAACGGCTATGTCGAAGTCGATACACCCGTCCTTCAGTCTATCCCGGGAGGAGCCTCGGCTCGTCCGTTCATCACACATCACAACGCTCTCGACATACCGATGTATCTGCGTATCGCCAATGAGCTTTACCTGAAACGTCTTATCGTCGGCGGCTTCGATGGAGTTTATGAGTTCTCGCGCAATTTCCGCAACGAGGGCATGGACCGCTCGCATAACCCGGAATTTACCGCACTTGAGATCTATGTTGCATACAAAGACTATCTCTGGATGATGGACTTCACCGAGGAGATGATATGCCGCTGCGCCCATGACGTTCTCGGCACCGACACTCTGCGCGTCGGCGACAAGGAAATCAGCCTGAAACGTCCATTCAAACGTATCTCGATGATAGACTCCATCAAGGAAAACACCGGCATCGACATCAACGGAATGAACGAAGAACAACTGCGCGAGGTGTGCAAGAAACTTGGTGTCGAAATCGACGAGTCGATGGGCAAAGGCAAGCTCATAGACGAGATTTTCGGCGCGAAATGCGAAGGAAACTATATCCAGCCGACATTTATCACCGACTACCCCGTCGAGATGTCGCCGCTCTGCAAACGTCATCGTGACAACCCTGAACTGACAGAGCGTTTCGAGCTGATGATTAACGGAAAAGAGGTCGCTAATGCCTACACGGAGTTGAACGACCCTATCGACCAGCGCGCACGCTTCGAGGAGCAGGCAAAACTCGCCGGACGCGGTGACGACGAGGCTATGCTTATAGACCAAGACTTCTTGCGCGCCCTGGAATATGGTATGCCTCCTACATCAGGAATGGGTATCGGAATCGACCGTTTCGTGATGCTGCTCACCGGTCAGACACAAATCCAGGAAGTGCTTCTCTTCCCGACAATGCGCCCTGAAGTGCATAAGAAAGTCGCTACAAAAGAAGACTTCATGGCTGTCGGCGTGCCGGAAACATGGGCGGAAGTGCTCGTGAAACAAAACTACACGTCTGTCGAGCAGATGCAGTCGGAAAAGCCGTCGGCATTGCGCGAGAAACTCAACGGTATCCGTAAAAAAACAAAAATGGAGGTGCCGGCACTGCAACTTGAAGAAGTAGAGAAATGGATAAATCAGTAATTAACCAATTTTACTTATAATACAACAATGAAAAAACAAATCCTAACAACAATATTCACAATCGTATTGGGTCTTGTTTCGTTCGCCCAGACGGTTCAGAAGACTTATTCATTCTGCACACCGATGGTTAGCAAGGTGAACGGCTACGATGTCATTCGTTTCGCCAACACACATAGCACCGGCGTCACAGGCGAGGCCACATTGCCATGGCAGTCGGTGTCGTTGCTGCTGCCTCAAAACACAGAAGCTCAAGGCATCACCGTGGAGTATTCCGATTTCGTGGAGCTTGACGGCACATACACTCTTCTGCCTCATCAACAGGCTCGTCCGCTCTCCTCGACAGAACCGCTGACTTTTGAAAGAAACGAGAACTTTTACCGTTCAGAAAGTGTATATCCTGAAACCACCTGTTCCAAGGTGAACACTCAATACCTCAACGGGTGCTCATTCGCTTTCGCACAGTTCACGCCAGTGAGATACGTCCCTGCTACAGGCAAGGTGTCGTATGCCACGTCTGTGACAGTCGCCGTTGACGTTGTCGCTTCAAGAGTTGACAGAAGCAATAAGGTGTGGATGACCCCCGAGGTGCAGGCCCGTGTGGAGCGTTTGGCGCAGAACCCGGAAGCAGTGCAGGAGTATAAAAACAGAGCCCGCACCATAAACGGCTATGAACTTCTCGTCATAACACCACAGCAATGGGTGTCGCATTTCGATGAATACGTCGCGTTTTACTCTGCCCGCGGACTCCGTACTCGTGTGGCGGCATTGGAAAATATACTTGCTAATTTTGAGGGTCGTGATGATGCCGAGAAAGTGCGTGCTTATATCAGCCAAGAATATGAAAATGAAGGAATTATGATGGTGCTGCTCGGCGGCGACTCTAACGTGGTGCCCTGGCGAGCACTGTACTGCTACGTCAGCGACGAACACGTTGACAACCTTCCGGCAGATATGTATTTTGTATGTCTCGACGGCACCTGGGACGACAATGACAACGGTCTGTGGGGCGAAGAAGGCGAAGACGACCTTCTTCCTGAGTTGGCAGTGGCTCGTATGCCGTTCAACAACGAGACGCAGTTTAACAATATGATGCACAAGACGTTGGAATATCAAGCCAATCCGGTGTTGGGAGAGTTCCATGATGTGATTCTCGGTGCGGAACATCTCGGCGACGGCTACTATGGCAGTACAGATCTCGACCGTCTCGTCGGTGGCTCAAGCGATTTCAACTATACTACCGTCGGTGTCCCGGAAAATTATAACTTCCATAAGGTTTACGAGAAGAGTGACAAACCATGGACAGGCAGATGGTTTAAAGACGAAATCAACGCAATAGGCGGACAATATATATACCACGTTGGTCACGCCAATACCGATTATGTGGCTGGATGGTATGTTAACAGCACAAACGACAACTCTTTCGCACAACTTGACGGTGTGACTCATAATTATAATTTCTTCCACTCACATGGTTGTATCTGCGGTGACTTTACGCATACCTGCATACTTGAGCGTATGGTCAACATCTCGACTGGATTCGTGGCTGCGACAGGCAACTCGCGTTATGGATGGTATCAGCCATGGGGCGACGGAATGGCGGCGCATCTCAACAGGGAGTTCGTCGATGCATACTACAACGAACGACTTCCTTATATCGGAACAGCATTCGTGGAAATGAAAATCATGACAGCGCCTTATGTGCCATACGATCCGTGTATGCGCTGGAACTACTATGATATCAATATCCTGGGCGATGTGGCAGTGTGCCCCTGGCTCGACGAACCATTCCGTCCGGAAGTGAACTATGCCTCGGCTTTGACACTTGGAACAACAACAATGCCCGTAACAATCACTAAAAACGGTGAAGCACAAAGCAATTTCCGCTGTAGCATATTCCATAACGGCGAACTGCTCGCTTTCGGTTTGACAGATGCCAATGGAAACGCTAATGTGAACTTTACAGATGCTCTCGATGTCGCTGATACTCTGCAACTTATCATCACAGGCCCTAATGCGTGGCCTCAAACAATAGA
>UQNO01000003.1 GCA_900542475.1 uncultured Bacteroidota bacterium
GTCAACCGGAGCATTGCCTTTTATCTCGGCAAGTTGCATCTTCGCCCAGAAGTCGTAAAGATGCAATGCAAGTCCAAGCACGACGACGACACCTATCACGAGCATGTTTTTCGACGCCCACGACACTCCCGCAGGACGCTCGTTGACAGCATAGCGCCGACAGCCGCGCGCCTTGAGATTCTGACAAGAGAGGACAAGAGCGTAGATAAAATGCAACACGACAAAGATAGCGAGACCGACAGTACCCACAAGAGCATACCAGTTGGCTCCGAGGAACTCGCAAATCCAACGGTAGCCGTCTTCCGAGAAAATCGAGACGACATTCATCGCGCCGTGAAACAACATAAAGAAGACGAGACCGCCGCCAGTAATAGCCATTATCAGCTTTTTCGTGATTGAAGATATAACAAGTTTCCGCATGACAAGTTTTTAAAATACAAGTCACAAAAATACAAAAAAAATTGAAATCATAATAAAAAAAGAAGAACCACCCCCCTTTTGAGGAATGGCTCTTCGAGCAAATTAATATTATATCAATTGAAAAGCATATAGCTCGGAATAAGCCCCGTCTCGAAACTGCCGAGGAGTGTACCGTCTGCCGAATAACGCAACAAGTCGCCGTTCTGAACATAGTTTTTAGCGTCGGTGAGATACACATCGCCATTCTGCGGGTTGACTTTCAGGCCGTAAAACACCTTGCTGTTCGATGTGATAAAGGGAGTCTCTGGAATCTCCGTGGCATCAACCGGCATCTTATACACATTAAGACTGCCGAAGCCACCATTCATAAAGAAAAGATTCTCTCCTGTTCCATCAATGGCAAGACCGCTGTGGTAACTTCCCTCCGCCAAGTCGAAACGCTTGACAACCTGATGTGTCGCCGCATCGATACAGACGAGTGCAGGGTCTTGAGGAGGCATGAAACCACCGCTGCATGACACCCAGATACGGTTGTTTTTATCTACAACCATTGATTTCGGCTCTTGAGCGACTTCTATTGTAGCGACAAGCGTATCATTGACACAATCAATCACTTGAACTGATTTATTCGACCCATTTGCAACGTAATAATTTGACCAGTTGGACATAAATACCTTATCGCCTATCTTTACCATAACTTCTGTCGCGCTGCCTGTCTCGACAAGATGTTTTTCAAAAGTGTCGAGATTCAACGACCAGAAACCAGGACTCGCCAAATCGGACACATACACCTTGCCGTTATTTATAGGAAGCATGTATCTCGGAGATGTAAAACCTTCGATTTTAGCTTTATATTCAATGGTTTTTGCATCTACCTTATAAATATACTTACTATTGTTCACCACGATGTAAAGGTTATCGTCAATGAGCGCAAGTGATTGCCCCACATCGCCTATCGGAGTATTATTCACTCTGAAAAACAGGTTGTTTACGACCTCGTTTTTGTAGAAATCATAAAACGACAATGATGAATTGGCGTATGTAAAAGTGCCTTCATTCAACACGAAAACACCTGTACCGACCGAGAAAGTCTCTGGTTCAGCATTCTTTTTTTCTTTTTTACATGACACAAACGCCAGTAAAATCGCGAAAATCAATAACAACAGATTTTTTTTCATAATTTAATATTTTAAAATTTATAATTCAAACCAACTTCATAACTTCTGCCTGGCATGGCGCGCCAAAGGACCGCCATGTAATCGACATCGGTGATATTGTTGATTTTCATGTCTATATAAAACTTTCCTATTCGCTTGCCCAAAGACAGATGAAGAAGAGCATAGGGATTCAGCTGAAAGCCATAGAATTCATTGGCATTCATTGATGTCTTGCGTTCTCCTGTATATTCCAACGTATATGTCATATTCCATGTTCTCCATTTCACTTCCGCGAAAGCGTTGGCATGATGTAACGGTATGTAAATCAATTGCGAACCGCTTTCGTCGGTTGTATGACTATAAACGTAGTTTCCCGACACCGAGAAATGCCAGTCGGCCAAATCATAATTCAATTTCAAATGTGCCTCGACACCGTAGGCGAGCACTGTATTGACATTTTCCGGCACCCAATATCTATAGGTCGTCGGCACCCATTGAATCCAGTCTTTGACTTGAGAATAATAAGAGCCGAGAGAGCTTTCCATGGAGAACCTCCCAAAATTCCGTGAATACATGATATTTCCATCTATTGTTTTTCCGGTTTCCGGTTTCAAATCCGGGTTTCCGCCTGGGTTCCAATAAAGGTCGTTTAAACTCGGATTTCTGAAGTTATGGCTATATCCGGCGTTGATTTTCAAGCCTTTGACAAACAAAGAACTATACGATAAAGTCGCTGTCGGGAAAAAACCGGCGGATTGCCAATCCACCAAGTCGTTACGCAAAGTCAGGCGCAAATCCAAGGGTTTCACCAACTTGCCGGCAACGGCGGCGTAAAACGACAACAAATTCCTGTCCTTAATACCGTCATAGTTGTTAGATGTCACCTGTTCATAGTCATATTGCACTTTCGCGTTGAGTTTCCACGATTTATATAAATCCTGATTCAAATCGGCGATTTGATGAAAGACATTGGCGTCATTTTTCGAGTTGATACTTGTGACAGGTGTACCGATGTCCGTGTATGATTCAAGAAAATAATGCTGTTTTTCGTAAAAATACGCCGATTTTATTTCTATTTTGCCTGATTGCCAATAAGTTTTACAAGAAACAAAATTTCTTGAATAGCCGTTTTCGGTATATTCTTTTGTATTGTCGTTGTTGACATTAGGCATTATCTGCGGGCAGTTTCGGTCGCTCCACTGATTCCATGACACGATTGTTATCAACGAGTTACGAAATCGCCGTTGATATTCAGGCATGAGACCGTAGTCAATGAACTCGCCATTTTTTTGCTTCATCACCTGATGCGGGATTACGCCTATGTTGTTGTACTCGAAGTCGTTGTCGCTCGAGGTACGATAAGCCTTCACCCGCAACAGGTGACTCGCCCATGAATAACCGGCAGTGATATAAGAGCCGAAGGTATTGAAACTGCCGTATGTCTGTTTCAGGTCGAGGATTAGTTTTTCCCCGAAGTGTTGATTTGTCTCTATGTTGACCGTTCCGCCGAGGCCGCCGCTGTTGGCTGATGTCCCGCTTCCCCACTTCAAGGCCACCTGTTCGGTCATGAACACCGGTATGGTGCTGAAGTCAACCTGTCCGAGTGTGGGGGCGTTGAGTTGGAAGCCGTTCCACAGCACGAGGGTGTGGCTTGCCGTGGTGCCCCTGAACGATGCCGTGGCTATGCCGCCAGGCCCGTATGTCTTGATGAAGACAGGGCTGTGCTGTATCAGCAACTGCGACATAGTGGTCGTATTAAGACGTTTGAGCAGAGCGGTGTCTATCTTACGTTCCATTGCCGTTTCCGTCTGGTTGCGCCGTATAGCATCGGCATTGACCTCGACAGACTGCAACACTATCGTATCCTGCGCCCATGCAGCACAGGGGACAACAAGAAACAGCAACACGAACAATTTCTTCATATTCACTTGAATTTCCGACCGACTCTTATCCCGAAAGTCTCCATTGTCTTTGATTTCAGGCAGGTCTTCTGACTCGCTCTTTACGTCTGCGTCTTCCCGTTTATATGGGATAAACAGTGACATTTGCAGGCGCTGTGAGAGTTTACAGCAGCGGGAACTGTCCGGGATTCTCACCCGATTCCCTATTAAGTCCACGACGGACACCTAAAAATCGGTGCAAAGATACAAAAAAATCGGGACGCGCTGTCGCGCGTCCCGATTTTTTTTACATCATCTCATCTTTGAGATACTCATCGATGGCATTTGCGGCTTTCTTTCCCGCTCCCATGGCGAGGATTACCGTAGCGGCTCCGCTGACGGCATCACCGCCGGCAAACACGCCGTTACGCGTGGTGTGACCATTCTCATTAGCGAGAATACAGCCATGCTTGTCAGCATTCAAACCAGGTGTCGTTCTGAAAATCAACGGGTTCGGCGACGTGCCGAGTGCCATGATGACCATATCGACATCGAGTACAAACTCGGAGCCTTTTATCTCAACAGGACGGCGACGACCCGATGCGTCGGGTTCGCCGAGACCCATTCTGATGCACTTCATGCCGTTGACCCAGCCGTCTTCGTTGCCGATAATCTCCACGGGGTTGCATAAGAGGTCGAACTGTATGCCTTCTTCCTTGGCGTGATGAACCTCTTCGGAACGTGCCGGAAGCTCCGCCTCGGAACGACGATATACAATATGCACGTCGGCGCCGAGACGCAAGGCCGTACGGGCGGCATCCATCGCGACGTTACCGCCGCCGACGACAGCCACACGCCTTCCTACATAATTAGGTGTCTCGAAGCCTTCTTTATATGCGAACAACAGGTTGTTTCTTGTGAGGAACTCGTTTGCCGAGACGACACCACAGAGATTCTCGCCTGGAATATTCATGAATTTAGGCAGACCTGCGCCCGAGCCGATGAACACCGCATCGAAATGCTCGTCTTTCATCAGCGATTCTATTGAAGCAGTACGCCCGATGACCACGTCTTTGAAGAAATGGCCGCCGAGACGCATCACGTTTTCCACTTCATGGCGAACGACAGTCTCTTTCGGCAGACGGAACGAGGGTATTCCGTAAGCCAACACGCCGCCGAACTCATGCAACGCCTCGAACACCGTGACATCGTAGCCTTTCACAAGAAGTTCTTTAGCGCATGTCAATCCCGAGGGACCCGAACCGATGACAGCGACACGCTTGCCGTTTTTCTTAATCGGCTTGGCGAGGTTGACATTGTTCTCGCGCGACCAGTCGCCAACGAAACGCTCAAGTTTTCCGATAGCGATAGGCTCATGCTTTATTCCAATAACGCACTTGCCTTCACATTGTGTTTCTTGAGGGCACACACGACCGCACACCGCCGGAAGCGCCGAGTCTTCGTCGATAATCTCCGCAGCACCTTTGAAGTCGCCCTCCGACACCTTCTTAATAAAGCCGGGAATGTTGATGTTGACAGGGCAGCCTGTGACACACTGCGGGCGACCGCACTGCAGACAGCGTTGCGCCTCCACTATGGCTTCTTCAGCCGTGTAACCGAGACAAACCTCATCGAAGTTGTGGGCGCGCACCAACGGGTCTTGTTCCGTAATCTTGACACGATGATGCTTATCGCGCGGTTCGTCGAGTATGCCGCCCACATGACATTGATGGCCTTCAGCTTTCTCTTCCGCCTCAAGATGCTTGTGCTCCACGACATTGTTATACATCGATTGACGTTTCATAGCCTCCACGAAATCAACTTTGGCGCCATCGAACTCCGGACCGTCAACGCATGTGAACTTGGTCTGACCTCCCACGCTGATACGGCAGGCACCGCACATTCCGGTACCGTCAACCATCAAAGCGTTCATTGACACAGTGCATTTGATGTTGAGCTTCTGTGCCAGCTGGCTCACGAACTTCATCATAATCATCGGCCCGATAGCGATACATTCGTCATAATGATTACCTTGCTCCACAAGACGTTGCAACATATCGGTAACAAGACCTTTATATTCTGATGTGCCGTCATCTGTGGTGACATAAAGGTTCGACATCGATGAAAGCTCGTCTTCATAAACGAGGAGACTATGGGTGCGTGCGCCAATGATGACATCGGCTTTGACTCCGTTATGATACAACCATTTGACCTGCGGGAATATCGGTGCGATTCCAACACCTCCGCCTACGAAGACGTAACGTTTTGTCTTGCGCTCCTCATACGACATGTGAATAAACTCCGATGGACGTCCAAGAGGACCTACAACATCGAGAAAAGTGTCTCCGACCTTGTATTCAGCCATTCGGCGTGTTGATTTTCCAATAGCCTTGAAAACAATTGTCACCGTACCGTTCCACGGGTCGTTATCACTGATCGTGAGCGGAATACGCTCGGATTTTTCTGTCATTTTAATAATCAGGAACTGCCCCGGGAGAGCCGCTCTCGAGAGACGAGGGGCCTCAATTTCCATCATAAAGGTGTCCTGCGCTAATTCTTTCTTATTGACTATCAGATACATAGTATATAAATTTTAAATCTATAAAATTGTGTTCAAAATAAATTACAAAATTAGGTATTTTTTGAAAATAAACAAATTTTTCAAAAAAATTTATCTCATCGCACCGTCATGATGATGTCATTCTTGGTTTTCTTGTCAGGACTTGTTGAAAAACTCATCTAACAAATACATATCGCACATGCCGTCAAAAAAAATCTTAATGGCTGAATGATTTAGATACAAAAAAATCATTACTTTTGCAGACCATTAAATCTGAAGTTTAATAATTTTATTCAAATAAAAATGAAAAAAAATCTATTCTTCATTGCTGTTTTTGTACTAATCATTGGCAAAATCGTTGCAGGTCCTATCGATGCGCAGCGTGCCATGCAGATTGGACAAAGCTTTTTTAGTGCCAAGGCACTCAAGAGCAACATCCGTCTTCAACTTGTTCACACCTCAACCACCCGCGATGCCGTTGATTATTACGCATTTAACATTAATGGAGACAATGGTTTTGTAATCATCTCCGGCGACGACCGTGTAAAACCGGTGTTGGCTTATTCCACAACCGGCAGTTTTGACCCCAGTAACATTGCTGATGGATTTCTCTTCACACTGAACAGTTTCCGCCAAGAAATTCAATATGTTAGAGAGCACAACATCGAGGCTTCCGACGACATCGTTTCGGAATGGAAGTCGATTGCCGAGACAGGCTATATTAACAAGGAGCGAACAAGCCGCGAAGTTGTTGGACCTCTCTGCCAGACCATCTGGGACCAGAACTTTCCTTACAACAGCCAGTGCCCTGAAGACGCTGAAGGCAGCGGCGGTTATGTATATGCAGGTTGCGTCGCCACAGCGATGGGTCAGGTGATGAAACACTGGAACTACCCTGAACACGGGACAGGCTCGTACACCTACAACCCTGACGGCTATCCACAGCAGACCGCCAACTTCGGCGAGACCGAGTATCATTTCGAGTTGATGCCGAACGACCTCGACTCGTTGAGCACCGAAGAGGATTGTTTTCATGTCGCACAACTACTGCATCACTGCGGAATCGCTGTCAACATGCAATACAGCGGACATGGCAGCGGCGCGTATTCAGATGACGTGCCGTATGCTTTACGTTCATACTTCGGCTATACCTGCGACGACTTTGAGATACAAGGTTTCTGGGGCTGGAATTTATACACCAACGAAGAATGGGCGCAGATGCTTAAAAACGGGGGTCTCAACGAGGGAATGCCCTTGTACTACAGCGGTCAAGACGACAGTGGCGCCGGCGGTCACGCCTTCGTGTGCGACGGATATGACGAGAACGACTACTTCCACTTCAATTGGGGCTGGAACGGCCGCGACGACGCCTGGTGCCCCATCGGAGCACTCAACACCACGAAATACGCCTTCAACGGCTCAAACGGCTTCATCGGACATATACAGCCGAAGGAAATGGCATATTACGAGGAGCGTCCTGAAAACGTCACCAACCTTGAAATTGTTGAAAATCAAGATAAATCAAGCGTTACACTCCAGTGGACCAACCCATCACACAAACTAAACGGCGAACCGCTTGATGATTTCGACATCAACATCTATCGCAATGGCAGGCTTATCGCTGATGCTTTTTACGGACAAATGCCAGGTCAGTCGGGTGAATTCACGGATTTCAACCTCGAAGAAGGTCTATATCAATATGGAGTGACGATTGTGAATGACTATGGCTTCAGCCACAGGGTCCACAAGACAATTCTTGTCGGCGAAAAATGCGACATCGTTTTTGAACTCACTGACGAAGGCGGCGACGGATGGAAAGGCGCGTGCATCAGCGTAACAAACGAAACGGGACAGCGCATAGCAAAAGTCACTATGGAAGAAGGCTCAACACAAACCGTGGTGACGCCATTGCTGAAAGGCAACCTCAACTTCATCTGGAACCACGGCTGGTATCACACCAACGAACAATATGACACCGACAATGAGTGCGCTTTCATAATCAAAAACACCGACGACGAAGTCCTATTCACCTCCGGCGAACACAGCGACGGTGTCTTCATGACATACAACAACGACTGCGAAGGAGGTGACGACACCGTTGAAGAAATCAACGCAGAAAACGCCTGCCTCTACCCTAACCCGACCAACGGAATCGTCAATATCGAAGGTAACGGTGCAATGACCGTCAGCGTGATGAACACTCTCGGCCAGAAGGTTTTTGAGACAACAGCCACAGACAACGTCACCATCAATTTGAATGGTTTCGAATCTGGAATCTACATGGTTAGAATTGAGACAGAAAATGGAATTAAGACAGAAAAAGTTAACGTAAAGAAATAATATTATTGCTGTCCGGCAAAACTCAAAAGAGCATAAATATCTTCCCCGAAGCCCTGTAAAATTGGACTTCGGGGGTTGTTTTTTCAAAAGCAAGCCCCTTAATCGAAAAGACTTGGTTCCGGCGGCGCTTTTTGCATCTCCTTTGCAAGGAAATCATTCCGGGTTTTCTCGGGATTTTCCATGAATGCGATAAAATCGACGTAGTACATAGGCATAAGCCGTACCATGGTAACAACTTGTGAGAATGCACAGTGTCGTTTGATGCTCCTCGACAGAACCGTTATCAGCAGATTGGCTATCAGAACCACCCATGTCTGTATTTGCATGGCGTTGACGCTGTCCCCATAGAAGAAATGAAGCGAGAAATTCTGTTGTCCACATAGCCACAATCCATTGCCAAAGTGGAGTCTTTAGGCAGATGCACCTCTTTCAGCAGGCAATGGTCGTGTTTGGCGGCGTCTGTCCCTTGTAGCACCTGGCAGGGCGGCGGTCCGGTAAAATGACTATCTTTGCTCATGGTTATGTTTTATTTTAGCAAAAACAAAGATAACCAAAAGGGTTGATACCTCGTGAGAAGTGTCAACCCTAATTTATTTTGCTTGAAAAGTTTTACCGGACAGCAATAAATAAAAACAAAAAAATTGCGGGAACGGATTTATTCCATTCCCACAATTCATATTAATTAACAAGGTATAGGGCGAATGACGACTCGCCCCTACCGGAATTAATCGTTGTATTCAGCCAAAACCTCTTTGACTTTGTCTGGTGTCAAACGGCCGTAAACCTTGTCGCCAATCATAGCGACTGGAGCAAGGCCGCAGGCGCCGACACAACGGAGGCAGTTCAATGAGAACTTGCCGTCTTCTGTCGTGCCACCGACTTCGACACCGAGCTGACGTTTCAGTTCATCCAAAACCTTTTCCGCACCGCGCACATAGCAGGCAGTGCCCAAGCACACGCTGATAGGGTACTTGCCTTTAGGTGTCATTGTGAAGAATGAGTAGAATGAAACAATGCCGTAAACTCTTGATACCGGAATGTTCAACTCCTTAGCGACAAGTTCCTGAACCTCTGCTGAAAGGTAGCCGTACTCTCCCTGCACCTTATGAAGCACGCTGATTACTTCACCGCCGTCATTACGGAATGATTTGCATACGTCCTTAATGAATTTGACCTTATCTTCTGATAATTTAATAACTGCCATAATATTTAATTTTTAATTTTTCCAACAATTATTTTTCGCTAATCTCAACATGTTCCGACTTGTCGAAATAGTGTGTATGCAACAGTTCGTGTGACTTGTGGCCGCATGGTTCACCAAAGTATTCGGCGTAAATCTTCTTGATTGAAGGATTCTCGTGTGACTTACGGATTGGTTTGCCGGCGTCTTCACGATAGATAGCCTCTGTACGTTTCCTGATGATTTCGCTGTTGCCATGGTGATATGGCTGACCTGCGCCGCCGACGCAGCCGCCCGGGCAAGCCATGATTTCGATAGCGTGGAACTGTTCTTTGCCTTCGCGCACTCTTTCAAGGAGCTTACGTGCATTTGCCAGACCGTGGGCGATGCCGATGTGGATAGGTGTACCGTCAAAGTCAACCCAGGCGTCACGAATACCCGCAATACCACGGAGTTCAGTGAAGTCGAGTTTCGGCAACGACTTGCCTGTGAACAATTCGTATGCTGTACGTGCAGCGGCTTCGATAACACCGCCTGTTGCACCGAAGATGACAGCCGCGCCCGTCGATTCGCCGAGAGGATCGTCGTAGTCTTCTGACGGCATGTCTTTCAAATCGAGGTTGAACTGCTTTATCAAGCGAGCCAACTCACGTGTCGAGAGAACGTAGTCGATATCCGGGTTGCCGTCTTTGTAGAACTCTTTACGTTTGCTTTCATATTTCTTTGCCAAGCAAGGCATGATAGAAACAACGACGAGGTCTTCTCTCTTGACGCCCATCTTCTCCGCCCAGTAGTTCTTTGCGACAGCGCCGAACATCTGCATAGGCGACTTGGCTGTTGAAGGAACGTCGAGCATATCCGGGAAGTTGTGCTCGAAGAAGTTGACCCAACCGGGGCAGCAGGATGTCAAGATAGGGAGACGGACTGATTTGTCGCCTTCCATGAACTTCTTGATTCTGCCGAGGAGTTCTGTTCCTTCTTCCATGATTGTCAAGTCAGCCGTGAAGTCTGTATCGAACACATAGTCGAATCCGAGGCGGCGCAATGCTGCTGCCATCTGACCTGTGACGATAGTGCCTGGCTCCATGCCGAACTCTTCGCCGAGGGCGACACGTGTAGCAGGAGCTGTGTTCACGATGACGGTCTTCTTAGGATTGTTGATGGCCGCCATGACCGCACGTGTATCGTCAACTTCGCTCAAGGCGCCGACAGGGCAAACCTGGACGCACTGACCGCACATGACACATGGTGAATCGATGAGGTCTTGCTCGAATGCCGGAGCGACGACAGCCTGGAAGCCACGGTTCACCGCCGACAAAGCACCGACGGTCTGGACATTGTTGCAGACGTTTTCGCAACGACGGCACATGATACATTTATCGATGTCGCGAATGATTGAAGGCGACATGTCTTGACGATATGTTGACTGTTCACCCTGGAATGGAATCTCGCGAATACCGAGGTTTTGAGCGAGCTTCTGGAGCTCGCACTGTCCTGACTTGGCACATGTCAAGCAGTCTGTCGGGTGGTCTGAAAGAATCAGCTCCACGACTGTGCGGCGAGCGTTGATGACGCGTGCGCTGTGTGTCAACACCTCCATGCCATCCACGCAGTCTGTCGCGCAGGCTGGAGCGAGGTTACGACGCGGTTTGCCGTTGAAATCCTTTGTGATTTCGACAACACAAACACGGCATCCACCCGGTTTGTTTTCAAAATTCATTCCCGCCAACTCGAAATAGCAGAGGGTAGGAATATGAATACCGGCCTGACGGGCAGCCTTCAAAATTGTTGTGCCCTCTGCGACCTGAATCTGTTTGTTATCTATTGTTACGTTAATCATATAATATCTCCTCCTCTATTTTATTTGACAGAAATGGCATCGAATTTACATCCGCTGATACATGCACCGCACTTGATACACTTGGCAGCGTCAATTTCCAGTGAAGGAAGCTTGTGACCTTCGGCGATGTAGTTAGTCTTCGAGATGGCTTCCGCAGGGCAGTTCTTGGCGCACTTGCCGCAGCCGATACATTTATCTTTGTCGATGAGGTAGTTCATGAGTTTCTTGCAGACACCGGCACGGCACTTCTTATCGACGACGTGTTCGACGTATTCGTCCCAGAAGTTGTCAAGTGTTGACAAGACCGGGTTCGGCGCTGTCTGACCGAGACCGCACAATGCTGTATCTTTGATAACCGCAGCGAGGTTGCGAAGCTCCTGGAGGTCGTCCATTGTTCCGTTGCCCTTGGTAATCTTGGTGAGAATTTCGAGCATTCTCTTGTTGCCGATACGACATGGCGAGCATTTGCCGCAGCTCTCTTCGCATGTGAACTCAAGATAGAACTTGGCGATAGCGACCATACACGATGTGTCGTCCATGACGACCATACCGCCGGAACCCATCATCGAGCCTGCCGCCATCAACGAGTCGTAGTCGATAGCTGTGTCAAGGTGCTTCTCTGTCAAGCAACCGCCTGAAGGACCTCCTGTCTGGACTGCCTTGAACTGACGGCCGCCCTTGATGCCACCGCCAATCTCGAAGATGATGTCGCGAAGCGTTGTTCCCATAGGAACCTCGATAAGACCGACATTGTTGATCTGTCCCGCCAAAGCGAACACTTTCGTGCCTTTTGACTTCTCCGAACCGATTGATGCGAACCAGTCGGCACCCTTTGTGATGATAATCGGCACGTTGGCGAATGTCTCGACGTTGTTTACATTAGACGGTTTTGCCATATAACCGGAGACAGCCGGAAATGGTGGCTTCAGAGTTGGTTCGCCACGTTTACCTTCCATGGAGTGGATAAGAGCCGTCTCTTCACCGCAGACGAATGCGCCTGCACCGTAGCGGAGCTCGATATCAAAGTTAAAACCGCTTCCGAGAATGTCGTCGCCGAGGAGACCATATTCACGGGCTTGTTCGATAGCAAGCTGCAAACGATGGATTGCCAATGGATATTCAGCGCGGATGTAAACCAAACCCTTTGTCGCGCCGATGGCGTAACCGCAGATAGCCATTGCCTCGATAATCGAGTTCGGGTCGCCCTCCATGATGGAACGATCCATGAACGCGCCCGGGTCGCCCTCGTCAGCGTTGCAGATGACATATTTCTGGTCAGCCTGGTTCTTTGCGCAGAGACCCCATTTCACACCCGTGGGGAAGCCGGCGCCGCCACGACCGCGCAGTCCCGACTTGGTGACCTCGTCGATGACCTGCTGTGGTGTCATCTCGCCGAGAACCTTGGCGATGGCTTCATAACCACCGCGAGAGATGTATTCATCGATATCCTCCGGGTTGATGAAACCGCAGTTGCGCAAAGCTATACGAAGCTGTTTCTTATAGAAACCCATGTGCTTCGAGTCTGCAACATGCTGTTTGTTTTCCGGGTCAAGATAGAGAAGGTCTGTAACCTTACGACCTTTGATGATGTGCTCGTTGATGATTTTCTCGACATCTTCAGGTTTTACCTGAGTATAGAACGTATTGTCAGGAAGCATCTTCACGATAGGGCCCTTCTCGCAGAAACCGAAGCAGCCTGTTTTGACGACCTGAACTTCATCTTGCAAACCTTTTTCTTTTAAAATTCTCTCGAAGTTTGCAATGATCTCATCACTTGCAGATGCCTTACATCCGGTACCACCGCAGCAAAGCACATGCGTTTTGATTTTTGTCATATAAAGTCCTCCAATTTAGAATGAATGATTAATCGATTTTCTCATAGTTCATCGGGATGATGCCTTCAACGAGTTCGTTGTTCATGACATACTTCTCGAGAATCTCATCAGCGCGTTTATTATCGACGTGACCGAAGACGATAGGGTCTTTTCCTGGGATTTTAACCTCGATGGTCGGCTCCGCGTGGCAATAGCCCATGCAGCCAGTCTGCGTGAAAACGATACCGAGCTTGAGCTGGTCGGCTTTCTCCATCATGTGTTCCATGACCTGTTTCGCACCGGCGGCAATACCGCAAGTAGCCATAGCAACCTTCACCTGGACTATAGCGTCAGGATTGTTGCTCTTCTCACGAAGGTCGAGATTCGACTGTAGTCTCTCTCTCATCGCCTTCAATTCTGCCAAAGATTTTACTTTTGCCATATTTCGTAAAATTATGTTAATGAATGATTTATAAAATATTTTCTATTTTTCAGACCTATTTAAATATTTGGCAAATATACAAATCTTTTTTAAATAGGAAATATCTAAGGAAAAAATATTTTCCCTTTACCTGTTATTTCAAGCAAACCGCAGTTAAATCAAGATATTTCACTTTCTTGTCAAAGACTCAATCATTCTTTTTTATCGGTTGAAACAACGTCACGGACAGAGAACTCGCAACCGCAATATCTTTGGTTGTAAAAGCCGTATTCTTTAATGATTTCAATCCTTCTCTCACTCAAACCGCCTTTGCGCCAATTGCGCGCCCAGAAAGTCACATCCGGATAACGCGACTCGGCAAAACGCCCCGCCGCCTCAATCTGCCCAAGGCTTTTCCAACGACTCGAAGCGAGCGTTGTCGCAATAGTCTTAAACCCATGCTCATGAGCATATCTCGCAGTACGCAACAGTCTGTGCTTGAAGCATTTAAGGCAACGTCCTCCTCTTTCCGGCTCTTCTTCCAACCCCATCATCTCCGAAAGCCATTTTTCGTGGTCGTAATCGTCGTCAACAATTTCCAAGCCGAGCGATGTGGCGTACCTCACGCACTCGTTTTTCCGGATTTCATATTCTTCCAAAGGGAAGATATTCGGATTGCTGTAATATATAGTAGGTGTAACACCGTGCCGCAGCAGGCATTCTATAATCGCCGACGAGCATGGCGCACAGCAGGTGTGAAGGAGCACCTTGTCCTCCCCTCCCGGAACGATTATCTCAAATTTCTTTTTCACGTTGCAAAATTATTAAAAATTTCATACTTTTGCGTCAAATTAATTTTCAAACGTCACAAACAGCGCGGCATCGACCTGCACCAAACGACAACCCGTCGCGACGGGACGCATAATTCGAGGTCGAGAGACGATAATTATTGGCACAAAAAATTAAATATTTGTTAAAACGATGAATATTTTATATATTTGCAGTCCATATTTTTGATAATTTGAAATAAAGAAAATAAAAATGAAAGTTAAGGAATTAGTTGACAAACTGGGACTTAAAGTCCTTGCGGGCGGAAACGGTCTCGACCGCGAAATCGACGGCTGCTACATCTCGGACCTCCTCAGCGACGTGATGGGCAACGCACAGGAAGGCAATATCTGGATTACCCTTCAGACTCACAAAAACGTAATGGCGGTGGCGTCACTGAAAGAGATGTCGTGCATCATTCTCGTGAAAAACCTCGGCGCCAACGAAGACACTGTCAACCAGGCCAACGAAGAAGAGATGCCGCTACTACAGACCTCATTGCCGACATTTGAAATCGCGGGGCTTGTTTATAATCTTTTAAACAAATAGGTAAAGTTCGAGGTTATACTCCTAACTGATTGATGATGGAGATGAAAAAGTACAGGGCAGACCTTCACCTTCACACGGTTCTCTCGCCGTGCGGCGACATATACATGTCGCCCGCCGCCATCGTGGAACAGGCGAAGAAACTGCATCTCGACATCATCGCTATTTGCGACCACAACACCACCCGGCAGGTGAAGGTTGCACAAGAAATCGGACGGGAGAGCGGCATCATGGTCATCGGAGGCGTGGAGATAACAACGCAGGAAGAGGCTCATGCTCTCGCCTACTTCGAGACTGACGGGCAGCTCGACAAGTTCCAGGAGTTTCTCGACGAGCATCTGCCGCATATCCCTCTCGACGAGGAAAAATTCGGCTTTCAGCTCATCGTTGACAAAAACGAGGAAGTCGTAGGAGAAGAAGAATGGCTGCTATGGTCGGCACTCGACTGCGACCTCGACACGCTTTATGACAAAGTGCATGAGATCGGCGGTCTTTTCGTGCCTGCACACGTCAACAAACCAGGCTCCTCGCTGATGTCGCAACTGGGTTTCATACCGCCCGACATCAAGGCCGACGCATTGGAAATCTCGAAACACGTCAAGAAAGACGAGTTCTTAAAGAAATTCGCCTACTTGAAAAAGTTCATGTTCACCAAGAGCTCCGACGCGCATTTCCTGCATATCATCGGTGAGGTACACTGCGTTCTTCACATGTACGACAAGACATTCGATGAGTTCCGCAAGACCTTGCGTGGCGAGGACGGCAGATACATCGACACTGAACCACAAGAAAAACTACAACTTTTATTCGGATGAAAGAACTGGCACTGCATATATACGACCTGATGGAAAACTCCACCGCAGCCGACTCCACACTTGTCGAGCTGACCATCAAAGACAGCCTCAAGGACAACATCTATGCCTTCACCATCAAAGACAACGGCAAAGGCATGTCGCCGGAGTTTCTTGCAAAGGTCACCGACCCTTGGACCACATCCCGCACCACGAGAAAAGTGGGACTCGGATTGCCTCTAATCAAGATGAACACCGAGAACTGCGGCGGCGGAATGAATATCGAGAGCGAGGTCGGCAAAGGCACCACTCTCGACTTCTGGTTCCAGCACGACAACATCGACCGTCCGCCCATGGGCGACCTCGCCGGCACGCTCGTCATGCTGTTCGCCGCCCACGAAGACATACATTTCATCTACACACACATCACCGACGAGGGAAAATTCGTGTTCGATACCGATGAGGTAAAAGAAGCCCTCGACGGCATGTCGATGAACGACATCAACATCATGAAGTATATAAAAGAACTGATTCAGGAAAACATAGAGGAAATACATTACAACGAATAACGCCGGGATAAATCAATTTGCCCGCGGCCACAAACGGGCGAAAAAGATTTAGCCCCACAAAATAAAAACAAAATGAAATTATCTGAAATAGCCAAAGTGCTGAACGCCAAAGTGGTTTGCGGTCAAGACCGTCTCGAAGAAGAACAGGACAAAGTCTTCGCCTCCGACCTCATGTCCGACATTCTCACATTAGGCGACAACTTTCCCATGATTGTCACCGGTCTCTGCACAATGCAGACCATACGAACATGCGAAATGGGCAACCTTGACATCATCGTTTTCGTAAGGAAAAAGAAACCGACTGAAGAGATGATTGAACTCGCCGAAGACGAAGGCATGGTGCTAATGGAATGCGATTATTCAATGTTTAAGGCTTGCGGCCTCCTTTGGGAAGCCGGTCTGAAGCCTATTTACTAACAAACTTTCAACAAAAACCAACCATCAACTATCATGCATTTGGAATATACAGTTATTGAAGGAGATTTCGTCAACGCCGGCTCGGCTTCAAGTTCGATTAAGAAAACGTTAAAACAGCTCAACGTAAACCCGTCGATAGTGAAGCGGGTTGTTGTGGCGCTCTACGAGGCTGAAGTCAACGCCATCGCACATGCCTACGGCGGCATGGTGGTCGCCGACATCGACGCGGGGAAAATACTTCTGAAAGTCATCGACAAAGGCCCTGGCATTCCAGACATCGACTGGGCGATGCAGGAGGGACACAGCACTGCCTCGCCGGAGATTCGCAATATGGGATTCGGCGCGGGAATGGGTCTCCCGAACATCAAGAAAAACGTTGACCGTCTCAATGTACAATCGACCGTTGGCGTTGGAACAACAGTCGAGATGGAAGTTAATTTATCATAAATAATTTTTATAATGGCATTTTTTCACGCATTACAGATTAACGAGAACGTTTGCGAGGGTTGCTCCCGTTGCATGAGAGTGTGTCCCACCGAGGCCATACGCGTACGCGACGGCAAGGCGCAAATCAACGAGAGCCGCTGCATCGACTGCGGAAACTGCTTCAGCGCTTGTCCGCATAAAGCCGTGTTCGTAAAACAAGACGACTTCGAGGAAATATTCAAATATCCATGCCGCGTCGCACTAATACCCGCAGTATTCCTCGGACAGTTCAAAAACGACATCAGCGTGTCGCGAATCTATGCCATTCTCAAAGAGATAGGCTTTCAGCACGTCATCGAAACAGAAATAACAACACCTATCTTCACAGAGAAAAAAAATCAACTGGAGCGCGAGGGCGACAACAAGCCGCTCATCTCCTCATTCTGTCCTGCCATCGTAAGACTTATACAAGTGAGGTTCCCGGGATTGGTGGAGAATATCATACCCGTCAAGGCGCCGATAGACATCACCGCCATGTATATCAGAATGAAACTTGAAAAAGACGGCTGGAAGCAGAAAGACATCGGAGTGTTTTACGTCACACCATGCGCGGCAAAAATCGCGGCAGTGAAAAACCCCGTGGGCGAAGAGAAATCAAGTGTGGACGGTGTCATAAACATGGACTCGCTGTATAACCGCGTCTATAAGAAGATAAAAGAACAAGGCCACGAGTACAAAGAGGTGAAACTGCCTATCGCCCAGCTCACCTCCGACAGCATACTGACTTCTTTGACAAACGGAGAGAGACGACTCTCCATCTCGGAGCACTCGCTGTCGATAGACGGCATCGATAATGTCATAGAATTTTTGGAGAAGGTTGAGAACGATGAAATCGAAAATGTCGATTTTCTCGAACTGCGCGCCTGCGACCAGAGCTGTCCGGGCGGCATCCTCACATACAACAACCGTTTCCTTACCTGCGAGCGCATGTTCAGCCGAGCCAGATACGTGGCAGGCAAAGAACGCTGCGGCGAGATGACCCGCGCCAAAGAAGTGGCGGACGAACACGACTATCTTCTCGAAAACATCTGCGTGGACGCAGTGGAACCACGCTCTATCAGCCTCGATGCCGACATCTCCAAGGCATTGGAAAAGATGGACAAAATCAAAGAGTTGGAACGTCAGCTGCCACAAATAGACTGCGGCATCTGCGGAGCGCCGTCATGCGACGCCCTGGCCGAAGACATTGTCTGCAACGGATGTAAACTCACCGACTGCATCTTTATCCAACGCAATATGGAAGCTCATAAAAACATGAAAGTAGAGGAATCGCTCAAAATCATGGAAAACATCTGGGGCTATGAGAAAATTGAGAATTTTGTGAAAAACAAATAAAATAATTTAAAATACAATAAATATGAATATCAACGAATTACAACCAAAAGAAGTATTTGAAAACTTCTACAGTCTCACACGCATACCACGTCCTTCAAAGAAAGAGGCACAAGTGGTTGCTTTCATGAAGAAATTCGGCGAAGACCTCGGTCTTGAGACCATCGTCGATGAAGCCGGCAACGTCATCATCCGCAAGCCTGCCACACCGGGTTACGAGAACCGAAAAGGCGTGGTCCTTCAGGCACACCTCGACATGGTGCCACAGAAAAACGCCGACACCGTTCACGACTTCGAGAAAGACCCTATTGAGACTTACATTGACAACGGCTGGGTTCGCGCGAAAGGCACCACACTCGGCGCCGACAACGGTCTCGGAGCAGCAGCGGCAATGGGTGTTCTCGCAGCAAAGAACCTTGAGCACGGCCCTGTCGAAGGCCTCTTCACCATCGACGAAGAGACAAGCATGACAGGTGCCAACGAACTCAAACCGGCTGTCCTCAAAGGCGATATCCTGCTCAACATGGACTCCGAGACAGAAGGAGAACTTTATGTCGGATGCGCCGGCGGTGTCGACACCATCGCCCACTGGACCCCTAAAATGGAGAAAGTCGCCGACGGCATGGCAGCATTCCAAATGATTGTCAAAGGCTTGAAAGGAGGACATTCTGGCATGGACATCAACCTCGGAAGAGGCAACGCCAACAAAATCATGAACACCCTGCTCATCATGACATCGCAGAAATTCGGAGTGCGCCTCGCGACTATCGACGGAGGCAGCCTGCGCAACGCAATACCAAGAGAGTCGTTCGCGACAATCGTCGTCCCAGCCGACAAAACCGATAAACTCAAGAAATTCGTGAACGAATACGAGACAGCAGTGAAAGAGCAGTTTGCAGAAGCCGAGCCAGACCTCGCAATATCTATCGCCGACGCGGACATGCCCGCTGAAGTCATCGACAACAAGACTTTCAAGAACATGTTGGAAGCCATCGCAAAATATCCTAACGGTGTCATCGGAATGTCGAAGGACTTCGAGGGCACTGTCGAGACATCGTCAAATCTCGCCACCGTGAAGTTTGAGAATGGCAAAATCGTTACATGCTCGATGCAGCGCGGTCTCGTCGATGAACTCAAGGACAAACTCGCCGACGATATCCACGCCATACTCCAGGCGCACGGCGCAGTGGCGGAGTCAATCGGCTCGTTCCACGGTTGGAAGCCAAACATCGACAGCCCTATCCTCGCCACCATGAAGAAAGTGTACAACGAGAAATTCGGCAAAGAACCAAAGGTGATGGTCATTCATGCAGGTCTCGAATGCGGGATTCTGGGTGCGAAATACCCGAACTGGGATATGATTTCGTTCGGCCCCACCCTCGTTCACCCGCACTCGCCAGACGAGGCGTTGCTCATAGAATCAGTGGCTCCGTTCTGGGAATTTTTAGTCGAGACATTGAAAAACATAGACGAAAAATAATTTTTTTCAAAAAATGTTTTTTGTATTAAAAACTTTTGTATTTTTGCAATCCGAATTTTTAGGTAAAAAATAAAAGAACATAATACAATGAAACGTACATTTCAACCATCGAACAGAAGACGCAAGAACAAACACGGTTTCAGAGAAAGAATGGCAACTGCCAACGGTCGCAAGGTTTTGAAAGCCCGTCGCGCGAAAGGCAGAAAGAAGCTCACAGTATCTGACGAGTATTGATTCGGCGAAGCCGTACCTAATAATTAATTATTTAAGGTTAAAAAAAGAGACACAGTCAAGTAGTCTCTTTTTTTTATATCTTTGCACTCGTCATTTAGTGCGACGGCGGAAATCGGAAGGGCATTTGGTTAACAGATTCGTTGTGTTTGCCGGTCGCGAAGACGAATAGCATGAATACTCTTGTCAGGATATCACTTTTTTTTCTTTTGGTCGTTTCGGCCAGGCAATCGCTTTTTTCCCAAATTCCAGACTTTTTCAAGGCGCCGCGAGCCGATGAAGTCGGCGAGCGGCGCGACGGCTGCGACTATCTCATCATAACGCCTGTCAACGACGGCATAAAACGATGGGCCGACACTTTACGCAACTTCAGAGAGGAGCAGGGAATAATAACAAGGGTGGTGACATTGGAGGAGGCAGGGACAAACCATCCCGATTCCCTCAAAGCGTACCTTCGACATGCCTATGAGAACTGGAACCCCGCCCCTGCCGCCGTACTATTGCTCGGCGACTATGCCTCCGACCCCACATCAGGAATCATATCATACGCCCTGACAGACCACCCCGAAGGCAACGCCTATGGGCCGTATATGGCCGACAACAAATTCGTTGACTTCAACAACAACGGCCTGCCCGACATGGTTATAGCCCGAATGCCCGCCGCAAACGGAGACGAGGCTCGACGCATGGTGCGAAAAACACTACAATATGAAAAACAACCATACGACGACGAATATTATTACTCGCACGCCACGACAGCCATGGGCTACCAACGCTCACGATGGTTTCAACTATGCACCGAGATAATAGCCGGATATCTTGAAAACAACGGGATATACGTCACCCATATCAATGGCATACATCAAGGCACACCCGATTCTGTATGGTCAACAGGACAGAACACCAAAAAAGTCATGGATTATTTCGGCCCTGACGGACTCGGTTACATTCCCGCCACAATGTCGCATCTCACCGACTGGAGCGGCAACGCCGACAAGATAACAGAAGCCTTGGAAAACGGCACGTATCTGCTCATTCACCGCGACCACGGCACCTTCCAAACATGGGGACAACCGGAATATTTCAACAGTGACATCGACAACCTCAACAACGACAAACTCACTTTTATCATGTCCGCCAACTGTCAGACCGGTGATTTCAGCTATGGAGCGGACACCGCCGACTGCCTCGCCGAGCGTTTTTTGCGCGTATCCAACGGCGCTGTGGGTATAATAGCAGCATCACAACTGTCGTTCTCCTATGTCAACGACACTTACGTTTGGGGCTTCTTCGACTATCTCTACCCCGACTTCATGCCCGACTACGGCCCGCAAACTTTTGACTTTCAATATCCGGCCTTCGCAAATGCATACGGAAAGTATTTCTTGCACGAATCATCATTTCCGCATAACGCAAGTATGAAGCCTATAACGTATAATCTTTTCCATTATTTCGGAGACGCCTACCTCCAGCTCTATTCCGAAGTGCCAAAACACCTTAGCATCGTCCATCCTGAAACCATGACACCAGGCACCATGTCAATGTCAATCAACGCCGACGACGGAGCTTATGTCGCATTGTCCGTTGATAATGAACTGATTGCACGAGGCAAATCAAATGGCAATGCCATGTATCTTCATTTTACAAATATTCTCAAAAACGGGGACGTCATCAAAGTGGTGGCGACAAAACAAAATCATTATCGCCATGAAAGCCATATACTTGTAAGCGACATATTAAGCACTGACGAAAACTTCCAGGAAGAAATCTCAATATACCCCAACCCCACCGACAATATCCTCCACGTCAAAGGCTCCAATCTCAATAACATCAAGATTTTAAACCTATTAGGACAAGAAATCCCTTCCCCTGCCAATATCTCAAATGACAATGTCGTTGACATCGATTGCACACATTTAAAGAGTGGCGTTTATTATATCGTCATACACGGAAATAATGTCATCGTCAAACGATTCATAAAGCGATGACGTTCTATTGGCAGTGGCATTGACACTTTGTCAAAAAAGTCGGCAATCGACACAAAACATTCAGTGTCGGCGTCTTCTTCCCAAAGCGAGTGTCCTAAATTGATTAGTTCTCCGAAAATTTTAGAAAATTTTCGGAGAACTAATCATAAACGACTGTCTTGTAACAGTGTGGTTATCTATTAATTAACTTTTTCCAACTTGGTGTTTCCTCCCCATTTGTTGATATTGAATGTGAGGTTGAAACGCAAAGTTCCTTCGAGAGGATTTACACCTGATGTCGCATTATTGTTGACAGGAACGAGGTAGGACACATCAAGCGCGAAGACATTGTAACGCAAACCTGCACCGAATGTGAGATAACGACGGTTACCTTTCATCTTTGCCTCATGGAAGAAACCGGCACGCACAGCAAACACTTTGTTGTACCAGTATTCCGCGCCAACGCTCAATGTAAACTCTTTCATCTCTTCGCTGAACCCGCCCGGAGCATCGTAAAACGATTGAATCATACCCTGAATCATTGACACATCGGGATTCTTGCCTTTTAAAATATCTACGCCGTTTGTGCCGTATATTGGCGGGGTGGGAACAAGCAACTTGTTGACATCCACGGAGAAAGCTATAGAGTTAAACTCGTCAATATTAATCTTCAACGACGGACCCAAACGCAAGTTCGTAGGGATAAAGTCTGATTTGGTGTTAGCTTTTGAATAGTTCATCTTGCTACCCATGTTGGTGATTGCGACACCCCACGAGAACTCCCCGTCAACAGAGCCCATATACACCGGTCTCTGATAATACACTCCGACATCCGCCGCCACCGACCACGCCGCTTTCTGATAGTTGCCGACACCCTGAGTCAAATCAGAACGAATGTATCTCGCAGCCACCGCCGCCGACAGATAGTCACCGAGCTTTCTTGAATAACAGAGGTCGATTGCGAACTCGTTAGGTCTATATGTACCGAGGTCCTGATTATCATCCCCCCTGAAATTAATGTCACCTAAATTGAAATAAAGCAAAGAACCAGCCACCGTTGACTTGCTGCTAACACGTTTTGACACCGCAAGATAAGCGATGTTCATATCGGGAACGAGCTTCCTCAACCACGGAGTGTAAGCCAAACCGAGACTAAAATCGTCCTCAATAAATGCATACTTGGCCGGGTTCCAGTGCATTGAATACACATCGGGAGATGTTGAAACACCCAAGTCTCCCATACCCGCCGAACGCGCGTCCGGTGCTATCATCAAAGCCGGAACAGCAGTCGGTATCACATTATACTCTTCTTGCGCCTTTGCCATGATACCTGTAAGCAAAAGACATACCAAAACTACTAAAGATTTTCTAAACATATACTTTAAAATTATTTTGCAAAAATAAGCATTTATTCAATTTAACGACAATTAAGTTAATCTATTGTATGTTTATTGTTTTTTTCACCTTACATTAACACCTATCGTGATATGACTAACTTGGAATAGCCTGTTCGTTTCTCTCCATTGCTGTTTGTCAGCGTCACATTATATAGATACACACCGGCAGGCAGCAACACTCCGTTGTCCGACGTGCCGTCCCATACTATGGGCTCAACGCGCGTTGATGTGCCGTTCCTGTTGTCCCTTATAGTCTTCACAAGCTGCCCGTTGATATTGTAAATATTTATCACAACACCCATATCTCCTTTCTGATTGTGTTCAAAGAAGAACTTAGTGTGGTTTGTCATCGGATTAGGTGCATTGTAAACATTTTCCACAGTCATGTTGCTACTTTTAACGACAGTGAACTCTATCGACACATTGGTGGAATTATTGTAAATGTCCCACACCCTGAAATTCAGACAATGCTTTCCCTCATTCAGTCCGTACATACGATATGCTATTGTGCCGCCATTATTTGAGTCCTCAAAATTTTCATAATACGCATTCAGATTATAACTTTTGTTAGTCGCTCCGCTCAATGTGGCGGTAATGTCATGTCCGATACCTGCACCTGTCGTGTTGATTCCGTGTTCATCTTTTAAAACAGCATATAGAAGTGGGTTCTCATTGGTAATGCCGCCACTGACAAACAATGTGTCGTCAATGAAGATGCGAGCCTCGGGGCCCTCGACATCAGGCAAGGCCATCTCGTTATAGCCACCTACGACGACATTTCCGTACATTCCGTTCGCATCAACCTGATAATTAGTGGCATAGAAACTTATCAGACCTTTGCCGTATGCGTAATTAATATCTTTAGGAATTGTGAACTCTATCACGAACTCCCCTGACTCCACTTTTGCCGTTCCATCAAACAACAAACTGTTGCGCAATTTGAAATCAAACTGGGGGTATCCTTTGTCACCCTTGGTGCGATAGGTGTTTTCCTTATCGTAAACAGAGACTCGCACAAACCCGTTGAAATCATTCATCAATTCCCCGAAATTATCTTGCACCTCTCCACGCAACTCAATCACGCTCAACGCTTTAAGCGTATCATTACGACAAATGGTATCATTTATAGGAGAAGCCGGCGCTCCGTTGATTTGTGTCAAGACGACATTATATTTCGGATATGCAAGACGCAATGCAGGGTCGCCTAAAAGAACGAACACCTTGGTGTTCTTCGCCTTATCTTGTTTAGCAGCATAGAATATCTCGCCCATGGTCGGATACTCGCCATTTTGCATTTTAAACATCCTTTCATACGTTCTATAAAGCAAGCTCGCACTGCCGCCTGTAATTCTCGATGTGGTTATCATAGCTATCGCTCCGCCTTTTTTTGCCGTAAATGTTATCTCTGCCGCCGACCTTCTCGTGTGATCGTCATGACGACCAAACTCACAGGTGGCAGTAACGAATAGAGGAAACATCGGCAAATTCTGCCACGACAGCACATCGTCAATGGTCAGGACGCGCTCATCGGCAAGACCGATCTCTCCACCGTGACCGTGATAGTTTATCACCAGAGTGCCTCGTTCTATTCTGTTTGTGACAGCCTCGTTCATCTCAGGACAACGCTGTCCGCTCGCTGTTGCCACCTGGTTGTACGCGTCAAGATAAATCTTATCGACGATGACATCTCCGCCCCATGACGAAATATGATTTGCTATATATTCGGAGGTGGAAATAAATTCCGACGATTCGTCATCACACATCAAGGTAACCACATTACGCCAATTGTTCATCGCCTTGGAGTTTTCACCTAAATACGCTTCAATCTTGTCAATGACATCTGTCGCCATCTCCAACGTTGACACTGGCATTCTGCCTATCGGGATATCTATCATCGACGCGCCGGGTGAATTTGAACCGGCTTCCATATCACCTTCGTGATCATCAAAACAAACATAAAAATCATCGGTGACAACAGAGCCGATATTACAACTGTTAAACGACTCCCAAGTAGGAACAAGACACACTTCCGGATTTTTGTAAGCGTAAGACGCGTCGCCAAATAACAGGACATATTTCAGCCTCTGGCCATCGCCGTCGTTATTATACAGCATTTTGACAAAATTACGAATGCCTGCCACGTCCATGGCTCCACAAGAAAACTCATTGTAAATATCTTGTGGCTGGACAATCTCTATACTCAAGTTGTCAAGACGTGAATGTATCTCTTTTAAACGTTCTGCTTGAGATTGGAAATTCGGATGCGTAATAATCAGATAATCAACGTCTCGCATCGCATGAAGATTCTGATTCGCGACTTGCCCGACAAATGTCGGTTTATTAAAACTGTTACCGTTAAACGCCACAAACTGGTTGTTCACATCGCCATAAACCTTAAATGTCATCACCGAAGAGGACACGGACGTATTCAATATAGCAGGATTTATCGGGTCGGTGACATTCCATATTTGCAAAGTATTTGACGCATTCCGCAGATTGTATTCAAATATGGCCTCCGCCACACCGCATTCCGGATTTCTGAACGCCATGACATCTCCCGTCATGATAAGATTTCTCCATACATTGATTGAAATATAATCCATCCATGCCACCGACGATGCCACCGACTTTGAGTATTTCGCGGTTATCTTAATAGGACTTCCCTTGACGGCGAAACTTCTTTTACATGCGGTGTCCCATCGAGCGTAATTTTGCGGATTTTCGTTTTCAAATGTCTTGGTATATATCGTTTTATCATCGTATTTCAGCATCATGGCCGCGCTGGAAGCGTTTTTCGACGCCATCGACACGCTTATTTTGGCATTCTTTGCCGTATTTAAATTGCTGAAAGAAAACTCATAATCCCTCTGCAAGGTAAGGTCAAATTTGTCGAAGAACCAAGTACAACCCATGTTGTTGATATTAACATCATCAACATCGATGACTTTATAATCAATGAAATCAACAACCGTCGCAGTGGCGTCACCCTGTGGCGCCGTCTCCGTCTGGATGCGTCTTCCCGGCTCGTCACCGACGGTCAAAAAGACGTATGTGTAATCGGTGTAAGGATTCTTCACATGACCGTAATACCCCATTGTTTTGTAATATTTCCAAACAACAGGCCCCACAGCATAAAAAATGATATAATCACTCGTGTTGAAAACACCGTCGTCCTCTCCCGACACAAAAATCGGTATCTCATAAAGGTCGTCGGGATAATAATCTTTGTTGATTTTAGGCAAGACACCGCCACCGTTATGATAGATGCGGATATTTTTCGGATTGATGTCAGATATGTCCAGCCCCATCGACACCAAATCGGAATATGTAAGCTTATGCATTCCTGTTGACGAAATCGCCAACTTATACCACACGCCGCTACTGAGCACGGAGTTCTCTGCCGCGACACGGTTATTCGCTGCGAAAACAATTACAAACAGCGATAAAAAAAACTTCAAAAATCGTTTCAAGTATAATGTTTTCATATATATTTTGCAAAAATACGCAATTTTTTGAGACAATAACGTTATCTACATGATAATATTGTTAAAAAAAATTTTAACAAGCGTTATTTCAAAAGGAAAAAAGTCGTATAATTGCAGTTTGAAATTTTGAAATAGAAAAAAGTCATTTTTTTATCAGTGTATGCAATAAATATGATGATATTCAGTTAATGAATAGAAAAATAAAATTCAAACGAAAATGCATAGAAAGTTAAGATTAAGCGTTATTTTGGCAATTTTTTGTTGCGGCATCATGTTGGTTTCATGTGGAAGTTTCAGCAAAAACAAGAAAGCCGGCAAGTCAGGCACAACTGGATGGAACTACAACGACCCTAATTACGGTGGATTCTATGTCACAGATTCACCCAATCAGAAGACAGGTACTGGTCTCGTGGCTATCGAAGGCGGCACGTTCACAATGGGAGCAACTCAAGAAAATGTTTATTATGAATGGAACAACACACCGCGTCAGGTCACTGTTTCATCATTTTATATGGACCAGACAGAGGTAAGCAACCTCGATTATTTAGAATACATCTATTGGTTAAACCGCATATACGGCAACGACTATCCGGAGATGGTCAGAAGAGCTTTGCCGGACACTTTGGTATGGCGCAACTCGATGTCGTACAACGAGCCAATGGTGGAGATTTATTTCCGTCACCCTGCTTACCGCGACTACCCTGTCGTCGGCGTGTCGTGGCTGCAAGCCAACGACTATGCCTTGTGGCGCTCCGACCGTGTCAACGAGATGCTTCTCATCGAAGCGGGTGTCCTCGCTTTCGACTCTAACCAAGACAAGGACAACCACTTCACCACTGACGGGTATCTTTCAGGGGAATATACCGGCGTGGTGGCAAACGGTTACACCGACCTCAACCCGAGCAATGCCTCCGGACAACGCGGCGTGAAGATGGAGGACGGGATTCTTCTTCCGAAATATCGTCTCCCCACCGAGGCCGAATGGGAATATGCGGCACTCGCCCTCATCGGCAACACCACGGGCGAGAGCATCAAAGACCGCAAAGTCTATCCTTGGAATTCCGACGGCTTGCGTTCACAAGACAAAAACTATATGGGAAGCTTCATGGCGAACTTCAAGAGAGGCAACGGCGACTATATGGGCGTCGCGGGCAACCTCAACGACGGCGCGGCATTCCCCGCCCCTGTAGTGTCATATTGGCCTAACGACTACGGCCTCTACAACATGGCCGGCAACGTATCAGAATGGGTGCTCGATGTTTATCGTCCATTGTCATTCGAGGACTTCAGCGATCAAAACCCATTCCGCGGCAACTCGGAAGACCTCAACTACAGAGACGGCGACTATATGTCAACAATACAAACTGACTGGAACAACAAAGAAGACATGGACTACACAAGCCAAATGTACGACTATGGCAAGACCACATTGATTTCCGACCGTTCACGTGTGATTAAAGGCGGTTCATGGGCAGACGGCCCATATTACCTCAGCCCTTCCGTGCGTCGTTACATGGACGAGAACCAGGGTTCCGCAACAGTCGGTTTCAGATGCGCGATGAACATGATTGGCGCCGCTGTAAAGAAATAAAATATTGAACATAGAATAATCAAGCCGTCGCAAATGACGGCTTTTTTTATAAAAATCCATATATGAACATCATCGAGAAAATATACGGCCTCTACAAAAAGTCATACACCATCACCACCGACAGCCGAAACATCAGCAAAGACTGTGTGTTTGTGGCTTTAAAAGGTGAGCATTTCGATGGCAACGACTTTGTGTTGAAGGTGGCGGACGACGGCATCGCGGCATGTGTTATCGCCGACAGGCAGGACCTTCCGAAGCGTGACAGGGTCTTCGTTGTCGAAGACAGCCTCAAGGCGTTGCAGGAATTAGCGCGACTGCACAGAGAAAAACTCGGATTGCCTGTCATTGGCATCACAGGCACCAACGGCAAGACAACAACAAAAGAACTCGCAGCAGCCGTTTTATCCAAGAAATACAAGATTGCATTCACCCAAGGCAATTACAACAATCAACTCGGTGTGCCTTTAACATTATTGGGAATCACACCCGGCACAGACCTGGCTATTGTCGAAATGGGTGCAAGCCATATCGGAGACATCAAAGAACTCACCGGTATCGGCAAGCCAGACTACGGCATCATTACAAACATGGGAAGGGCTCATCTCGAAGGCTTCGGAGGCTTCGAAGGCGTGGTTCGCGCAAAAAACGAGATGTACGAATATATCGCCGCACACGATGGCATGGTGTTTGTCAACCATGACAACAAACTGCTGATGGACCTCGCAAAAGGCATCGACAAAGTGACTTACGGCACTGACAAAAAGGCCAATGTTCAAGGCAAGACGCTGTCTGCAAATCCGTATCTCTCGATAGAATGGAGCGGACATAAAATCGAGACCCAACTGGTTGGCGACTATAACTTCGAGAATGTGATGTCGGCAATCTGCATAGGGACATATTTCAAAGTCGCTGCCAACGACATTGTCGAGGCTCTTTCACACTACCGCCCCACCAACAACCGCTCGCAAGTCATAAAAACAGCGAAAAACATGGTGGTGATGGACGCATACAACGCCAACCCGACAAGCATGCGACATGCCATCAAAAATTTCAGGAACATCTGTAAAGACGACAACATGCTAATCCTCGGCGACATGCGCGAGCTCGGCAACGAGTCAGGGCAAGAACATGCCGATATAATAAAACTTTTGCAGGAACTTGATTTCAAAAACGTTTACTTGGTCGGCAGAGAGTTCTCACAAGTATCCCGGAACTCCGGATTTTCAACCATGAATAATGTCGAAGAGCTCGCGCGGCACCTCGAAGAAAACCCTGTCTCCGACAAAAACATTCTGGTGAAAGGCTCCAACAGTATTCATCTAAACAAAATAATCGACTTCTTGTAAATGATTGAAAAGCACAATGTTATCGGACTGATGTCGGGTAGTTCGCTCGACGGTGTCGATCTCGTCGATGTCAACTTCTGGCACGACACCAAATGGCACTTCGAAATCATCGCGAAAAGTAATTTCGACTATGATGACAATTGGAAAAAAACCTTGACAAATGCGTTTTATTATAATAACAATCAACTAAAAAATCTTGATTATCAATATGGTACGTTACTCGGCAATGTTGTAAGGCTTTTCATTGAGAAATATCACCTGCACCCCGAAATCGTCTCCTCCCACGGACATACCATCTTTCACCGTCCTCAAGAACATTATACATTGCAAATCGGCGACGGTCAGGCACTTGCAGATGCTTGCGGAGTGACGGTCGTCAATGATTTCCGCACCGAAGACGTTATGAAAGGCGGTCAAGGCGCACCTCTGGTGCCCATTGGCGACAAATTACTGTTCTCCGACTACCCTATATGCCTCAATATCGGCGGCATTGCCAATATTTCATATAATATTGGTAATCAACGTATTGCATACGACATCTGTATCGCAAACCAGACATTGAATTATTTATCGAATAAATTATCTATGCCGTATGATGAAGACGGATTGATTGCCAGTTCCGGAGTCATTGACAATCAATTGCTAACGATATTAAATTCACATGTTTTCTATTCACAAAAACACCCAAAATCATTGGGGCGTGAATTTTTCGAGCAAAACATCAAACCATTGTTGGACAATCGTGACGACATTGCCGACATAATGGCGACATTCGTTGAACATATCGCAATACAAATCTCAAAATCAATTGAAAATCAATCAATTTCAGAAGTATTGGTAACTGGCGGCGGTGCGAGAAACAAATTCCTCGTCGAGCGTATCAAAACACATACAAAACACAACATTGTCGTCCCTTCCGAAGACATCATCGATTATAAGGAAGCCATAGTATTCGCATTCATCGGACTGCTTCGCAGCCGAAAAGAAGTCAACATATTAAAATCCGTGACAGGCGCCGAGTCCGATTCATCATCAGGCAAGATATTTCAACCGAACAAATAAAAAAACGGCCCGTAAAGCACGAACCGTTTAAATATTAACACCATTATTAACAATTAGCATTGCATACCGCCGCAGCAGTTAATCACCTGACCGGTGACATAGTTAGAGAGGTCTGATGCGAGGAACAACGCCACATTTGCGACATCTTCCGGCGTGCCGCCTCTTCTCAACGGTATCTTGGCCGCCCAATCTTTTCTCACATCTTCCGGAAGCGCTCTTGTCATGTCGCTCTCGATGAATCCAGGAGCGATGCAGTTGGCACGGATGCCGCGGCTGCCCATCTCCTTGGCTATTGACTTGGCGAGACCGATCAAACCGGCTTTTGATGCTGAATAGTTAGCCTGACCGGCGTTGCCCGAAACACCGACAACACTCGCCATATTGATGATGCTGCCGCCCCTCTCGCGAGCCATGACAGGCAACACCGCCTTGATATAGTTGAATGCCGATTTCAAGTTCACTGTGATGACTGCATCCCACTGTGCCTCTGTCATGCGAAGCATCAAGCCGTCCTTGGTGATACCTGCGTTGTTCACAAGAATGTCAATCCTGCCGAAGTCTTCCGCAATCTGTGCAACGGTCTTGTCAACATCAGCGAAATCAGCCGCATTTGACACATAACCCTTCACTTTTGTGCCGAGTTCACCGAGCTCATCGACGGCGACCTTTATATTGTCTTCATTAATATCGGTAATCGCGATGTTGCAGCCCTCCATGGCGTAACGCTTTGCGATTGCCTTGCCGATACCACGGGCGGCACCGGTGATTATTGCCACTCTATTCTTTAACATATTCGTATGATTTTGCAATTTCTCCTTGACCTAATTTGATAATTTCTTCGCATGATTTTCTGAAATCAGAGCAACGTGTGGTATCTTGAAGCATCAGATAACCCATGATGATATATCCGACTGCCTCTACCAAGCGACGATGATGCGTCTCTTTGTTGCCCGAAAGCTCGAAAACCTCTTTGTACTTGACTGTCATGGCGCGAAGCTTCTCGCGTAATGGCAGAAGTTCCTCGGCATACTCGAAGTTGTCGAGTTCGTCGATATACTTGAGATAGGCGCCGTTGCCCAAGAAACGTCCAGCCGCCACGACTTGAAGTTGTGACGTGCCTTCATAGATGGTGAGGATGCGCGCGTCGCGATACAAACGCTCGCATTTGTATTCCTTCATGAAGCCTGAACCGCCATGAATCTGAATGTCGTCGTAAGCGACCTGGTTTGCCCACTCGCTGGCGAACATCTTCAAAACAGGTGTCAGCATGTCCGCGATTTTCTTGTTTGTCTCAACGTAACGTGCTGTCTCATAAAGCAATGAGCGAGCCGCGTCAGTCTTGGCGCGCATCAAATCGAGAATATCCTGAACAGCGACAAATTCCTTGATTTTCTTGCCAAACTGCTCACGCTGGTCGGCGTATTCCTCCGCGTCGCGCACTGCTGCCTCGGCGAGACCTACCGACTGGGCTCCGACACCTAAACGAGCGCCGTTCATCAACGACATCACGTATTTGATAAGACCCATCTTACGGTCGCCTATGAGTTTGGCGGGAGCGTTGTTGAACACGAGCTCTGCCGTCGGCGAACCATGGATGCCCATCTTGTTCTCGATTCTTCTCACCGTCACAGCCTTCTCCTTTCTGTCATAGACGAACAGTGAAAGACCGCGACCGTCGGTACTGCCTTCTTCTGAACGCGCAAGCACTAACTTGATATCCGCATCACCATTGGTGATGAAACGCTTCACACCGTTGAGTCTCCAGCAGTTCGCCTTCTCATCGAAAGTGGCTTTCAACTGCACCGACTGGAGGTCGGAACCGGCGTCAGGCTCTGTGAGATCCATCGAGCATGTGTCGCCTTTGTAGATACGTGGCAGATATTCGTCTTTGATAGCGTCGTCAGCGAATTTGAGAATCGTCTCGGCGCAATCCTGCAAGCCCCAGATATTAGCAAAGCCGGCGTCAGCGCGTGAAACCATCTCCGCCGCCATCACGTAAGGCACGTATGAGAAGTTTAGTCCGTCGTATTTACGCGGAAGAGCCATACCGTAAAGACCCGCATCACGCATAGCCTCATGGTTCCGCTGTGTTCCGCTCGCGTAAACGATAGCGTTGTCAACGATTTTCGGACCTTCAATATCAACTGCCTCTGCATTCACGTCAAGAACATCGGCGCAAAGCTCGCCGACGATGTCCAAAACCTTGTCATAGTTGTCGATAGCGTCTTCCACGTTCTTCGGAGCAAGCTCGTCGTTCTCCGCATCCACAAAGTCGTTTTCCTTCTGACGTACAATCTCGGCCATCTTTGGATGGTTCAGATAGAAAGCGAGGCTTTTATTATCTTGATAAAAGTTCATTATTTCTTACTATTTGATTTACAATATTTTATCATCTTCGACACAACATCTGCGGCATCACCAGTGATGACGTAGTCTGCGATAGAGTTGATTGGAGCATGTGGGTCGGTGTTGATAGAGATAATCAACGCTGATTGTTCCATACCCGAGCGGTGCTGCACCGCTCCCGAGATGCCGCACGCGATATAGACTTTCGGACGCACTGTGACACCGGTCTGTCCTACCTGACGCTCCGGCTCGGCGAACCCTGCATCGACAGCGGCACGTGTCGCACCGACTTCACCGCCGAGAAGATTAGCCAACTCATGCAAAAGCTTGAAGCTATCCTTCGAACCCATACCGTAACCGCCGGAAACGATGATAGGGGCGCCTTTGATGTCAATCTTCTTCTCCTCAAGCTTACGCTCGATGATTTTCACCACAAAATCCTCTGTATGCAAGAACTCTGACGCGTCGAGATTCACAACGGACGTGCTCTTCTGTTGCTCAAACACCTCCTGTTTCATGACACCTTCGCGCACCGTGGCCATCTGCGGACGCACATCCGGACAAATGATGGTTGCGATAATGTTTCCGCCGAAAGCCGGACGAATCTGCATGAGATTGCCGTTTTCGTCGATGTCGAGGGCTGTGCAGTCTGCCGTGAGACCGCAACGGAGATATGACGCCACTCTCGGACCGAGGTCTCGGCCGACAGGAGTTGCTCCGAAAAGCACTGAATACGGTCTCTCACGCTCGATGAGCTTCGTCATCACACTGAAATGTGGCAACGTCTGATAAAACGACAGACGTGAATCCTCAAGGCAGAAAACGGTGTTCACACCATGCGTAAACAATTCGTCCTCAATACCTTTGAGATTATTGCCAATGACAGCGGCATCAACGTTCACGTTGAGTCGGTCGGCCAAATGACGAGCCTTTGAACAAAGTTCCAGGCTCACATCGGCAATCTTGCCGTCGTCTTTAACTTCACAATAAACAATAATGTTATTCATTATTTCGCCTTGATTTCTTCAACAACTTTGATTGCATCGCCCACTGTGACGATTTTTTCCGTCATGTTATCCGGAATGGTGATTTCAAACTCGCGCTCGATGTCCATGATGAGCTCGACGATATCCAATGAGTCAGCGCCTAATGTTGTGACAAAACCCGCGTCTTCTGTTACCATCGCCGGGTCGCAATTCAGTTTGTTAACGATAATTTCAGTGATTTTTTCTTTTGTATTCATGATTTTAAGATTTTTTTAATGTTAATAATTTTTGTTTGTTGATTTTTAGAAAATGTGAGCTGCCGTGAGGTCTTCTATCAATCCTTTGATACCCTCGTCATCGCTGCTTATCGCAATATTTTCTTTCTTTGCGAGAACAACGTTCTCAATGTTTTTCACCTTTGTCGGAGAGCCTTTCAGACCTAATCTCTCAAATTCAGGATTGAGGTCGTCGGCTGTCCACATTGGGATTTCAGTGTTTTTCTTTTTAATCACGAGGTGAGCGTGACGTGAGCGGCAGTCATGTGCGTTGCCGTGTACCGTCACGAGAGCGGGAAGCTTCGCTTCGACGACCTCTATACCGTGCTGGAGCACTCTTTTAAGACGAATAGTCTCCGGTGTCGCAGCGATAATCTCGTCGGCGTAAGTGATTTGTGGCACACCAAGTTTCTCTGCCGTCTGAGGCCCCACCTGCGCGGTGTCGCCATCGATGGCCTGGCGTCCTGTGAAGACGATGTCGTAACGACCCAACTTTTCGATAGCCATCGACAACGCGTATGATGTAGCAAGGGTATCCGAACCCGCAAAACGCTTGTCGCTGACCACAAAGCCGTTGTCAGCGCCACGGTAAAGAGCCTCGCGAATAATCTCGTTGGCGCGAGGAGGTCCCATGGTGATGACTGTCACTTTGACATCGATGTTGTTCTCTGCTTTAATAATATCACGGCACATTAAAGCCATCTCAAGGGCCTTCATGTCATCTGGGTTGAAGATGGCGGGAAGGGCTGCACGGTTGATGGTGCCGTCGGCATTCATGGCGTCCTTGCCAACATTCTTGGTATCAGGCACCTGTTTTGCCAAAACAACGATTTGAAAATCTTTTCTTTGCATTATATCAAATTTTATTTGTTTGTTCTTGGAACGAGAGCAAACGACAAGCTTCCGCTGACACATTGTTTTCCTGCCACGCTGAGTTTGGCGTCACAGAAATAGATGTTGGCGCGGTGTGCCGTCAAGACAGCTTCCACCTCCACGGTGTCGCCAGGGAGCACCTGGTTCTTGAAACGCACGTTGTTGATGCCTGTGTAGAATGTCAGTTTGCCCGGAAGGTCTTCTTTCATGAGAAGAGCGCATGACTGGGCCATGATTTCGCAGAGAATGACACCCGGCACCACTGGGTTGCCCGGGAAGTGTCCCTGGAGGAAGAACTCATCGCCTTTGACGTGATACTTCGAGTGAGCGACGTGCTGGTCGTCAATGTCAATCTCGTCAACGAGCAACATCGGCTCGCGATGAGGCAAATAGTTTTTTAATTCTTCTTTTGTCATAGCTATATGATTTTCAATAATTTACTTTATCGTCCTAAGAGCCACGGCACCATTATGTCCACCGAAGCCGAGTGACTGTGAAACAGCTATAGTGAGGTCGGCTTTGACAGCCTTGTTAGGTGTGTAGTTAAGGTCACATTCGGGGTCGGCCTCGTTGAAGTTGATTGTTGGAGGCACCACGCCTTCATGCAATGCCAATGCCGAAGCGATGATTTCAACGGCTCCGGCTGCGCCGAGAAGGTGTCCTGTCATTGACTTTGTTGAGCTGACAAAGGCTCTGCGGGCCTCGTCTTCGCCAATAGCTTTCTTGATGGCCATCGTCTCCGACGAGTCGTTGAGAGGTGTGCCGGTACCGTGCGCATTAATATAAAGGAGGTCTTTCTTTTCCTGATAACCTGCCTCGTCAAGAGCCATCTTTATGGCTTTGGCAGCATACGTTCCTTCCGGATGAGGTGCCGTCACGTGATGGCCGTCGCAAGTGTTGCCGTAGCCGCAAACCTCTGCGTAGATTGTGGCGCCGCGCTGTTTTGCATGTTCATATTCTTCTAAAAGAACGATACCAGCGCCTTCCGCGATGACGAATCCCGCACGACGTTTGTCGAATGGCAATGACGCGGCGTCAGGGTCTTCCGACCTGGTCAAAGCCTTGCAGTTGGCAAAGCCGGCAATCGACAATCTGTTGATAGGCGCTTCCGTGCCGCCTGCGATGATGCCGTCGGCGTAACCGTCTTTGATGGCGCGATAAGCCTCGCCGATGGCGTGGGTGCTTGTGGCACAAGCCGTCACCACCGGCAAACATACGCCATGCGCATTGAATCGGATAGCGACGTTACCAGCGGCCATGTTTGCAATCATTGTCGGAATCATCAGAGGAGAGACCCAGCGCGGACCTTCCGCCTCAAGCTTATGCATCTCGCGCATCATGGTGTCGAAACCGCCGATACCGGAGCCGATATAAACGCCTAAACGGTCAGAATCCCAACCTTCTTCGTTGCCTTTCATCGCCTGGCTCGCCGCCGCCATGGCATAAACGGCGAACAAATCGTTGCGGCGTACAAACGGAGTCTCCACCCCGTCTTTTTCGGGAGCAAAATCTTTCACTTCCGCGGCGACCTTGACAGGAAGGTCGTCAGTGTTAAACTTCGTGATCATGCCGATTCCGCATTTCCCGTTCATAATGCTGTCAAGGAATGTCTCGACATCGTTGCCGACAGGAGAAACGACTCCCATGCCGGTTATTACAACTCTTCTTTTATTCATTTCCATAATTTTCTTTTTACCATTTCATAATCATTGCACCAGATACGAGACCTGCGCCGAAAGCGCTGAAAGCAAGGATGTCGCCTTCTTTGAGACCGCCGGCACGTTTCACCTCGTCAAGCAAAATCGGGAGGCTCGCCGAAGAAGTGTTGCCGTATTTCTCTATGTTTGTCGGGAACTTCTCTGTCGGCTGTTTCAGCATCTGTTCAATATATTTAATAATTCTCAAGTTAGCTTGATGTATGAAATAAGTGTCGACATCGTCGGCACTGATCTTGGCTTCTTCAAGCACATGTTTAAGGTCGTTGACGCAGGTTGACGTAGCGAATTTGAAGACGTCCTGACCATGCATCACGAGAGGAAGGTTTGTCTTGCCTTTCTCATCGTAAGGACACCATTGAAGGTCGTGCATTTCATATAGACGGTCCCAGCCTTCCGAGCCGGTGAGACGCGAAGCGATGATGTTGTCGCCCGGTGTGAGCACAACGGCTCCCGCTCCCGCTCCGAAGAGCACCGCACATGTGCGGTCATGCCAATCGAGCATGTGCGCAGGCGCCTCGGCGCATATCACAAGGACGTTTTTCACCCTGCCTATCTTATAATATGCTTCCGCCATGTCGCACGCATAGACAAAACCCACACAAGCCCCGTTGAGATCCACACAAGGGCAGTGCGCTCCTATCTTATCTTTAACGATGCAACTCAAAGCCGGCGTCACATACTCATTCACGACGTTGGCGCAAATGATGAAATCAAGGTCCTTCACATCCATCTTGGCATCTTCCAATGCTTTCAACGACGCCTCTACAGCAAGGTCGAGCAGATATTCCTTCGATAGGACTCTGCGCTCCTTGATTCCGGTACGTGTCGTTATCCATTCATCAGATGTGTCAAGAGCTTCCGCAAGCATCTGATTCGTGACAACCTTTGATGGAAGAGAACTTCCTGTTCCTGAAATTTTCATTTATTGTCTTTTTAATTGTTAGTATTCGTTTTCAAACTTTGCAAAAATACCTCCGAAAAACCATCTGATGATTTTTTGTGACGAAATACCGGTCTTTTGTGACGAAATCGGCTATTTTGTGACGAAATCGGCTATTTTGTGACGAAATCTTTAAATTTTGTGACGATTTTTTTTATTTGTGACGAAATTCAAAAAAAAATTGTGACGAAATCAGTTCGTATTGCTATTATTCGTATCTTTGCAAAATAAAAATTACGCCAAATGAAAAAAAGAAGAAAACTGCCTCATTATCTGATAGAAAAAAACAATCTGATAGTCCAGGTGACGATATCGGTGCTCTTTGCCATTGCGTTTCTGACCGTATATATATCTTTGTCCAACACAACAACAGCGTGGTTTTCATTAGAAGAGAAAGACAAGTTCATTTATACGGCATTCTTTATTATTTTTTCAACTATCTTTTTGATTTTAAGCAGAATAATGATGTTTTACATGTCAAAAAGACTGGTGAGATTCACCTTGCCAGTTTTCATACTTTGGTTATTGACGGAAATTATTCTAATCGGATTATTACACTCATATATATCATTGAGAATCATGAATATAACCGGGTACTCCAGTGCTCTTATCATAGGCAAAAGCATTTTGGTCACTTTTATTGCACTTGGATTTCCGTTTATCGTCACCGACTTGAGTTTCGCGCTTCTTGACGCCCAACGGGTATTGAAAATCGCCCGAAAAGTGATACAATCCAACGATACAAGCATACAAAACACACAAAAAGCCGTTAATAGCGAACAAACCGTGACAGACCCCGACATCATCAACTTCAACGACTATACCGGCGCCCTGAAACTCACGGTAAAACTTAAAAACATCTACTATATCAAGGCAGAGGGCAACTACGTCAATGTGCTTTACGATAATAAAGACGGCATCAGTTCTTTCATACTGCGTAACAAAATCCAGAATATTGAAAACTCCGTCACAGGCACGCCGCTCATGCGCTGTCACCGCACATATATCGTTAACACCAACAATATCAAGCTGATACGCAATGAAACCGACGGCTATTTCATTGACTTCAACCAAAAAGGCTTGGAATCGGTGCCGGTATCCAACACTTATAGAGAAAAAATTGTAAAAAGATTCACGGAAATATAATATATTTGTCAAATAATTGTTTATTTTTGTAATTGACAAATATCAGTATATGAATCTAACAAGTTTTTTATTACAAGCTTCTGTAAGCAAAGCACTTACAGAAGTAACAGAAAGTAGAATGTCATTATGGGAAATGACAATCCAGGGTGGCTGGATTATGTTGGTTTTAGCAGTTTTCTCTGTTATCGCGATGTATATCTTCATTGAAAGATTCATCAACATAAACAAAGCTGCGAAAAACGACCACATGTTCATGGAAACCATTCGCAATTACATGATGGACGGCAAGTTGTACGATGCCAAGGTATTGTGCCAAAAGACCTCCACCCCACTGTCGCGAATGATAGAAAAAGGCATCTCACGTGTCGGCAAGCCATTGAACGACATTCAAACTGCCATTGAAAACGTTGGCAATCTTGAAGTCGGTAATCTTGAGAAAGGGGTGGCTCTTCTCGCGATGATATCAGGTGCGGGCCCGATGTTGGGATTTCTTGGCACTGTCATTGGCATGATTCGCGCTTTTTACGACATGTCGATGGCTGGCAACAACATTGACATCGAGTTGCTTTCGACGGGGATTTACCAAGCCATGGTGACAACTGTAGGCGGTCTCATCGTGGGTATCGTCGCCTTTATTTTCTACAATATTCTTGTATCTCAAATTGACAAGGTGGTCAATCTTCTTGAGTCGAAGAGTATCGAGTTTATGGATGTTTTGAACGAACCGGCGAAATAATCATGGCACTAAAACGCAGAAATCATAGGAAAGTGGAGTTCAACTCGTCGTCGATGTCCGACCTCGTGTTTCTTCTGCTTATTTTCTTCATGCTGACCTCGACGTTAGTGGCGCCCAACGCGATAAAGCTGTTGCTTCCGCAAAGCAGCAGCCGGACAATGTCGAAACAAACAGTCACCGTTTACATCAACGAGAAGAACGATTATTATGTTGGAGAGCGTCAGGTGTCCGAGGGCCAATTACAATCAGAGATTATGGTAGAGTTGAACAAGGTCAACCACGGTGCCGAAGGCACTGTGGTGGTACGTTCCGACAAAAGCGTTCCTGTCCAATACGTGGTGAATGTTATAGACGCGGTGAACAATATCAACAACGAGACACATCAGAACCATAAGGTTTTGTTGGCAACATCGGTTAAAAAATGACGAGACGGAACAAAAATAGAACAATCGCTGCAGTCATCACCGTGGCAGTACATGCTGTCGTTGTCGTGATATTGTTCATCATGGCGCTGACCACGCCTCTGCCTTTGCCTGGCGAGGCAGGTGTCGAGGTCAATCTCGGCATGTACAACGAAGGCATGGGCATTCGGCAAGAGCAGAAGCCGACAAAGGTTGCAGAAGCCCCTAAACAGGAACAGGCGAAAGAAGAGACAGTGACACAAGATACTGAAGAAACACCTGCAATAGAAGAGCCCAAACCTAAAAAAGAAGAGCCTAAAATCAATGAAAGGGCTTTGTTCAAACCCGTGAAGACGGAAGAGCAGCCGTCGTCGGAGGGAAACACCGACACTCCCGGCGGCCAAGGGAATCCCAACGGCGGTCAAAATATCGCCAACCATGATGGACAAGGAGGAAGCGGAGGAGGACCGTCATACGACCTCGGCGGACGCAACGCCAAAAGCCTGCCACGACCAAGTTCCGACTTCAACGAAGAAGGCACCATCGTCGTTGACATCTGGGTCGATAGAGACGGTCGCGTGCGAAACGCGCAAATAGGCAAAGGCACAGATATCTTCAATGCGAGGATGCGCGACACCGCCAAACAGGCAGCGTTAAAGTCAGTGTTCGCACCAGACAAAAACGCTGCAGAATTACAAAAAGGAACGATAACTTATAAATTTATCATACGACAATGAACTATGCTGATACGACAAATTGGATGTTCAATAAATTTCCAATGTATCAAAAAATCGGGTCTATGGCTTACAAGCCGGATCTCGGCAACATAGCAGAATTGCTTGACTATCTTGGAAATCCACAAGACTGTTTCAAGACCGTGCACGTCGCCGGCACCAACGGCAAGGGCACAGTGTCGCATACCTTGGCATCGATTTTCCAAGAATGCGGGTATAAAACCGGACTTTATACCTCGCCGCACCTGTTAGATTACCGCGAAAGGATTCGTATCGACGGACAGATGATTCCCGAACAGAATGTCATAGATTTTATCGGTGACAACAAAGAGAAATTCGAGGAAATGCAACTCTCGTTCTTCGAGATGGCCACAGGTATGGCTTTCGACTATTTTGCAAAGGGAAAAGTAGATATCGCAATCATTGAAGTGGGTCTTGGCGGACGTCTTGACTCAACAAATGTGATAAAGCCAGAGTTGAGTGTAATCACCAACATTTCCTTGGACCACGTGGCAATGCTTGGCAACACTTTAGCGGAAATAGCAGTGGAGAAAGCCGGAATAATAAAACAACACACACCAGTGGTGATTGGCGAGACACAGCCGGAAACCAAAGAGGTGTTTCTCAATAAAGCAAAAGAATGCAATGCGCCGATATTCTTCGCCGACCAAATTTTTAAATGCGACAAAACAAATACAGAATCCATTGATTATCAAGTATTCAATATCTGGAAAAACAATATTTTATATCTTGAGGCAGTGAGATTGCCTCTTCTCGGTCATTATCAAAGGAAAAACCTTGCCACTGTGATTTGCGCCATAGATATCCTCAAGGAAAAATTCCATATTGACAATAAAGATATTATCAATGGACTTGAGTTTGTTGTCAGAAACACCCATCTGACGGGCAGATGGCAGGTTTTAAGCCGCCAACCATTGGTGATAGCCGACACCGGACATAACGAGGGCGGGGTAAAAGAGATTACGATGCAACTTGGCGACATGAGTTTCAGAAAGTTACATTTTGTATTAGGTTGTGTCAACGACAAAGACATTGACGGGATTCTGCATCTCCTTCCACAATATGCTGAATATTATTTCTGCAAAGCCGACATTCCTCGCGGATTAGATGCCAACATATTGGCGACCAAGGCTATTGAGGCAGGGTTGCGCGGAAACACGTATGACTCGGTGCAGCAAGCATACAAAGCCGCGCTTAACAATGCACATTTTGACGATGTGGTCTTTGTAGGAGGCAGCAATTTTACAGTTGCGGAAGTTATATAGTTGTAACAAAGTATATATTTGATGAAGTTAATTAAATTGATATTGTATTCACTTGTAATCTTGGGATTATCGGGTTGCGCCGTCGGGAATTATGTTCCCGAAGGCAAGGCAATATTGATTGATTATGAAATAGTTGACAATTCATCTCGTTATGACATTTCCAAATCCGAAGTGTCGAATTATATCACACAGAAACCAAACAAAAACCTGTTTGGCTGGTTGCCTCGCGTATGGATTTACTATAAAACACTGAACAAAACCGACAAAAGTTTCTATCGATGGGTAAATCACAATTTAGGCGTTGAACCGGTTTATTATAGCAATGTGTACACTAACGACTCAAAGCGACAGATTGAAAATTATCTCAATAATACGGGCTTTTTCAAGTCAAAAGTGACGGCAACAAAATCAGAAAAAAACAAAAGAGCCTCTGTTGTTTATAGAATAACTCCGGCGAAGCCTTACAAAATAAGAAATGTCAACAAAAAAATCAATGATAGTGTAGTAGCCAAGGAGATAGATAGGATAGTCAATGATTTGGTGGTAAAAACCGGCGACAATTACAATGTTTTCACGATGGATAAAGAACGCGACATTATCACGACACATCTACGAGACAACGGTTATTTCATGTTTTCAAAAGATTATATTTTTTATGAAGTTGACACGAATTTCAGACAAAACAAAGCCGATGTAACGCTCCGCATTGATGGCGACAGGCATTATAAGTATCTGATTAACAATGTTTTTATTTATCCAGACTATAATATCAAAACGGCGAGTGCCATAGTGAACGACACTGTGCCATTCACCTTCTCTTTACGCAGAAAAAATCCCGAATACCACTTCAATTTTATTTACGGTCAAAATCCCAAGGTGAATTTAAAAACCTTCAATCAGGTGATTCAAATCCATCAGGGAGAGGAATTCAGCCAGAAGCGTATCAGTCAGACATACGGAGCGTTAGGAAGTCTTAAGTTATACAGGCTCAGCAACATCAGTTTCGACACTGTGCCAAGTGCCAATGATTCAGTGAAACTATTAAATTGCACCATCACATTACAGAAAGACAAGATTCACTATTACAATTTACAGCTTGAAGGCACTAATTCCGGCGGCGACCTTGGCGCTTTAGGAAGTTTCTCTTACAGAAACAATAATATTTTCCGAGGTTCTGAAGTGTTGAGGGTTACACTTAAAGGAGGATTTCAGGCGCAACGCGTCAACCATGACATCATACAAGAGGGTATATTCAACACAAAAGAATTCGGTGTAGATGCGAGCATAATGTTCCCGAGATTCCTCAGCCCTATAGCGTTACACCGTTTTGTCACTGAATATCAGCCGAAGACGGTGCTGCTCACGGGCTACAACATGCAAATAAGACCTTTGTACACAAGATATATCATAACAGCTTCTTTCGGTTATAACTGGCGGTCTTCAAATACTGTGGAGCACTTCCTCACTCCTGTCAACTTGAACACCGTCAAGGTTTTCCCTACAGATTTGTTTGCTTTCGTTCTGGATTTTGAGACGAACCAGCGTATTAAAGACAGATATACCGACCACTTGATTTTCGGTCTGAACTACTCGTTTATCTTCAACAATCAAAATGTAAAGAAGAACAACTTTTTTTATTTCAAATTCGATATTGAGACGTCGGGGAATCTGTTGTCGCTTTTCAACAACACGCCAATTATCACGAAATCAAGCGACAACTATCATCAAATCATAGGAATACGCTACGCTCAATATGTAAAGTATCAATTTGATTTAAGATTTTATCATTATTTCAGAAACAGGAATATGCTTGCGATGCGTGTAATGTATGGTCAGGGCATTGCATACGGCAATTCAATAGACCTTCCTTTTGAAAGGAGTTTTTATGCCGGAGGCTCCAATGGCATGCGAGGCTGGCAGTTCAGGAATCTTGGTCCGGGCGAGTTTCAGAACGAATACAGTCTCAACATAGAACATATTGGTGATTTGCAGTTAGAGTCGAATATTGAATACCGCTTTCCCGTTTATGGTTTTTTCAAGGGTGCGATTTTCGCGGATATTGGAAACATCTGGACTTTAAGCAACAACGAAGCATTTCCCGGGGGGCAATTCAAACTGGATAAATTCCACAAGCAAATTGCTTTAGATGCCGGTTTCGGTCTTCGTTTAGACTTCTCTTACTTCCTTATCCGTTTAGATGTGGCGGCACCGTTGCGCGACCCTTCATACGATGAAGAGCACAGATGGAGAGTGAGCAAGTTGCAATGGAAAGACGTGGTTTGGAATTTCGGCATTGGATATCCATTTTAATATGACAAGACAGGATTTGTATCATATATTGACGAGTTCATTCTGCCACATGCCAACCGGGGGACAGCAGACAGTCTTATATCATCTCGCGGCTTTTTTACTATCCGACAAACCCCGTCCCGCTTACCTTTTACAAGGATATGCCGGCACTGGAAAGACGACGCTTGTCACCACTTTGGTAAAGACGCTTCCGCAGATTGGAATGCGTTATCATCTAATGGCGCCGACAGGACGAGCCGCGAAGGTACTGAGCGGCTATACCGGGGAAAACACCTCCACAATACACAGAAAACTCTATCGTTTCCAACAATACGCCGATGGTTCGCTACACGTAAATCTATCCGAAAACAAGGCTAAAAACACCGTTTTCATAGTCGATGAATGCTCCATGATTCCCGACGACCACACAAAGGGGCGGTCATTGCTCGATGATTTAATCAGATATGTGTTTAACGGCGAGAATTGCCGACTGCTGCTCATAGGAGACAACGCACAGTTGCCGCCAGTGGGATTGGAAAACAGCCCGGCAAACAACATCAACGTATTGAGAAGCGATTTCAATCTGACAGTGGCGTCATTCGAGTTGACGGAAGTGATGAGGCAAGACGAGGAATCAGGGATTTTGTGGAATGCGACAGAGTTGCGAAAACTATTAACACCGTTAAAGACAACAACGCCTTTAATATCGACGCGACAATCTCTCTTGCCTTTATTTAATATTGACGGCTTCAACGATGTGCATCGCATTGAACCTCAAGAGTTCGAGGAATTATTGTGGCAAAATTTCAGTGAAAAGACCAGCAACAATGCCGTGATAATATGCAAGAGCAACAAACGCGCCAATATGTTCAATCAAGCCATCAGAGCGCGAATATTGCAGGAAGAAGGTTACATTGCGACCGGCGACAAACTCATGGTGGTAAAAAACAATTATTTCTGGACCGATGAAGAGCAGAAAATCAGTTTTTTAGCCAACGGCGACATGATTGAGTTGATGCGCATCAACAACATCGAGGAGATGTACGGTTTTCATTTTGCCGATGTAGAGATACGACTCTCCGATTATCCGGAGGAGTCGAATCTATCCGTAAAGATTCTGCTTGAAACACTGACGAGCGACTCGCCCGCCTTAAGTTCGGAGGAGTCAGAGTGTTTGTATCATGCCATAGAAGAAGATTACACAGATATACCCAACAAACGCGACAGATACAAGGCGATGCGTCAAAATCCGTATTTCAACGCATTGCAGGTGAAGTTCGGCTATGCTCTCACCTGCCACAAGACACAAGGAGGGCAGTGGCCGGCGGTATTTGTCGATGCACCCTATATAAAAGAAGAAGAACCATTGAGTTTCAGTGATTTACGCTGGTTTTACACTGCGGTGACAAGGGCACGGGAACAGTTGTATCTTGTAAATTTCAAGGATGAATACTTCCGGTAAACGCCATTTCTACCGAAGTGCAATAAAACAAAATGGAGAAATCTCAAACGATTGAACAAGATTTCTCCATTTTTTTCGGTCGGTTGAAACTACAAATTATTACTTCGTGAATTTGTGATTTTTTCCCGGGAAGTATGCCATATCACCGAGTTCCTCTTCGATTCGCATAAGTTGGTTATATTTGCAGATACGGTCGGTACGAGAAGCCGAGCCTGTCTTGATTTCGCCAGTGTTCAATGCCACAGCGAGGTCTGCGATGGTAGTGTCCTCCGTTTCGCCAGAGCGGTGGCTTATAACAGCTGTATATTGGTTGCGATAGGCTAAATTAACAGCTGCGATAGTCTCTGTAAGAGAGCCTATTTGGTTGACTTTCACCAAGATAGAGTTAGCAATATTTTTATCAACACCCATTTTGAGGCGTTCGACGTTAGTCACGAAGAGGTCGTCGCCGACGAGTTGAATCTTACTGCCCATAGTATCTGTCATGAGTTTCCAGCCGTCCCAGTCATCTTCTGCCATACCGTCTTCTATAGAGATGATAGGATATTTTTTCACCCAGTTATTCCAGAATTCGACCATTTCTTTTGCATTAAGTTTCTCGCCTGTTGACTTATGAAGATGATAAACCTTTTCTTCCGGCAGATAATACTCTGACGAGGCAGCGTCGAGGGCGATGAAAACATCTTCACCTGGACGGTAGCCGGCTTTTTCAACAGCTTTGAGAATAACCTCTATACCTTCGTCGTTTGATTTGAGGTTTGGTGCGAAGCCGCCTTCATCGCCGACGTTTGTGGAATAACCGGCAGCTTTCAACACGTTTTTAAGGTTATGGAAGATTTCAGAACCCATCTGTATTGCTTGATGGAATGATTTCGCCCCTACCGGCATAATCATAAACTCCTGGAAATCCACGCTATTATCGGCATGTGAACCACCGTTAAGGATGTTCATCATAGGGATTGGCAATGTATTTGCGCTGACGCCACCGATGTAACGATACAATGGCTGGTCGGTATAGATAGCGGCTGCTTTTGCGCAAGCGAGCGACACGCCGAGTATGGCGTTGGCTCCGAAATTACTTTTATTTTTTGTGCCGTCGAGTTCAATCATCTTGGTATCGATGGCATTCTGGTCTGTAACCTCGTAGCCTTCAATAGCCTTTGCGAGTTCGTTGTTGACGTGGTCAACAGCGGCATAAACGCTCTTGCCCATGAATTTTGTCTTGTCGCCATCACGAAGCTCAACGGCCTCGTGCACACCTGTCGATGCGCCTGATGGCACTGCTGCTCTGCCAAGGATACCGTCTTCGGTAATGACATCTACTTCCACTGTAGGATTACCACGAGAATCCAAAATCTGGCGGGCATGAATTTTCTCTATTTTACTCATTGTATTATGTTTTTAAAATCTTTCTATCAAACTACAAAAATACAAATATTTTTGCAATTTAATCTTTTTTTTATAAAAATTAGAGACGTTTCGTAAAACGTCTCTAATAACAGTTGATAACTAATTGTCAGTAGTTAAATTTATTCAGCTTTCGGAGTTTCTTCTGCTGTTGGAGTTTCTTCTGCTGCCGGGACTTCCGCCACAGGGGCTTCTACCTTCTTCTTGCCACCACGACGTGTCGTTTTGGTTGCTTTAGCAGCTTTTTTGCCGTTTGTATAGACATCGTTGTAGTCAACAAGCTCCATCATGCACATATCCGCATTATCGCCTGCACGAAAGCCGAGTTTGATGATACGTGTGTAACCACCTGGACGATTAGCGACTTTTTGGCTCACTTCGCGGAAGAGTTCTGTCACAGCAAATTTGTTTTGAAGCTGTGAGAAAACGATACGACGTGAATTTGTGGAGTCGTCCTTGGAACGGGTGATCATTGGTTCGACGTAGATACGCAAAGCCTTTGCTTTAGCTGTTGTAGTAATGATGCGTTTTTCAAGGATCAACGATGATGCCATGTTTGCGAGCATCGCGTTACGGTGAGCAGCTTTTCTTCCTAAATGATTTATTTTCTTATTGTGTCTCATCTTTATTATTCCTTATCTAATTTATATTTACTGATACTCATTCCAAATTCGAGACCCTTGCTTCTGACCAATTCTTCAAGTTCGGTGAGCGACTTCTTTCCGAAGTTGCGGAACTTGAGCAAGTCGGCTTTGTTAAGGGCGACAAGTTCGCCGATTGTCTCTACCTCGGCTGATCTAAGGCAGTTCAGAGCGCGAACTGAAAGATCCATATCGACGAGTTTCGTCTTCAGGAGCTGACGGATATGCAGTGAGCCTTCGTCGAAGTCTTCTGTCACTGTCTTCTGTTCATCCATCAAAGTGATGCGTTCGTCCGAGAACAGCATGAAGTGATAGATGAGGATCTTAGCAGCTTCCGTCATTGCGTCTTTCGGATTGATTGAGCCATCTGTTTCAATGTCAAGGATAAGCTTCTCGTAGTCGGTCTTTTGCTCGACACGATAGTTATCAACCTTAAAGCTGACGTTTCTGATAGGTGTATGGATTGAATCTATGGCGATGGTGTTGAGCGGCGCATTGAGAACCTTATTCTCGTCAGCGTTGACATAGCCTCTACCTTTATTGATAGTCATGTCGATAGTCAGTTTCACCGATGGATCCATGTGGCAGATAACGAGCTCGGGGTTCAGCACTTGGAACACTGAAAGGAACTTGTTGATGTCGCCGGCGACAAATTCTTCTTGTCCACCGATGACGACGGTAACTTTCTCGAATGTTTCGCCCTGGATTTGTTGTTTAAAACGAACTTGCTTGAACTTCAACACGATATCGGTGAGGTCTTCAATGACACCGGGAATTGGGGCCATTTCATGTTCCACGCCTTCAATACGGATTGAAGTGATAGCGTAGCCTTCGAGCGATGAGAGGAGAACTCTTCTCAAGGCGTTACCGATGGTCATGCCGTAGCCAGGTTCGAGCGGGCGAAATTCGAAGACACCGTGTTTGTCTGTCGATTCTACCATTACGACCTTATCAGGTCTTTGAAATGCTAATATTGCCATAATATCAGTTTATATTCGATTATTTAGAATACAACTCAACGATCAGTTGTTCATTGATGGTTTCCGGAATATCCTCGCGGTTAGGATAGCTCATAAACTTTCCTGTGAGGGTATTTGAATCCCATTCTAACCATGGGAAGCTGTTTGAATGGCCTGCCACTGAATTTGTAATAACTTCCAAGCTCTTTGATTTCTCGCGTACTGCCACTATGTCGCCCGGTTTCAGCATTGCCGAGGGGATGTTCAGCACATTGCCGTTCACTGTGATATGACGGTGGCTGACGAGTTGGCGGGCGGCGTCACGTGTAGGAGCGATACCGAGACGGTACACTGTATTGTCGAGACGCGATTCAATGAGTTGGAGAAGAATTTCACCGGTGATACCCTTTTTCTTCGATGCCTTTTCAAATGTATTGCGGAACTGGCGTTCGAGGATGCCGTAGGTATATTTTGCCTTCTGTTTTTCCTGCAACTGGATGCCGTATTCGGAAACTTTCTTGCGTCTCTTGGCTGCTCCATGTTGTCCCGGAGGGAAATTTCTCTTTTCGTAATACTTGTCTGAGCCGTAGATTGGTTCACCAAACTTACGGGCTATCTTTGTTTTAGGACCTGTATATCTTGCCATAACTTTTTCTTTTTAGATGTTAAACAATTACACTCTTCTGCGTTTTGGCGGACGGCAGCCGTTGTGCGGCATTGGAGTGACGTCGATGATTTCTGTCACTTCCACGCCTGATGAGTGAATAGCGCGGATAGCTGATTCACGGCCTGCGCCTGGTCCTTTAACGAATACTTTTACTTTACGTAATCCCAAGTCATAAGCTGTTTTTGAACATTCTTCCGCTGCCATTTGAGCCGCATAAGGAGTATTCTTCTTTGAACCCTTGAAGCCCATCTTTCCAGCTGATGCCCAAGAAATGACTTGTCCTTCATTGTTTGCTAACGAAATAATGATGTTATTGAAAGAAGCTTTGATAAATGCCTTTCCGGTAGCCTCAATCTTCACAACACGTTTCTTAACAGATTTTGTGTTTTTTGCCATTTTTTGACTTTACTTTTTTTATGGTATTAATTATGATCCAACTCGAAGCAGACCTTAGACTTTAGACCTTGGATTTTAGACTTCAGGCCTTAGACTTTAGCCAACCAATGTCTAACGTCTAATATCTAACGTCTTACTTCGTAGCTTTCTTCTTGTTAGCGACGGTCTTCTTACGACCTTTACGTGTACGAGCGTTGTTTTTCGTGCTCTGTCCACGAAGTGGTAATCCGATACGGTGGCGGATACCCCTGTAGCAGCCGATGTCCATCAAACGTTTGATGTTAATCTGGATTTCACTACGGAGTTCACCTTCTGTTTTGTAATTATCGGCGATGATGTTACGGATGGTGTTCTGTTCATCGTCGGTCCAATCCTGGACTTTCTTATCAGCCGGGACGTTAGCCTGCGCAAGGATAGCTTTGGCAGCTGAACGGCCGATACCGTAAATGTAGGTTAAAGATATTTGACCTTGTTTGTTATTCGGGATATCTACACCAGCAATTCTAGCCATAGTTTATTTATTTTTTTAATTAGCCCTGACGTTGTTTTTCTTTAGGGTTCTTCTTGTTAATTACATACAATTTACCTTTGCGACGCACTATTTTGCAATCGTCTGATCTCTTCTTGATAGATGCTCTTACTTTCATTTTATATAATTCTTTTTATTTTTTTCGAAGCATTTATTTTTAGTGCGCAAAATTACAATTTTTTGCGTTACCTTTTACAAATCGGTGCAATTTTTTATTTGTACCTGAAAGTTATACGGCCTTTTGTCAAATCGTAAGGCGACATCTCGAGTCTTACTTTGTCTCCGGGGAGAATTTTTATATAATGCATACGCATTTTTCCTGAGATGTGTGCAATAATTTGCAAACCGTTCTCTAATTCGACCCGGAACATTGCATTACCGAGCGATTCTGTTACTGTACCATCTTGTTCTATCGACAACTGTTTTGCCATATAATTTCTTTTTATTGGTTATTTTCCACTGCTTCTGCCCATTCAAAACTTGATAATATTTCGGCTTTGCCGCGGCGCACCGCGATGTCGTGCTCGAAATGAGCCGCCGGTTTTCTGTCACGTGTTGTGATAGTCCAGCCGTCACGTTCTTGCACGATTTCTTTTTTTCCGAGAGTTATCATCGGTTCGATGGCGAGGACAATGCCTTCGCTCAACTTGACACCTGTTCCACGTTTTCCGTAGTTAGGCACTTGTGGGTCTTCATGCATTTTGCGTCCAACTCCATGTCCGACGAGTTCACGGACCACGCCATAACCGAACTGTTCGACATGGCTTTGCACTGCGAATCCGATATCGCCGACGCGGTTGCCTGCCACTGCCGCCTCTATGCCTTTATAGAGAGATTCCTTCGTGCGTTTGAGAAGGAGTTTCACTTCTTCTGACACTTCGCCGCAGCAGAACGTATAGGCCGAGTCGCCGACATAACCGTTCAGCACCGTGCCACAGTCGATTGAGACTATGTCGCCGTCGCGCAGCTCGTAGTTTCCCGGTATGCCATGAACCACTTGCTCGTTGACAGAGATGCATAGACTTCCGGGAAATCCGCCGTAGCCTTTGAAGGCTGGAGTCGCTCCGTGATCCCTGATAAACTCTTCTGCGAGTTTGTCGAGGTCGATGGTACGGACTCCCGGACGTATATGCTTTCCCACTTCGCCGAGGGTTTTGCCTACAAGCAAAGCGGCTTGTCTCAACAATTCAATTTCGTTATCAGTTCTGAAATGAATCATTATTTTATAGAAATTACATCCTGCCTATGCGGCCTTTGATACGCCCCGACTTTGTGAGACCGTCATAATGACGCATAAGGAGATGACTTTCAATCTGTTGCAATGTATCCAGCACCACACCGACGAGAATCAGCAACGATGTTCCGCCATAGAACTGGCTAAACTGCTGGTTGACGCCCATGATGGAGACGATAGCGGGCATGATAGCCACGATGCCGAGGAACAACGATCCGGGGAAGGTTATTCTTGACATGATGGTATCGATATAGTCTTTCGTCTGTTTTCCAGGTTTCACGCCAGGGATGAACCCGCCGTTCTTCTTGATATCTTCCGCCATCTGTGCCGGGTTGATGGTCACAGCGGTGTAGAAGTATGTAAAGAGGACGATGAGGATAAAGAACACGAAGTTGTACCAGAAGCCATTCATATTAACCATGGCTCTCATGAATCCGCCCATGCTTTCAGGATCAGAATATCTGAAGAATGTGATAGGCACGAACATGATTGCCTGTGCGAAGATGATAGGCATAACACCTGCGGCATTCACTTTCAACGGAATGTATTGGCGAACTCCGCCGTACTGTTTATTACCGACAACGCGTTTGGCGTACTGTACCGGAATCTTGCGAGTACCTTGCACGAGAAGGATTGTCATGATAATAACAAGTACGAGGAAGACGATTTCAAGCAAGAAGAAAATCGGGCCGCCGGTACCTTGTGTGAAGCGTGATGCGATTTCCGCGAACAAAGCGAATGGGAGACGTGCTATGATACCTATCATAATGATGAGAGAGATACCATTGCCTATACCCTTGTCGGTGATACGTTCGCCGAGCCACATGATGAACAATGTTCCAGCGATAAGAATTATCACTGAGGAAATCCAGAAGAACACTGTCGGGGCTGCTCCGTTGAACGGATAGATTGCTGTTACCGGCAATTGGACTCTGAGGTTGGCGATGTAACCCGGGGCCTGCACTGCCACGATAAGCACTGTAAGGTAACGTGTTATCTGGTTGATCTTGCGATGACCGCTTTCACCTTCTTTCTGCAAACGCTGGAAGTAAGGGATAGCCATGCCGAGCAACTGTATGATAATACTTGCGGTGATATAAGGCATGATGCCGAGTGCGAACACGGAGGCATTTGCGAAAGCACCGCCAGAGAACATATTCAACAAACCAAGGAGACCGGAACTGCTTTGGTTTTTCAACGCTGCCAGCTCGTTAGGATCGACACCGGGAAGAACCACGTATGATCCGAAGCGGTAGATCAAGACGATCAACAGCGTATAGAGGATTCTCTTGCGAAGTTCCTCGATTTTAAAGATATTCTGGATGTTTTCTCTGAGTCGCTTGTTCATCCAAAGGATACCGGCGATGGCGAGACACACCAAAATAACTATTAGTAACTCCTTCATATCTCTTAAGTTTATTGATTAAATTTTCTCTATTGTACCGCCGGCCTTTGTGATAGCCTCTTCAGCGCCTTTCGACCATGCGTTGGCTTTCACGTTGACAGCCTTTGTCAATTCACCGTTTCCGAGAATTTTAACAAGTTCGTTTTTTCTGGCGAAACCGTTGTCTTTCAACAGTTCCGGGGTTATTTCCGTAATGCCGCTGTTAGCGAAGTCTTCGAGAACCTCAACATTGACGGCGCGGTATTCCACGCGATTGATGTTCTTGAATCCGTATTTTGGCACGAGACGTGCGAGTGGCATCTGACCGCCTTCAAAACCGATCTTGTGTTTGTTTCCCGAGCGCGAGCCTGCTCCTTTGTGACCGCGTGTAGATGTTCCACCGTGGCCGGAGCCTTGTCCGCGACCGATTCTCTTGCGATTCTTCACAGAACCTTCTGCCGGTTTAAGATTACTAAGATCCATACTATTTTAAAATTTCTTAGTTTAACAATTAGATTTCTTCAATTTTAAGAAGGTGTTTCACTTTCTCGACCATGCCTGCCATTGAAGAGTTTTCCATATCCACTTCAACCGACTGGTGCATTTTTTTGAGGTTCAAGCTTCTCAGAGTGTCCTTCTGATCCTGTGGTCTGCCGATGCCACTTCTAATCTGAGTTATTCTTACTTTTTTCATTTCGTTCAAATTTTTAGATTATCCGTTAAACACCACATCCATATCCACGCCTCTCATCTGGGCCACTGTACGTGCGTCGCGCATTTGTGACAAAGCCGCAAAAGTGGCTTTAACCACCGAATGAGGGTTTGATGAACCTTTTGATTTTGCGAGAACGTTCTTCACGCCTACGCTTTCGAGAACAGCACGCATTGCGCCGCCGGCGATGACACCGGTACCCGGGGTGGCCGGTTGGATGTAAACGTTAGCTCCGCAATATTTTCCGTATTGTTCGTGTGGAAGAGTACCGTTGATAATCGGAACCTTGATAAGATTCTTCTTTGCGTCTTCAGTGCCTTTTTGAACAGCGGCTTGAACTTCCTTGGCTTTACCGAGGCCGTAGCCCACCACGCCGTTTTCATTACCGACGACGACGAGGGCTGCGAAGGTAAAGGCGCGTCCGCCCTTGGTGACTTTCGTCACACGACCGACGTGAACCAAACGTTCTTTCAACTCGATTTCCGAAGTTTTCACTTTTTTTACGTTGACTTCTGCCATAGTTTTTAGAATTTTAATCCTCCATTACGAGCGCCGTCTGCTAAAGACTTAACTCTTCCGTGATATAAATAACCGTTACGGTCGAACACCACTGTCTCAATGCCTGCCGCCTTGGCTTTTTCAGCCACGAGGTTGCCGACCTTTGAAGCCTTCTCGACCTTTGTAATCTTTTCCTGTTCGATGCCGTTCTCCGTTGAGTTAGCAGCGACTAATGTCTTGCCTGCCTCATCGTCGATAAGCTGAACATAAATCTGCTTGTTGCTTCTAAAGACAGACATTCTTGGGCGTGTCGCTGTGCCGTAAACGACTTTACGAACGCGTCTCTTGATGTTTAATCTTCTTTCAATCTTCTTATTCATCTTTCTTGCATTTTAAAAATTAAACATTATTTACCTGCTGCCTTACCAGCCTTGCGACGGAGCACTTCACCCTCAAACTTGATGCCCTTGCCCTTATAAGGTTCGGGTTTACGGTATGAGCGGATCTTTGCGGCGACTTGACCGAGCAACTGCTTGTCGTGTGAACGCATCTTGAGGATAGGGTTCTTACCTCTTTCGTTAATGGTCTCGCATGTGATTTCTGCCGGCATGACGAAAATCATGTTGTGTGAGAAACCGAGTGAGAGTTCGAGTTGTTTGCCGTTGGCTTTGGCTTCTGCTTTATAGCCGACGCCGACAAATTCCTGAACTGTTTCGAAACCTTCTGATACGCCTTTCACCATATTGAAGAACAATGCGCGGTAGAGACCGTGTTTGGCTGAAGCGTCAGGGATGTTAGCCGGTGCCACTTGAATATGACCGTCTTCTATTTTAACGTCAACATCGCCGTGGAAATCCTGGCTGAGTGTGCCAAGTTTACCTTTGACTGTGAGAACGTTATCTTTGATTGTAACCTCAGTACCTGCTGGGATTGCAATTGGTAATTTACCGATTCTTGATAATGCCATAACTGTTTCCTCCTATATTATGATACATAGCACAACACTTCGCCTCCGATATGGAGATTGCGGGCTTCTTTATCTGTCATAATGCCTCTTGAAGTCGAGATGATTGCAATGCCAAGGCCGTTCATGACTCTTGGGAGGCTTTCCGAGTCAGCATACTGACGGAGACCTGGACGTGAAACGCGGTCAATGTTCATGATAGCCGGCTGTTTGGTAACAGGGTGGTATTTAAGAGCAATCTTAATAGTACCTTGAGGACCTTCTTCTTCGAATTTATAGTTAAGGATATAGCCTTTTTCGAAGAGGATTTTGGTGATAGCCTTCTTCACATTGGAAGCAGGGACTTCCACGATTCTATGTTTAGCGTTGACGGCATTGCGCACGCGTGTCAAAAAATCTGCTATAGGGTCTGTAATCATAGTTTTAATCCTTTTAATTATTTACCAACTTGCTTTTTTAACACCTGGGATCAAGCCTTTGAGGGCCATTTCACGGAAGTTGATACGTGAGATGCCGAACTGACGCATATAACCTTTTGGACGTCCTGTAAGCTGACAACGATTGTGTACGCGGACTGGTGAAGCGTTTCTTGGAAGCTTCTGGAGACCTACGTAGTCGCCGGCTGCCTTGAGGGCAGCGCGTTTCTCGGCGTATTTCTCTACCATCGCCATTCTCTTGCGCTCGCGCGCTTTCATTGATTCTTTTGCCATATCTTACTTATTTTTTCTGGTTTTTAAATGGAAGACCAAACTGTTTCAACAAGGCCATTGCTTCCTTGTCGGTGTTCGCTGATGTGACAAGAGTGATATCCATACCGTTGATTTTGTTGACTTTGTCCATGTCGATTTCCGGGAAGATAATCTGCTCGCTCACGCCGAAGCTATAGTTGCCGCGGCCGTCGAAGCCTTTGTCATTAATACCTCTGAAGTCACGAACACGTGGAAGGGCTACAGCGACTAAACGTTCGAGAAATTCGTACATCTTGTCACCGCGCAACGTCACGCGCACGCCGATCGGGTTACCACGACGAAGCTTGAAGTTGGAGACGTCGTGTCTAGAAATTGTCGGAACGGCTTTTTGTCCGGTGATAGCTGTCATTTCCTCTATACCATAGTCAATCAGTTTTTTATCGGCGAGAGCTGCACCGATACCCTGATTGAGCGAAATTTTCAAAAGCCGTGGAACCTGCATCACGGATTTGTAGTTGAATTCCTTCATCAACGCAGGCACGATTTCGCTCTTATACTGTTCTCTGAGTTTGGGTTGATAGTTCATTATTTAATAACCTCCCCTGTTTTTTTTGAATAACGGATTGATTTTCCTTGTTCATCTTTTTTACGACCGATGCGGCCGGCTTTGCCGTCCTTGTCGCAAACCATAACGTTTGAGGCATGGATGGAAGCTTCTTTCTTTACGATACCTCCTTTGGGGTTTTCGGTACTCGGTCTCGTGTGCTTCGACACAAGATTGACGCCGTCAACGATGACGCGATTCTTCTCTTTATCGACGCTGAGCACTGTACCTTTCTTGCCCTTCTGGGTTCCGGCGATAACGACCACGCTGTCGCCTTTCTTTACGAACATTTTACTCATAGCTTTTTTCCTTTCTTAATTAGAGTACCTCGGGTGCAAGAGATACGATTTTCATATACTGTTTCTCACGCAACTCTCTGGCTACCGGTCCAAAGATACGAGTTCCTAACATTTCGCCTTGTCCATTAAGAAGAACGCATGCGTTGTCGTCGAAGCGGATGTATGATCCGTCGGCGCGGCGTGTTTCCTTCTTGGTGCGGACTACGACTGCCTTTACTACTGAACCCTTCTTCACGTTACCGCTTGGAAGAGCGTCTTTCACTGTAACCACGATAACGTCGCCGATACGGGCATAACGTTTTCTGGTTCCACCTAATACTCTGATGCAGAGCACTTCCTTCGCACCGCTATTGTCGGCTACTGCAAGTCTTGATTCTTGTTGTAACATTACTTGGCCCTTTCTATAATTTCAACGAGTCTCCAACGTTTTTTCTTGCTCAGAGGACGTGTTTCCATAATGCGCACGGTGTCACCGATGTTGCAATCATTGTTCTCGTCGTGTGCGAAGAATCTTGTTGATTTCTTAACAAATTTACCGTAAATCGGGTGTTTCATACGACGTTCAATCACAACGACGATCGTCTTATCCATCTTATTGCTGGCCACCACGCCGATTCTCTCTTTTCTAAGATTTCTTTCCATTTTCATTCCTTTCGTCGTTTATTATTTAACGTTCTTTTCCGCATTCTGACGCTTTGTGAGCTCTGTCAGCATACGTGCTATCTGTTTGCGAGTAGCGCTGATTGTGTTCGGATTATCCAATGGAGAAACTGCGTGTTGCAATTTCATCTTGACATATTGTGTGCGCATGGCCTCAATACGTTCCATCAGATCAGCAGTGCTTAATTCATTGATTGATTCTTTCTTCATGGTGCTTACTGTTTTTTTATTCGACATAATCTCTTCTAACCACAAACTTAGTTGCTACAGGAAGCTTTTGAGCGGCTAAACGGAGTGCCTCTTTTGCCACTGCCAACGGCACGCCCGCAGCTTCGAAAAGCATGTGACCTGGAGTTACGCGAGCCACGAAGTACTCGACGTCTCCCTTACCTTTACCCATACGAACCTCGAGAGGTTTCTTGGTGATAGGTTTGTCGGGGAATATTCTGATCCAAATCTGTCCCTCACGTTTCATATAACGTGTTACGGCTTGACGTGCAGCCTCAATCTGGCGTGCCGTGATCAGGTGTTCCTCAAGTGTTTTAATACCAAAAGTACCGAAGGCGAGTTCATGGCCGCGGTGTGCGTTGCCTTTCATCTTGCCTTTTTGAGGTCTTCTGTATCTTGTTCTTTTAGGTTGTAACATCTCTTATCTTTTTTAATTCTATTACTTTGTAGTACGTTTATTACGACGCGGGGCGCCTCCGTTGGGTTTGCCGGCGTTGCCGCCTTTTTTAGGCGCGGATGCCGCTGTGGAGGTAGGCACCAGTTCCGGACGACCATAGACTTCACCTTTGCAAATCCACACCTTGATACCGATACGGCCATACGATGTGTGAGCCTCTACGAGAGAGTAGTCGATGTCTGCGCGCAATGTGTGCAACGGAATGCGACCTTCCTTGTAAGTTTCCTGACGAGCCATTTCAGCACCACCGACACGGCCTGATGCGATGACTTTGATACCTTCGGCACCAATTCTCATTGTATCCGACACTGCTTTCTTGATGGCACGGCGGAATGACACACGTCCTTCAATTTGTTTTGCTATTGAGCTTGCCACGATAAACGCGTCAAGTTCCGGTCTTTTAATCTCGCTGATGTTGATTTGAATCTCTTTGCCGATGAGTTTCTTCATCTCTTCCTTCAACTTATCGACCTCTGTGCCACCTTTACCTATGATAACACCTGGACGAGCCGTGAAGATAGTGACTGTGACGAGCTTTATCGAACGCTCGATACCGATTTTTGAGATACTTGCCTTGCCGAGACGAGCGGTAAGATACTTGCGAATCTTATCGTCTTCACCGATATTCTTGGCTGTTTCTTTTCCACAGTACCAATTAGAGTCCCAACCTTTGATGACTCCGAGTCTTAAACCTATTGGATGAGTTTTCTGTCCCATTGTAATCTTAATTAATTCTTTTCTTCAACATTAGCTTCTGCGACTTTCATATCTGCAATTCTGCTATCGACGATGATAGTGACGTGGTTAGAACGTTTGCGGATGCGGTGCGCGCGTCCTTGTGGGGCTGGCTGAATGCGTTTCAGTGTGCGGCCTTCATCAACAAAGATTTCTTTTACGTACAGGTTGGCATCTTCAAAACGCTTACCTTCGTTTTTAGCTTCCCAGTTGGCGATTGCAGAGCGGAGTAGTTTGTACACCGGCTTTGCAGCTGCTTTTGGTGAGTATAATAAGGCATGCAGTGCAAGTTCCACTTTCATTCCTCTAATCATGTCAGCGACCAAACGCATCTTGCGTGGTGAAGTAGGAATATCATTGTATTTTGCAATGGCGACCTGCTTCTTAGCTGCCTTTCTGGCTTCTGCTGTAATATGTTTTCTTGCTCCCATAGTTCTTATTATTTGTCTTTTCTGTTACCGGCGTGGCCTCTGAAGGTACGTGTTGGCGCGAACTCGCCGAGTTTATGTCCAACCATGTTTTCAGTCACGTAAACCGGGATGAATTTATTACCGTTGTGAACAGCGATGGTTTGTCCAACGAAATCAGGTGAAATCATTGAAGCTCTTGACCAAGTCTTGATAACGGTCTTCTTTCCTGTTGCTACATTATCCAAAACTCTCTGTTCGAGTTTATAATGGATATATGGTCCTTTTTTAAGTGAACGACTCATGTTTTTCTTTTTTTTACTTGGTTAATTACTTCTTACGTCTTTCAATGATATACTTGTTGGATGCGTTCTTTGGACGACGTGTCTTGTAGCCCTTTGCCGGCAAGCCCTTGCGGCTTCTTGGGTGGCCACCAGACGCACGGCCTTCACCACCGCCCATCGGGTGGTCGACTGGGTTCATGACGACACCACGGACGCGTGGACGACGACCTAACCAGCGGCTGCGACCTGCTTTACCTGATTTCTCGAGGTTGTGGTCAGCATTCGACACTGTTCCAATTGTGGCTCTGCAAGCCTGGAGGATGAGACGTGTCTCTCCCGAAGGCATCTTCAAGATGGCGTATTTACCATCACGTGACATCAGCTGTGCGTATGCGCCTGCGCTGCGAGCCATCTTGGCACCCTGACCAGGACGCAACTCTATGTTGTGGATGATTGTACCGAACGGGACATCGCTCAAGAACAATGTGTTACCGACATTCGGAGTGGCATCCTTGCCTGACATCACCTCTTGTCCGACCTTCAAGCCTTGAGGCGCGATGATGTAACGCTTCTCGCCGTCGGTGTAAACCACCAACGCGATGCGTGCTGTGCGGTTAGGATCGTACTCGATAGTCTTGACGATTCCCTTGATACCGTCTTTATCGCGCTTGAAGTCGATAATTCTGTATCTCTGCTTATGACCGCCGCCAATGTTGCGGACAGTCTCTTTTCCAGTATTGTTACGGCCGCCGGTGCTCTTCTTAGGAGCAAGCAACGATCTCTCCGGCTTGTTGGTCGTAATGTCGTCAAACGCACTGATAACTTTGAAGCGCTGACCTGGAGTTGTTGGTTTATATTTCTTTAAAGCCATCTTTAAATGTTGCTAAAAAAGTCAATTGTTTCACCTTTAGCCAAAGTCACGATAGCCTTCTTGAAAGCGTCTCTTCTGCCTTCAATCATACCGGCCTTTGTATAACGCGACTTGAGCTTTCCTTCATATCTCATAGTGTTGACGGCAGCCACCTGAACGCCGTAGAGGTCCTGAACGGCCTGTTTGATCTGCAGCTTGTTGGCGCGGACATCAACGATGAATGCGTACCGGTTCAGCTTCTCGCTGATAGCGGTCATCTTTTCCGTAATAACAGGTTTCTTAATGATAATCATCTCTCTAATCTTTTTAAGGTTTATCCAAGAATTTCATCGATAATCGCAAGTGAGCTTTCTGTGATGAAGAGCTTCTTGGCATTCAGAATATCATAAGTGTTGAGGTTACGGGCAAGTCCAACATTTGTGCGCTGGATGTTCCTTGCTGACAACACAACATTTATGTTTGTCTCTGGGAAAACGAACAAGTTCTTGCCACCATTCACTTTAAGATTGTTCAAGACTTCGATCATCTTCTTTGTCTTGACTGTGTCAAATGTGAAGTCTTCGAGGATCACTATCTCGTTGCCTTGTGCCTTGTATGTAAGAGCCGAACGGCGTGCGAGCTGTTTCACCTTCTTGTTCAACTTGAAACTGTAGTCACGCGGCTGTGGTCCGAACACGCGGCCACCACCTCTTAACAATGGTGATTTGATGTCACCACGACGCGCACCGCCTGTGCCCTTCTGACGGAACAACTTGCGTGTGCTGCCTGATATCTCGCTACGTGTCTTGGCCTTGTGTGTGCCCTGACGCTGAGCCGCCAAATATTGCTTCGTATCAAGATAGATGCAATGATCATTTGGCTCGATGCCGTAGATGTTCTCGTTTAACTGGACTTTACGTCCTGTTGATTCTCCGGTAATCTTTAAAACTTCTAACTCCATCTCTCAATTTTTAAATAGCCGTTCTTTGCTCCCGGTACCGAACCTTTTACTACTAACAAATTCTTTTCCGGAACGATTTTCACAATTTGGAGGTTGATGGCCTTCACTTTATGGTTTCCCATTTGACCACCCATACGCAATCCTTTGAAAACTCTCGCAGGATAAGCGCAAGCTCCGATTGAACCTGGTTTTCTCAAACGGTTATGCTGACCGTGAGTCGCTTGTCCAACGCCATTGAAATGATGACGTTTCACTACACCTTGGAAGCCTTTACCTTTGCTGATGCCGCTGACATCAACGAACTCGCCTTCCATGAACACTTCGACGGTAATTGTCTCTCCCAGACCTTTTCTGTGACCTGCCTCGAAACGAGTGAACTCTCTAACCAATTTCTTGGGCGTTGTCCCGGCTTTCTCAAAATGCTTCTGCATAGCCTTGGAGGTGTTCTTCACCTTCTTCTCGTCAAACGCCAATTGGATAGCTTCGTAACCGTCTTTCTCTTTCGTTCTTACTTGGGTTACTACACATGGACCTGCCTCGATGACTGTCACCGGCACGTTTTTGCCGTTGGCATCATACACGCTGGTCATCCCAATCTTTTTTCCTAGTATTCCTGACATTGCTACTAATTTAAGCTGTTAATTACTAGATAGTTTTACAATAATTTAATTTCTACGTCCACGCCATTAGGCATCTCCAATTTCATCAAAGCATCAATCTGTTGAGAAGTGGCGTTGTAGATGTCCAACAATCTCTTGTAGTACGACAACTCGAACTGCTCACGTGATTTCTTGTGAACGAATGTGGAGCGCAAAACAGTGTAGATTTTTTTGTCGGTCGGAAGCGGAATGGGACCGCTGACGACTGCACCAGTCATTTTGATGGTTTTCACAATCTTCTCGGCTGACTTGTCAACCAAGTTGTGATCGTGCGACTTTAATTTGATTCTAATTCTTTGGCTCATAAGACCTTTGTTTAATTTATTTATTTTTAATTATTTATTTCGTTAACGTTTCGACTCCTATTGATTAAAAGAAGAAGTAAATACCTTTTGCTTTCTTGATTACGATGTCGGCGAGCGCTGGAGGGACCTCTGCGTAATGGCTGAACTCCATGTTGAATGTGCCTCTGCCTTGTGTCAATGTGCGAAGTGTCGTGATATATCCGAACATTTCCGCGAGAGGGGCATCGGCTCTCACTATCTGGAGCCCGTGCTCCATGTCCACGTTGTGCAAAACGGCTCTGCGTCTGTTGAGGTCGCCGGTCACGTCACCGAGATAATCGGCCGGCACTTGAACTTCGACCTTCATGATTGGTTCCATCACGACCGACCCTGCCTGGGCACCAGCCTCCTTGAAGCCGACACGTGCCGCCGACTCAAAAGAAAGGTCATCGCTGTCAACAGGGTGGGCACTGCCATCGATAAGACGCACTTTGACCGAATCCATTGGGAATCCAGCGAGGATACCATTAGACATTGAACCCCTAAAGCCCTTCTCTATTGCCGGGAAGTATTCTTTCGGGATGCTGTTGCCTTTCACATCGTTGATAAACTGTAATCCTGACATTCCGTTGTCGGCCGGACCGATCTCAAACTCAATATCGGCGAACTTGCCTTTGCCGCCAGTCTGTTTCTTATAGACTTCGCGGAAACGAACTGTCTGTGTGAACGATTCTTTGTACGCCACCTGCGGCTGACCCTCGTTAATCTCAACGCCGAACTCGCGTTTAAGTCTGTCAACGATGATGTCAAGATGAAGTTCGCCCATGCCCGAGATTATTGTCTGGCCCGAGTTTTCGTCGGTAGCGACTTTGAATGTGGGGTCTTCTTCCTGGAGTTTATAGAGAGCGTTGGAAAGTTTCTCCATATCGGCTTGTGTCTTGGGTTCGACAGCGATTTGCACGACGGGTTCCGGGAATTTGATATTCTCAAGGATAATAGGTTTATTCTCAACAGCGAGGGTGTCACCTGTTCTAATCTCTCTAAATCCCACAGCGGCGGCGATGTCACCAGCCTCGATAGTTTCAAGAGGCATCTGTTTGTTGGCGTTCATCTGCACTATCTTGAGGATTCGCTCCCGTTTGCCTGTGGAGACATTGAGAACGACCTGACCGGCGTTCATGGTGCCTGAATAGACACGGAAGAACGCGAGTTTGCCTACGTATGGGTCTGTCGCGATTTTGAATGCAAGTGCGCAGAAAGGTTCTTTCGGATCTGCTTTGCGGATTTCTTCTTTTTCTGTCTTCGGATTGACGCCTGTCACACAGTCGATGTCAAGCGGGCTTGGAAGGTAGCGGACTACACCGTCGAGGAGAGGTTGTACTCCTTTGTTCTTGAATGAGGCTCCGCACATCACAGGGCACATACGCGATTCCAATGTTGCCTTTCTTAATTCCGCGTAAATCTCTTCCTCTGTGATGGTTTCAGGGTCTTCCATGAATTTTTCAAGGAGCTCTTCATTGTTTTCAGCAACGCCTTCTAAAAGTTTAAGGCGATATTCTGCTGCTAAATCAGCCAGTTCCGCAGGGATATCGACGAGGTCGAATTGGGTGCCGAGCTCATCTTCGTCCCAAACGAGAGCTTTGTTCTTAACAAGGTCTATCACACCAACGAAGTCATCCTCCTCGCCTATCGGGATTTGGATTGCTATTGGGTTGGCGTTGAGGCGTTCTTTAATTTGTCCGATGACTTTATAGAAGTCAGCGCCACTACGGTCCATTTTGTTGACAAAACAGATGCGTGGCACGTTATATTTGTCGGCTTGTCGCCACACTGTCTCTGATTGAGGCTCAACTCCGCCAACCGCGCAGAATATCGCTATCGCACCATCGAGAACCCTGAGCGAGCGCTCCACTTCAACAGTGAAGTCAACATGGCCGGGAGTGTCGATGATGTTGATTTTGAACTGGTCGTCGTTGAGATTCCAGTAAACCGTAGTGGCGGCGGAGGTTATCGTGATACCGCGCTCTTGTTCCTGAACCATCCAGTCCATAGTAGCCGCGCCGTCGTGAACCTCGCCGATACGATGATTGCGACCCGTATAATACAGTATGCGCTCCGTTGTCGTCGTCTTGCCGGCATCAATATGAGCCATGATGCCGATGTTACGCGTCAGAGCGAGGTTTGTATTATGGAGATCGTTAGTCATTGTTTCTTATACCTTATTAATATTAATAGAATTTAGAATCTGAAATGCGAGAACGCCTTGTTAGCGTCTGCCATTCTGTGGATTTCCTCCTTCTTCTTGAAAGCCGAGCCTTCTTCTTTGTAAGCCTGCATGATTTCGCCTGCGAGTTTCTCGCCCATTGAGCGTTCATGACGTTTGCGGGCGTAGCCGATAAGGTTCTTCATGCCTATGCTCTGTTTACGTGAAGGACGGATTTCTGACGGGATCTGGAATGTCGCACCACCGATACGACGGCTTCTAACCTCGACTTGCGGGGTAACGTTTGCCAATGCTTTCTTCCACACTTCGACAGGATCTTCTTGAAGTTTTTCCTGCACAATGTCCATTGCCTGGTAGAAAATCTCGTATGCGAGGTTTTTCTTACCCTTCAGCATGATGTTGTTCACGAATTTAGTAACTGCGACATCACCGTACTTTGGATCCGGAAGGATGATTCTTTTCTTTGGTTTAGCTTTTCTCATTTCTTAAGCATTTACTGATTTTTACTTCTTTGCTGCTGCTTTTTTAGGACGTTTGGCACCGTATTTTGATCTACGCTGACGGCGACCGTCAACACCGGCGGTATCCAATGCACCGCGGATGATGTGATAACGCACACCCGGAAGATCTTTCACACGGCCGCCTCTAATCATGACGATTGAGTGTTCCTGTAAGTTGTGGCCTTCGCCGGGGATATAGGCGTTGACTTCCTTCTGGTTTGTCAGACGCACTCTCGCCACTTTACGCATTGCCGAATTAGGCTTTTTAGGTGTCGTGGTATAAACACGGACACAAACACCGCGGCGTTGCGGGCAAGAATCCAAGGCAGGAGATTTACTCTTGTCTTCCAATTTCTGACGTCCTTTGCGGACTAATTGCTGAATCGTTGGCATTCTTTAATTTTTAAATTATTATTTTTATTGTTTGATAGATATTTTTCTCTCTTATCACCACTAAAAAACGGTAATTCCTGAAGCATTTCACTACATAGTAAGGATTTGACAAGTCACGACATGGACTTTGTTTATCAAAACACACCGAAGTCTAATGATTTGAGTTTGAGCGACTTACGGTGTAAGAACCTATAGCGTTTTCTTTATCAGGTCCTTACTATTGGTAAATGAGGCAACATTTACTACCTTTTTCGGGGTGCAAAATTACAATATTTTTCTTTACATACAACATTTTTTTCAAAAAAAAATCAAATTATTTTTCACCCTGCTCCGAACGCCTTGTTTTGGCACATTGGCAGCATAATTTTAAAGCCTGAATACATAGCGATTTGAAAACTCAAGCAATGGCAACATTGCAACCTACGACTCATCAGGCAGACCCCAAGAAATTTACCGCCTATCTGAATTTACCAGCAAACGACATAAGAAGTCTCATGCTTTTTTGAGATTATATGCCAGCAACAAATTCACGGCATTGCCGACAAGTGCGATTCAACCAATGGTATTAATTAAGATACATAGTTGTTGATTCTATTCCAGCATGCGTCAGGAGGTTTTTCATGGTTGCGGAGCAATGCTCTTGGCGACAATCATCTGCTAAAAAACGTCTCGAACCAACTCTTTTCTGAAAGTATCACTGATGCCTGCAGTTCTGACAATGATATTATCTCATAAGTTTCATGTAAGGAAATTTGTACTTTATGAAACCCGTTGACACGTTTTTCGGACATGGATGTGATAATGCCTTCCGTTTTCAAACCATGAACGTCAATAGAGACCTTCATTCCTGTCCGCAGTTGTTGTTTAATTTGTGGTTCGACATAGGCAACGCACGTTGACGGATTAGGGTCGTTGGCTATAACTGTGAAATATATTATCCTCTGATACGGTATTAACATTGAGACCGCAACAATCATTGCAAGAACCAGTCCTATGACTGTTATGCCATAACGGTCGATGGCCGGTGGGATTTTGCCCACAATGTTCCTGACTCTTTCACTACGCAATTCTATTTCTTCTATCTCTGACATATTACATATATAGTAATCCTAATTTCCAAGTTCAAGTTGATTTTTTACCAGCGAGTAGTATTTTCCTTTGAGTTTTGCAAGCTCTGAATGGCTGCCCTGTTCGACGACTCTCCCGCTTTCAAGCACCACGATGTTGTCAGCTTGTTTCACTGTACAAAGTCTATGAGCCACAATGACAACTGTTTTGCCTTTGTAAAATTCCTTGAGATTTTTCATAATTGTTTGCTCGTTGTTAGCATCGAGTGTGTTGGTGGCCTCATCAAAGAAAAGGAATTGTGAATTTTTATAAACGGCTCTTGCAATCAAAATACGTTGACATTGTCCATGGCTCAATCCTTGTCCGTCTTGACCTATTACAGTGTTATATTTAAGTGGTAGTGAATCAACGTATTCGGCAATGTTTGCTATTTGTGCAGCATTTATCATGCGTTTAACATCTATTTCCTCATCAGAAACAGCTATGTTTCGCGCTATGCTTTCCGAAAACATAAATCCATCCTGCATTACTGCGCCACACATACTGCGCCACCATTTTAAATTAATACAATTTAAATCTTTACCTCCGACATGGATTGAGCCTCTATTAGGTGGATAGTATCCAAGAAGAAGTTTCAAGAGAGTTGTCTTGCCGCTTCCACTTGTCCCGACAATAGCCGTGACATTACCCTTAGGAATGTCAAGACTTATGTCGTCAAGGACATAGTCAGTATCGGCATCATTATATTTGAAGCACAAATGTTTGATTTCGATATCATTGTTACTTACCGAGGAGATTGTCCTTTCTGTGTTTTCTTCATTTTGTTTTGTATGTATCTCATTCATTCGTTCTATGCTTATGCACACGTCCTGCCATTGGTATGCGAATCCCACCAATTGTTCCACGGGGCTGTTTAGTTGTCCAATTATGTATTGAACAGCAAGCATCATTTCAAGCGTCATTTCGCCATGTATTACCGAAGCCGCCGCAAGTACTGTCGTAAGTATGTTCTTCAACTCGTTGATACACACGCTGCCAGCCTGCTGATATTGTTGCAAGGTGAGTGTTTTCATGTTCACATCAAAAAGGTCGGCTTGGGTGTCCTCCCACTGCTACCGTTTATGCTGCTCGCAACCTTGCAGCTTTATCTCTTGCATTCCACGTAGAAGTTGGAAAATCATATTGTTGTTGTCGGCTTGTTTCTCAAAATACAGATAATCCAAAGCGCGGCGTTTGTTTAGAAAGAGGCATATCCAGATGCCATAAAGTATGCTTCCGGCAATGAAGACAATAAATATTTTTATGTTGTATGCCAGTAGAACTATGCCGAATACAATGAAACTAAACAATGAAAATATGATATTAAGCGTCTGCACCGTGAGAAATCTTTCGACACGTTCATGGTCGTGGATGCGTTGCTGCAAGTCGCCGATTAGTTTAGTATCGAAAAATTTCATAGGAAGTTTCATGAGTTTGATGAAGAAGTCTGATATTAACGATATATTGATGCGTGTGCTGATGTGCAGCAATATCCGGCGGCGAATGAAGTCGATAGCAGTTTGACTGAAGAGGAGCATCAATTGTGCAATAAGCACAAGCCAAACAAAACCGAGGTCTTTTTGACTTATTCCAGCATCAACAATGGCTTGCGTCAGGAAAGGCAGCACAAGTTGCAACAAACAACCAAGCAGTAGTCCGATAACAAGTTGCAAGAAATAACGCTTATATTTCAGAAAATAGCCAGCGCGGAATAAGTTCTCAAAATATCGAGAGAATACTTCCTGCCATAATATTCGGAAACCATTCTCAAACAAGCTGGTCCACAATCCATGGCATCGGGTTGACGTGTGAAATGGAATCGCATCGCGCCTATTTCTGTTTCACCATTCCGTCATCATAACCTCCGTTCCAAAGAGTCTTCCTTCCTTTCACGAACGACTTGCCATAGTTTATCTGCCAAGCGACCCCAACAGTCACCATGTTGCCGTTACTCGCTGTCCAGTTGGTGTGATGGTATTGATGAATCGCTGACAATCCCTTTGATTCGTATTTATATCCGTCTTTGTTGAACGGACAATGCCAATTGACGGTAAAATAGAAGTCTTTCCATGCGTATTGCAAGTAGATATTTTGGGACATCTCATTATACCACAACTCCTCGCCGTTCAACGAGCAACTTGGAGTCATGTCGAAATTGCACCCCATCACAAATTTTTGCCAGTATGCCTGCGCGTTGACTCCGCTGCCGAAGTTGTCGTTTGAATGTGAGAAAGTTTCTCCCACAGACTTGTCTCTCCTCAGCGTGCCGTAAACAGAGATGTTTATGTGTTTGAAGAGCTGGCGGACACCCGTCTCAAAAGAAAAATACATGCAATTGTAATAATTCGCGTTTATTGGCGAACTGACAAACAAATCGCTGCCATGGTCATAATAGTATGTGTTTACGATGGGATTGAAAAAATGATAGCTTCCCACAACAGCATTGACGAACCAGCCTTTGGAGTGGACGTAGCGCGCGAGCAATCTTCCCGACAGTTGGTCGGAAGGTTTCAAGTCAGCGTTTCCGACTGTGGCCTCCACATCATCGATTTTCTGCATCACGGTTGACATAGAACTCAATGATGGCAATGATGGGGCAAAATTGGCACTTGCTGTCAACGACCAACTGCTGTTTATACGCCAATTTAGCCGAGCGGAACTCAAATTCCTAATATATTTTTTATTGGCGCTGCCTTCGACGACAGAGAACAATTTCATGCCCGTGCCGATTGAGTAATTGACTGTTTCCCACAAATCGCCTTGTATTTCCCCGTATAGGTACAGATTATCCTTTGACATTTCCGAAACGGTGTTATATACGACATAATCGTTGTGGGCGAAATTATGTTGGTATTGCAAGCCGAAACGCGTGTTGATTTTATTGAATTGCTTGCTGTAAACACCTTCAGACGACACAACATAACCATAATTGTCAACTTGTGTCTGATATTTCTCGGTTGTATCGGCTCTTGTATAAACCAAATCGTTGGCATAACCTGATGATGAGTATTGGCCAACAACATTGAACTCTATTTTCTGCCTGTTTCTCATCTTTTGGGAATAGAAGATATCCAGTGTCGGCATTTTGTAGTTTCGATCCGTCTGTCTTCCCATGGCAGATGTGTCGATGCGTCCGTTGTCAGATTCAATCATGTTTCCACTCCATTTCCAATGGCTATCGCCCAGGACGCCTCGCAATGAAGTGACGAATGTGGTACTGTCGTTGGCTTGGAACGTGTATTCTGCTGTCACACTGTGGTCTGTGTATCGGAATGGGCTTTGGCTTTCCTGCAGTCTGTCAACTTTCCGGAGTGACTCTTGATAATAGTGGTCCTCCATCACGTATGGAACATCGTTGTAGTTGCGATGGCTGATACTATACTGCACCGACAATTCAGATCTACCTCTATGGTATGATCCGAAGACGTATCCATCAACCATTCCCGTCGTGATGGCCGACGACAATCTGCCAATGACACTGCCTCCGTCTTCTTGCTCTTTCATTATGACATTGATAATACCAGAAGCCCCGCGGTCGAGATAGCGGATACCCGGGTTGTTGCTGTATTCTATGCGTTTGATTTTGTCAGCCTTTATGTTGCAGAAACGCGTCATTGAGACTTCCTTTCCATTTATCTGCAAAATCGGCGAGCCGCCGTCAACCGTAATGTTTTGGAGTGCCACGTCAACTTTTAGTCCTGGAAGTTGCTGCATGTCGAGCAGTTCAAGATTTCTTCCCGCGACATCTGCCTCCTTGGGGTCGGGCAGCACCACGAAATGGTCTGCTTCTTCTGTCACACGTGCGCCTACCACCGTCACTTCTTCTAATTTCTCCGACTTGCCTGTCATGGTCAGCCGCCCAAGGTCGCCTGTTCCGCATAGGACCGACAGGTTCTCATATCCTATGGCGGAAGCTTTTATGATGTATTTGCCCTCATTGACATTGAAACGGAAAAGGCCTACGCTGTCGGTGGCAGTTCCCTCTATCATGCCGTCGCTGCCTGAACGAAACAGCGCGACATTGGCAAATTGAATGGGATTCATGTTTTCATCAGTCAATTGTCCGGAAATACACGACTCACCGTTTTGGGCGTAAACCGCAGAAACAAGCAGCGACAGAAAGATGATTACAAGATGTTTTTTCATGGTCACATTTATTTATAATTTATAATAAAACACTACGATATTTTAGTTTCAGATTTATGATTGTTTAATTTTTTCAAGTGCAAGGACTCTTCATAGAAATCAATAATTTTATTTTCAATATTTCTTTCCATATTGTTTAGTATGCAATTGACCTCATGTTCGTTTTCCATGTAATGTTGTGGACATGGACCCATGCACAATGGCAGATACCTACACTCCATACATTGTTTATTTTCTAATGGAGAGAAACCATATAGCCTGCTCAATCGAGACTCATTCCATGCTATTTTTCCGTCATCCAGAAGTTGCCCCACACAATCATCATCACCAAATGAACGAGCGGTACATTTATACACTCGACCGTCAAAGTTAATGCAAGCATAGTTCACCCTGCAGGCATAACAGTTGCAGAATGTTATAGTGCTTAAAGCACCTCCACAACGAATCATATATCCTTTATCTTTTGCCATTGAAATAAAGTCATCCAGACCCTTGTTGCTTATACTTTTGTCCGCCTTTTCCCTTGTCTCAAGTCTTGAAAATGTTTGCCAGACACGATGAAGGTCAATAACAAGTCGAGAACGTATGTCTGGCAAGAAGTCATCCAATATGTCGGTCAAACTCTTCTTAAATGTTGCTTCGTCATAATTGACTCGCACGTTGACTCTGGCGTTGGGAATATTTGAACACAACAAATTAATATTATTGATAATTTTGTCGTATGACGCTTCACCACTGCTGTTTCTTATCTTGTTATGTCGCTCGCGATTGCCCTCCAATGTAATTTGAACGTTATACAATCTTATCTCATTCATTTTTTTAATCATCTCATCGTCAATGCAAAAACCATTTGTAGTAATTCCATTAGTAAAATTGACGCCGTGATTGTCGCAAATATCTTTCGCATATTGGCTTATTGTCAACACAATATCATTGAAATACAGAAGGGGTTCACCACCAAACCAATTTAACTCCAATGACTTAATGCCAGTTTCCTCGATTTTTCGTTTTATAAGCATTTTTATCGACCCAACCGTTTCTTCTGACATACGACCGTGACGATGCTCTTCATAACAACACCAACAACGAAAATTACATTCCAAGGTCGGATTGATAATTAATAGAAAACGATCGGTAGAATGTGTTATGATTTTGTTTTTATATTTTATATAGGCCAATTCGTCAAATTCTTTTTCAATGATATATCCCAATTGTTTGAATTGACTGAACTCTATTGGGTAATTATGTTCAAATAAAAGCAAATCATCCATAAGCATTTCAACGTTTTTCCATTCAGAAATCCGCATAAGAAATCCAGAACCATTCAGACCGTTAAAAAGCAATTTTTTACCTTTGTAGTCAATCAAATAATTGTATCTGCTAACTTTGTAAATCATATTAGTTAAATTCCCCAACTAATCATAGCACAAAAAACACCACACAAAACAATAACACACAATTAACTATCAGCGTATTATACACAAAAAGCTATGATTGTGGACCGCCATTCTCGCATTTGCCACAAGCCAAGCCGACATTTACATTGACAACAATTCCACAAACAGTTGCGTTATTACTACCAGAGCAGCCACATCCGGCAACGCAGTTTGCCCCATGACAATTATTTGGTGCTTCTCCTCCGTAAACAACTGCCATGGCCATGGTATCCTAAGTTTCCTCCGAAAAAAGTTTTAATGATTTTTCCTTTTTCTTCATATTAGAGCCTTCTATTTTTATTATTAAAGATGCAAATCAAAAAAAGAGGGATTTAAAAATCCACATCCTACAGATGCGCTGTAAAACTACAACATTTTCCGATACGTTCGACAAAATTTTTAAAAAAATATTTTTTGTATCTTTGCAGAAATTTAAATCATCATATCATGGCAACAATAAAAGGAACTTACAAGGGCAATTTGCGCAACGAGATGACGCATTTGCAGTCAGGAAACACCATAATAACTGACGCTCCTGCCGACAACCACGGCAAGGGCGAGGCCTTCTCTCCCACCGACCTGGCATGCGCCGCACTGGCAGGCTGCATGATGACAATCATGGGAATCACAGCACAGAGCAAAGGTTTCAGCATCGACGGCGCCACCTACGAGGTACAGAAGACCATGGCCGCCGACCCGCGCCGCATCGGACAAATCGACATCACCATCACCTTCCCGAAAAACGACTATACCGACGCCCAGAAAGCGATGCTCAAACACGCCGCCGACACCTGCCCGGTTGGGAAATCGCTGCATCCGGATGTGAAAGTGAATTTAACAATGAACTTTTAACCTGTCATTTCGACCGGAACATTTCTTCTCCGTCATTTCGACCGGAACATTTCTTCTCCGTCATTTCGACTGGAACATTTCTTCTCCGTCATTTCGACCGGAGCGAAGCGAAGTGGAGAAATCTCATAAAATCAACATGATTCTCTCCTTCCCTATTTCCATTTTCGAAAACCCGAACATCTTCTTTCCCAAATCTTTTAACGATGCCCCTATGAGGTAAACATCGTCATCGATTATCAGAAACCTATCGTGAGATTTGTTGAAAACCTCAATGTTTATTGGCTGATACTGTGAATTATGCTTCGTTAATGCCAGTTTCATTTTTTCAGAAAAACGAGCAGTGTAAATCGTTGCCGAGACGCCAGCATTTCGGTTATCAAGCATAGTTAAAACAGTTTCATCTATGTAATTGTCAATAAGGATTATTGAAGATTTGGCGCGTTTAATCAGGTCGGTGACAAACTTATATGCATCGAAAATTTGTCCGTCGCAGAAAACGCCTTGCACCGGAGGAAGAGATGATTTTACAAAAAAGTCAACTTTATTTGTCAACTCATTAATTTGATTTTCATGTTTTATCAAACGGTTGTCAATTCTTTCCTCAAGATGCATTATCCTGGTATCTATAGCATATCCTTTTAGCAGATAATCTTTCAGAACGGCATTTGCCCATTTTCGGAATTGTGTGCCACGCTTACTTTTTACACGATATCCAACAGATATAATCACATCGAGATTATAGAACTTCGCTTTTCGTCTTTTTTCATTTCCGCCCTCATTTTGAACTAGTAAGAAATCCTTACTAGTTGACTCCTCATACAACTCCTCTTCATCATATATATTACCAACATGCATTGTGACATTTTGAGGTGTCGTATCAAATGGTTTTGCCATTTGAGGTCTAGTAAGCCATACGGTCTCATCAACCAGTTGCACTTCAAGTTGAATGGTATCGTCTTCGCTTTTATAAATAACCACGGACTTTTCCGTTGGTTGATAATTTGTTAATTTCTTTTCCATTTTTTAATATCAAGGCCTCCTTTACAGCCTAACGTTAAACAATAAAAATCCTTTCACATTTCTGTGAACACCCGTCCATTTGATCATTTTGTTTTACGATGCTGATTTGGTTTCAAATCTGGTTGCAAAGATAGTTAAAATCAACAAACTTTTAACACGTCTTTCCCTTATTAATAAATCCGGTGAACAAAACCATATATTCACCGGATTTATTCGTCAATTATGAGCCAAAAACAATATTACAATATGGTTTTTATGCAAATTTTCCATATTATAATATTGTTTTTGTTAAAACCTCAACAGATTATTTCCCGCTCTTTCTTCTGTTGCACTCCCTGCATAGCATCTGGCAGTTTTCGGCGACAGTTCGTCCACCATCGCACCACGGCGTAATATGGTCGGCTTCCATCTGATTCAATTCGAAATGACGACAGCAGTCGGCGCATACGCCTTGCTGACGCTCGTATGCCGACAGTTTCTGTGCATCGGTGAACGCCCTAATGGAGAGATGTTTTTCTTTTCCTGTTAAAAGATATGGATAAATACCTGTTTTCTTGGTGACGTCGTCATCGAGAATCAGGCGACTCACTTCAGTGTCAATATTCTGATAATCAAAAATTCGATCTTTGTATTGCTTATAGAGAAAGCCCCAACCGACGCCTTTCATAATCTTCTTGCGCTCCTTGGCAGGGCGGAACGTAGTCTCGACCCATGTTATCACCGACTGAAAAAACTGCCACAACGGCGCAGCGCCCGGGTCGTGCTGATGGTTCGACATATACACCTCAATGTTTCCGTCTGATATCCAACTGATTGCTGTTTCCAGATATTCCTGACGGATAGCCGAGCCTGTCAGGTAATCGGCTCCTATCTTGGCAGCCGGGGCGCCGTTTTTGCTGAAATAACGCTTGGCGTCGCTCACCCACGGGCCGGCATAAACAGCGTTACGCAGTTCTTGTTCCGTAAGTTCCTTTCCGGCGATGTTAATGGTGCGAAACCATTTCAGTTTCTCGCTGTCGGCGCCGCTGCATATATACACCTGAAGCTCGTAGTTGAGAACCTGCTCCTTCTCGTCGTCTTTGAGATTATGGAAATAGCGGAAATCGAAGGCGAAGTCGCCTGTCACATACTGGCAGATGCTGATGGTGCGCTGCTGTCCGTCGATAATCTCGAATGTGCCGTCTTCCCTTGTGGCCCAATACATTACGTTAAGCGGGAAGCCCTGTGTAAGCGTGTCGATTACGGCGTTGCGTTCCTTCTCGCCATACACAAACTCACGCTGGTAAGGCGGTCGCACATCCAGTTTGCCGCTGTATGCGCGCACTCCGTTTTCGTTGTTGTCCTGATAGCCTTCTGTAAGCTCGCGGACTGTTATTTTATGCAGTTCTATTTCCATGATATGAAGTTTTAATATTTCTCAAATTTCTCAGCCGCCATCGGAAGTTCGGCTTCGGGTTGCCGGTATTGAACAAGTCGGCGACGAATTAGAATACGACTATATACCCTTTTATTATTTAGCACAGCGCAACCTCCTCTGTCTTCTGGATGAGGTGTATAAGGAACAATTCCATAAAACTTATTCAATCTGCTATTACCAGCACAGATGCCCAATATTTCAAATTGTGCCGGGTTATATTTATCCATAAATGTTATTGGAACTCCCATAAAGCCAGTATAATCAATTGGAATATCTGAAGTTTTGTCTATATTTATTGCATCATAATTATCATATTTCGGATAATCATCAAGATTATACTTTTTAAACAAAATCAAGCTTTCATTTCGTTTCTGTATCTCTAAATTAGTAAACCAATTAACACCAGAAACACGAATCATTCCCTCCCTATGGTCACCCGCAGTAGCCACATCCTCATATTTGCTGTAAAAATGTCCGGCACCTCCTTTAAAACCATAACCAAGCCATATTTTATTATCTCTTATCAAAGGAAAGAAATCCTTGTTTGTAATAGCATTTTGATTTCCTATTATAATAAACTTCTTATCGTATCCTATAAGTTGTGCAACATACTCTCTAAACAATGAAAAGGGCGGATTTGTCACCACAATATCAGCCTCTTTCAACAATTCGATACATTCAGTTGAGCGGAAATCACCATCGCCATTAAAATAATGAATGCCGATTTCTTCTGGGTCGGGCACCCGATTACCATTTTTATCGCCAAAATACTCAAGCCATATAGCTCTCTCAGAATCGTTTTGACTGAATAAATCTCTGTTTTGGTTCTTATAACATGTTGTGATAAGCTTTTTTAAGCCAAGTGCTTCAAAATTGTAGCTGAAATAGTGGAAAAAATTGCTAACACGTGGGTCATCACAATTACAAAGAACAACTTTATCCTTGAAATGAGATTTATAGTGTTTCAATTCATTTTCAATGTCCACAAGTTGTGTGTAGAACTCATCTTTTTTGGCTTTACTTGCCGCATGAAGATTAACGTTGCCTGCCATAATAGATTGATAGATTGGGCAATGCTATCAATCCGCAAACGCAAAAAGAAAAAGGTGCTTTCCTTATTGCGTTACCAAGGCAACCCTGCAAGGAGACCTTTGACGAAAATAAGTACTCACACCATTGGGTATGAGCATTGCTTATTATACTTCGTCAAAAGTCTGCCCGCATATTGGCAAACCTTCACTTATTATTTTCGTGTTTTATCTCCGTTAATCTTGCAGGGTTTTCGGCAAACGCGAAATAATAGCTAATGCTTTGTTTTACAATATGTTAAATTTGTTTTACTTTACTCTTTCTTTTAAAAATTATCGTTTAACCTTGCAAAATTACAAAGTTTTTGGAACAAAAAGAAAATTTTGGAAACTTTTTTGTTTGTTAACGTTAGTAGAAGATTTCTCCACTCCGCTATCGCTCCGGTCGAAATGACGTGAAGAATGTTTTTTTTTTACACGATGTTGTTCAAGTCGCTGAAAAGATATACATATTTTTATTCACCAAACCCGGTGGTCACCGTATACGGCCTTATCCTCTGTTTGACCAGATTTGGTGTCAGAAAACCGTTTTTGGCGATTTCGGGTATGCCAAGAAAAGCAAAAACGCTTATCATTTTATATGTTTCTTAATGCTCTTTTATTCCTATTTCTTTTAATTTTTTGTTTTACTGTCGAGGTGCAAATATCCAAATTTTCACTTAAAAGTATTTATTCATAAATCTTTTTTACCAAATTTTTAAAAAACAAAACATCATTGATTTCATTCCGATTTTTGCAATTTCCGGAATAAAACAAATCACTTATTCATCATCACTTCATCGGCCAAATATCTGTCACCGAAAGTGTAAAGCATTGTTGACGGGTCGCGCATCAACTCATTTGTGCGGGAGCGATAGAACATATCCAGCGCCTCTTCCGGACTGATGCCAAGGTCTTTCTGTATCAGGCTCACTATCCTGCCTATCTTGTTCCACATCAGCAAAGAGTTTAACATGACGTTATATTTTATAGGATTCAACAAAACGCAGATACTCATCAACCACTTTCTGATTGCTGATACACAATTGATTATTAGGACTATGCTCCGACAGATTCTTTAATGCCATCTCCAAAGGCATCATATTTGACATATAAGCTTCAACGGTGTCAATCACCCTGTCGTTGGCGACACCACCTTCAACAATATCAAAACTCTCAACGACATTATCACCCCGACGATTTGCGACAATGAACTTCAGCCACTCTATATCGTAGGATTCAAACTTCTTGTATGAATATTTCGTTTTTGCTGTTGCGACATCAAATTCATACACATTCACAATGCCTTCGCCAAGACGAATACGTGCCATACGGTTGGCCCACATATCAGCTTGCTGTTGAATGTCAGTAATATAAAAACCTTTTCCAAAATCAAGACCTTCTCGTCCTCTGTCAACTTCAGGATGTTCAATAATTTCAGTGCCACCATGATAAACTTTCATGCCTCCACTCCTTTCTTCGCTTCTCGGCGATGCAAAGCCTCAAGCACATCTTCTGTGACTATACGGCGACTTTGTGTGTGCAACGTATCATAACATGGATATATCAAATCGGAAAACAAATTAACGGCTTTCATGCGAGCATACATCTCCGAAGCGCTAACACCTTCAGCCTCTGCAGCCGATTCAACACATGATGCAGCAAAGATATTTCTAAGCTCATCGTCATTTGAAGCCGTAAAACGTTTATCCGACATTTCGTTTGATTTTAAATAATCCATTATCTTTTGTTTAAGGTGCAAATATACAAATTTTTATTTTAAAGTATTTATTTACAAATCTTTTTTACCAAATTTTCAAAAAGCAAAACATCATTGATTTCATTCCGATTTTTGCAATTTCCGGAATAAACTGATTAAAAAAACGATTGAAACGACAAGAAATTGTTAAAAATTTTTAACAATTTTTCCCTTGACATACAAGGTTTTATATCGTATTTTTGGAGCGATGTTTCTAAAAAATTGAAATTTATGGAAAATAACGGTTTATCTAATTATCAGTCATCGGAAAAGTCGAATTGTACAATCTTGATGCCATAATCTCTGTCGGATACCGCGTCAACACTTCAAGAGGCGTTGAGTTTCGTCAATGGGCCAACAAAATCCTGAAAGATTATATTCTAATCGGAGCTTCTTTGAAAGACTTGTGTAAAAAGTTGTTTGCGTTTTCAAAACTGAATTTCAACAAAGAAAAGCTTCTGCAACTTATTCAAAGTTCGTGATGATGTGAAAAAGTTAACGGCTAAAAATCTTTTAACTTTTCTCTTTTAGCTTTTAACTAAAAGTTGTATCTTTGCACCGAAAATTTTTGAAACGTGTCAGAAATACTTGAACATTTGAACGAGCCTCAATGCGAGGCGGTTACGACGATAGAAGGCCCAGTGATGGTGATAGCCGGCGCGGGCTCGGGCAAGACCCGTGCCCTCACCCACCGTATCGCCTATATGATTGAGCAGGGCATCAATCCTTTCTCAATCATGGCGTTGACGTTTACCAACAAAGCCGCCAAGGAGATGAAGGAGCGCATCATGCAGCTTGTAGAGCCAGGGGCGGCGCGCAACGTATGGATGGGTACGTTCCATTCGATCTTCGCAAGGATTTTAAGAATAGAGGCAGCGCATTTAGGCTATACCTCGGAGTTTACGATTTATGACACCGACGACTCCAAGACACTCGTCAACCAGATATTAAAAGAAAGAGAAATCGACATGAAAGCATATCCGGCGAAATATATACTGCATCGCATCTCGATGGCGAAGTCGGCACTTTACACACCGGAGGACTACTGCGAGAACGCCGAGATACAGGAGCAGGACCGCCGCGCCAACAAGCCGCTCATAGGGGAGATTTTCAAGACGTACAACAGCCGTCTGAAACGCGCCAACGCCATGGATTTCGACGATATTCTGTTCAACACCAACGTGCTGCTGCGCGATTTTCCGGATATCCTTTTAAAATATCAAAGACATTTTGAATATATCCTCGTAGATGAGTATCAGGATACCAACTATGCGCAATACCTTATAATAAAACGCATAGCGGCGATGCGCGAGAACATCTGCGTTGTGGGCGACGATGCACAGTCCATTTACAGCTTCCGCGGCGCGAACATTCAGAACATACTGAATTTCAAGCAAGATTATCCTGAACAGAAACTCATTCGTCTCGAGCAGAATTACCGCTCGACGAAGACCATAGTGAAAGCGGCAAACAGCGTGATTGCCAACAACAAAGACCAAATCAAGAAAAACGTGTGGTCCGACAAGGAGGACGGCGAACTCATCACATTGTTGCGAGCCACTTCCGACAACGAGGAGGGCACTCTCGTGGCCAACTCCATCTTCGGCTATAAGATGTCGCGGCAGCTCTCCAACAAAGACTTCGTTATCCTGTACCGCACCAACGCACAGTCACGCTCGCTCGAAGAGGCGTTGCGCAAACAAGACATACCTTATAAGATATACGGCGGCCTCTCGTTCTACGACCGCAAAGAGGTGAAGGACCTCCTCGCCTATTTCCGCGTCGTCGTCAACCCGACAGACGAGCAGGCGTTGTTGAGAATCATCAACTATCCGGCAAGAGGCATAGGCGACACCACAAAACAGAAGTTGCAGGTCATCGCCGACCAACGAGGCTGTACCGTTTGGGACGCACTATGCTCCATGAACGAGCAATCGACGGAGTTCAACATGGGAACAATCAACAAGTTGAGCGGTTTCGCAACCATGATTCAGAGTTTCCAGACGCAGACAGACAAGATGAACGCCTTCGAGTTGGCGAAACACATCGCAGACAATGTCGGCATCATCAAGGTTTTGAAAGAAGACGAGAGTCCGGAAGGCGTGATGCGAGTGCAGAACATCGAGGAACTCATGAACGCCATTCAGGAATTTTCCGACAAGCAAGTCGATGAAATCACCGGCGAGCAAATCACCGTCAGCCTGCCGAAGTTCCTTGAAGATGTCGCGCTGCTCACCGACCGCGACGAAAAAGAAGACGAGAACGCCGACTATGTCACGCTCATGACCATCCATAGCGCGAAAGGTCTTGAATTCCCATTTGTTTATATCGTAGGACTTGAAGAAAACCTCTTTCCCGGGATTCAGTCGCTGAGCACTCGAGAGGACCTTGAGGAGGAGCGCCGACTTTTCTATGTGGCATTGACGAGAGCCGAGACAAAGCTCATCTTAAGCTACGCCGAAAGTCGTTACCGTTGGGGCAACATCACGCTCAGCGAGCCATCGCGTTTCATTGATGAAATCGACCCCGAGCTGATTGAAAAGACAAAGAAGGCGTCGTTTAGAGGCACCACAATCAAAGAAGACAGAGGATATAATCCGTTTTCTGGCAGGGGTGCCTGGACTTACAGAGGAGACAAGAGATACGAAAAGCCCCGCGAGGAGCCCCGTCATTTCGAGCGACCGACTAACGCCCCGTCATTTCGAGCGGAGCGGAGCGGAGCGGCGAAATCTCCCGCATCATATCCAAAGGTCTCCATTTCCGATTTCATTCCCATCGACGCTAAAGAAATAGAAGCCGGAATGCGCGTGCTTCATCAGAAATTCGGGCAAGGAACAGTAGTGAAAGTTGAAGGTGTGGGACCTAACAAAAAGGCGTCTGTCGATTTTGATGAAAGCGGCAGCAAGATGTTAATGTTGAAATTCGCGAAATTAAGTATTTTAAAACAATAATTTTTAATGGTTTAAAGTTTGAAGAGACGGCGTATAGACCGTCTGAAAGATAAAAAAGATTAAAATTGAATTAATATTTAAATTATGGAATATAACACAGAACGCGAGAAGATAGTGATTCCGGAATACGGGCGCAACATCCAGGTGATGATTCGCCATCTCAACGATATCGAAGACCGCAAACAGCGCACCGAGGCGGCTTATTTCGTCGTCAACGTGATGGCGCAGATGAACCCGCAGGTTAAAGAGTCCAACGACCACATGCACAAACTGTGGGACCACCTTCACATCATCGCAAACTACGAGCTTGATGTCGACGGGCCATACCCAGCCCCGACTCCAGAGATGCAGAAGAAGAAACCCGGACACGTCGGTTATCAAAAGAACAACATACGTTACGGTCATTACGGACAATATATTTACGATGTAGTGAAGAAAGTCAAGGAGATGGAAGACGGTCCGAAGAAACAGGCCATTTTGATTAACATCGCCAATCAAATGAAGCGCGATTATCTCAACTGGAACCGTGACACTGTCAACGACCTGCTTATCCTCGACGACTTGTATAAGATTTCCGGCGAGGAGATCACTCTTCCGATGGACACCAAACTCATTCCGACCAACGAGATTTTGAACAAGCCTTCGTCGCAGCAACAAAATCAGAAGAAAAAAAACAGCGGCAATAGCAAGAAGAACGGCAAGAACAACAGCCAGCCGCAGGCCAAGCAAAACAATCCCAACCGTCCAAACAGAAAGAATTAAGCCATGGCGTCATTCAGAGTCACAGGTGGCGGCAAGCTCAACGGCACCATCGTCCCTCAAGGTGCAAAAAACGAGGCGATGCAGGTGCTATGTGCCGCGCTCCTCACCGACGAACCGGTGACAATCACCAATTTACCCGACATTCTCGACATAAACAACCTCATCGACTTGATGAAAGGAATGGGTGTCAGTGTCGATCGCAAGAGCAAGAGCGAGGTGACATTGCAAGCCTCCTACATCAACCATGACTATTTCAACACCAAGGATTTTCACGAGAGAGCCACTAAACTCCGTGGCTCGGTGATGATTCTCGGCCCACTGTTGGCACGTTTCGGACAGGGTTACATGCCTCGTCCGGGAGGTGACAAAATAGGTCGCCGTCGTCTCGACACGCACCTCATAGGCTTGCAGAATCTCGGCGCCAAGATGGAGACCATCGGATTAGAGCACGTTTATCGTCTCGTGGCACCAGACAACGGTCTCAAGGGCACATACATGCTCCTCGACGAGGCCTCTGTCACAGGCACCGCCAATATCGTGATGGCTGCGGTGATGGCCAAAGGCACAACGACCATCTTCAACGCTGCCTGCGAGCCATATTTAGTGCAGTTATGCCGCATGCTGACAGCCATGGGCGCCAAAATAGACGGGATAGGCTCTAACTTGTTGAGGATTACAGGTGTAGAGAAATTGCACGGCACAACACACAGATTGCTCGCCGACATGATTGAAGTCGGTTCATTCATAGGTCTCGCCGCGATGACAGGCTCCGACATCACGATAAAAGACGCCGGCATCAAGGATTTAGGCATCATTCCCAGCACTTTCAAGAAACTCGGCATCAAGATGGAGTTCATCGGAGACGACATCCATATTCCCGCACAGGAGCATTATCAGGTGGAGACATTCATCGACGGCAGCATTCTCACCATCGCCGACGCACCGTGGCCTGGATTCACACCAGACTTAATCAGCATCGTACTTGTAGTGGCGACACAGGCAAAAGGCACAGTGCTTATCCACCAGAAGATGTTCGAGAGCCGTCTGTTCTTCGTTGACAAGCTCATCGACATGGGCGCACAGATTATCCTCTGCGACCCGCACCGCGCCAACATTATCGGATTAGACAAAAGCCATCAACTCAAAGCGACAAAGATGGCATCGCCCGACATACGCGCAGGCGTGGCGTTGCTCATAGCAGCCCTATCCGCCGACGGCATATCAATCATCGACAACATAGACCAAATCGACAGAGGTTATCAAGACATCGACGGACGATTGAGACAGCTCGGAGCGCAAATCGAGAGAATATAAATCCATCATATCCGAATTTTCATGCCAAAATGACACGCCAAGCGTTTTGGCATGGATTTTGATTACATCTTCCATTATCATAGACAAAAATAAAATATATATATATCATGAGCAAGCACAAGAAAAATCAAGAAATTAAAAGTGAAGAAGAGCAAAACCAGACTAATGAGAACATAGAAGCGGGCGAAGAAAAAAAAGAGGAGAAAACGGAAAGCTTCGAGGAGAAATTCAATGAATTGAATGACAAATATCTCCGTTTATACTCGGAATATGACAATTATCGCAAGCGCACCGCCAATGAGAAAGTCGATTTGATAAAGACGGCGGCGGAAGGCACCATAGTGGCGCTTCTCCCTATTCTCGATGATTTTGAAAGAGCGTTACCAACCATGGAAAATCTTGAAGACAAGGCTAATTACGAAGGTGTCATGTTGATTTACAACAAGTTAAAACGCACTTTGGAGCAAAAAGGTCTCGAAGAAATCAAAGCTGTAGGCGAGCCGTTCAACACCGACGAGCACGAGGCCCTGACACAAATTCCGGCCACTGACGAGGGTCAGAAAGACAAGGTGATTGACGTGATTCAGAAAGGTTATAAATTAAACGGCAAGGTCATCAGATACGCACGCGTCGTTGTCGGTTGCTGAATCATTCAATAACGACCGCGTTGACGCGAGTAATCGTGTATGCACCGGCATTTAACAATGATTTCCACGAATTAAGTAACAATATGGCAGAGAAAAGAGATTACTACGAGGTGTTGGAGGTTTCAAGGACCGCCACGGTTGAGGAGATAAAAAAAGCATACAGAAAAAAGGCGTTACAACATCATCCAGACAGGAATCCGGGTGACAAGGAGGCCGAGGAGAAATTCAAGGAAGCCGCGGAGGCGTATGGTGTGTTGAGCGACGAGAACAAACGCGCCCTCTACGACCGCTACGGTCATGCCGGTGTCAACGGCCAGGACTTCAGCGGCGCTTCGATGAACGACATTTTCAGTCAGTTCGGAGACATTTTAGGCGATTTGTTCGGCGGCGGCTTCGGCTTCAATTTCGGCGGCGGTTTCGGCGGCGGTTTCGGCGGGGGCGGTCAGCAAAAGCCCGTTTACCGTGGCTCCAACCTGCGTCTGCGAGTGAAGCTGTCGCTTGAGGAGATAGCCTCCGGCGTGAAAAAGAAAGTCAAGGTCAACAAATATGTGCCTTGCGAGAGATGCAAGGGCAGCGGTTCCGAGGACGGACAGACCGAGACATGCAAGACCTGCGACGGACGCGGTCAGCGTGTGATGCGCTCCGGTTTCTTCACGCAAGTAAGCACTTGTCCGACATGCGGCGGCGAGGGTCGCGTGATAAAGAAGAAATGCGCGGCATGCAACGGCGACGGCATCGTGAAAGGCGAAGAAGTCATCGAGCTCGACATTCCGGCTGGTGTCGCCGACGGCATGCAGCTGTCGGTGCGAGGCAAAGGCAACGCCGGCGCCCGCAACGGAGTTGCGGGCGACCTGCTCATACTCATCGAAGAAGAGAAACATAAAGACTTCGTGCGCGACGGCAACGACATCATACACAACCTCTTCATAAGCATACCGCAGGCTGCATTGGGCTGCAACGTCGAGGTGCCTTGCATAGGCGGCGCCATAAGCCTCAAAATCCCGGCAGGGACACAGAGCGGCGACATAATCCGAGTGAAAGGCAAAGGCCTGCCCGAAATAAATAGTTACAGAGTGGGCGAACTTATAGTGAACGTAAACGTGTGGACCCCTAAAAAACTGTCAAAAGAAGAGGAAAAGATAATGAAAGAACTTCTCGAAAGCGAGAACTTCAAGCCGAAACCGGGAGCTAACGACAAAGGCGTATTCGATAAAATCAGAGACTTCTTTAGCTAAAAAAAAACATGAATTACCTCGAAATCAACAACGTCTCCAAGACATACGGCACAAAAAAAGCACTCAACGACATCTCTATCAAGGTGCCGGGGGAAAGCATATACGGCCTGCTGGGACCTAACGGAGCAGGCAAGACAACTCTCATCAGAATCCTGAACCAGATAACGATGCCCGACTCAGGTCAAGTGTTGCTCAACGGCAATCCATTGTTACCAAGCGATATAGCCAATATAGGCTATCTGCCCGAAGAACGTGGTCTTTACAAAAAAATGAAAGTCGGCGAACAAGCCATTTACCTCGCGCAACTGAAGGGCATGAGCAAAAAAGAAGCCGATAAACGACTTCGTCATTGGTTTGTGAAGTTTGAAATAGCAAGCTGGTGGGACAAGAAAGTGGAAGAGCTCAGCAAAGGCATGCAACAGAAGGTACAGTTCATCGTCACAGTGGTACATGAGCCAAAACTGCTCATTTTCGACGAGCCGTTTTCCGGATTCGACCCCATCAACGTAAATTTACTGAAAAACGAAATCATAGAACTCCGCGACAAAGGAGCCACCATACTGTTCTCAACGCACAACATGGCGTCAGTCGAGGAGCTGTGCGACAACATCATGCTCATCAATAATGGTGAAAAAATCCTCGAAGGCAGCGTTTACGACATCAAACAACAATATAAAAACCACACCTACGATATCGTATATAGGCCCAACGACGGCAGCGGAGAGACACATCTCACCGTCAACTCGACAAATCCAAACGAAATGATTCGCGACATACTCGACAAAGGCGAACTCGTATCGTTTAACGAGATATTACCTTCGATGAACGATATATTTATCAATTTAGTCTCATCATCTAACCAATAAAATCAACGACCAATGAAGATCGGCATCATCATAGAAAGAGAATATCTCACACGCGTCAGGAAACGCTCGTTTATACTTATCACCTTTCTTGCCCCATTGTTTTTCGCCGCTTTGATGTTCCTTCCGATAATACTGATGAGGCATCAAGAGAAGTTCGACGGGAAAAGAGTCATTGCAGTATGCGACGAGACCACGTTGTTTTACGGCAAGTTGGGAAACACCGACATCAACACCTTTTTATATATAGACAATGACATTGACGATGCAAAGAGTCTCGTGAAAGAAGGTTTATATGACGGGGTGCTTTACATTCCCGCCACGTCGTTGAGTGTACCGACAAGCGCCGAGATTTACAGCATGAAACAGCTTCCCATGTCGCTCACATCACATATCAGGTCGCAGATGAAGCAAGTTGTCGAGCATCAGAAGCTGCTCGCCTCCGGAATCGACCCCGCCATTGTGAAGGCATCGGCGACAAGCATCAACTTGCAGTCTATCAAGATGAGCGAGAAAGACGGCGAGCAGAAGAGTTTCGGCGAGTTCGAGCTCATTCTCGGGCTGTTTCTTGCCTTGGTGATTTATTTCGTCATTTTCATCTTCGGCAGCCAGGTGATGCGCGGTGTCATCGAAGAGAAGACGAATCGCATTGTCGAGGTAATCATCAGTTCCGTCAAGCCTTTTGAGTTAATGATGGGCAAGATTATCGGTGTGGCTCTTGTCGGGTTGACACAGTTTTTGTTATGGGGTGTGTTTACGCTTGCCATTTATAGTGTCGCGTCAGCATTCCTGCCCACTCAAGACGTGTTTTCAGCCGGAACAGTGATGACGGAACAGATTGCCGAGGCGTCAGCGACCGCCGAAGGCTCCGGTATGCTACAAGAGGTATTTGAAGTCATCGACTCCATTAATTTCAAGGACATCTTATGGTGTTTCCTTTTCTACTTCATCGGAGGCTATTTCCTTTATTCGGCGATGTTCGCAGCCGTCGGGGCAGCTGTTGACAACGAGACCGACACACAGCAGTTCGCGACCCCGATATCGTTGATATTAGTGTTACCGATGGTGTGTTCTTCCATAATCGCCAACGCACCTGACAGTTCCATAGCTTTATGGCTGTCGATGATACCGTTCACCGCACCGGTCGGCATGATGTTGAGAATACCTTTCGGCGTGCCAATTTGGCAGATTGCGGTGTCAGTAACATTGTTATTCGCCACATTCATATTGTTCACCTGGCTCGCAAGCAAAGTTTATCGCACAGGAATCCTCATGTACGGCAAAAAAGTTTCATGGAAAGAAATCTTCAAATGGATAAAATATTAATAAAAAAAATATTTTGTCAGCATTGAAAAATATAGTATCTTTGCACGCTAAAAATTTTAGTGGTTGATTTTTAAGAATTAATTAAAAAGTTTAATATTACAAAAATTGATTTACAATGCAAAACAAAGGAGTTATTAAGTTTTTGGCATTATTATTGGCGCTTTTCTCAGTGTATCAGTTGTCATTCACGTTTGTGACAAGGCACGTGGAAAGCAAAGCGAAAGCCTATGCTGAAAGTCCGAAGACTGTCGCTTTAGCAAAAGAGATGGCTAATGACGACCACAATGCTTTTGAGTTCTATCTTGATTCCATCAAGACAGCGAAGGAGACTTACTATCTCGACTCAGTGGGAACAATTACTATTTACATGTGGCAGGATTACCGCAAGTGCAAGGAGCAGGAGTTGAACCTCGGCCTTGACCTCAAGGGCGGCATGAACGTCATGATGGGAGTGTCGGTGTCCGACATCATCGTCGCTCTCGCCGGTCACAGCAACGACGCCACTTTCAGAGAAGCCATACGCATCGCTAATGAGCAGCAACTCAAGAGTCAGAAGGACTTCGTCGATCTCTTTGGCGAAGCTTATACGAAGCTCGACCCCAACGCGCGTCTTGCCTCTATTTTCCTATATGAGTTCAAAGACAAAGGCATCACTGTCAACTCCACAAACGACGAGGTGTTGAAGGTCATCAAAGACGAGACCAGCAGCGCCATCGACCGTTCATATCAGATTTTGAGAACACGTATCGACCGTTTCGGCGTGGCACAGCCCAACATTCAGAAGATGGAAGGCTCGGGTCGCATACTCGTAGAGCTTCCAGGCATCAAAGACCCTAAACGTGTCCGCAAACTGTTGCAGGGAACAGCACAGCTCGAATTCTGGGAGACATATAAATTCAACGAGATTTATCAGTATTTCGACGAAGCCAACGCTCATCTCGCCGAGATTGAGAAGGCAGGGAAACCAGAGAAAGCCGAAGAAGCAGAGGAAGAAAGCGACGTGGCTCTTCTCAACCAGATGCAAGAAGAAGACTCGTTGAAGAGAGCCCAGGAGAAAGCTCTTGAAACATACAAGGAAAACAACCCGTTGTATGTCTTTCTCACTCCGTCATATTACCAGAACAACACCGGCCAAGTGGTTCCGGGAGAGACAGCACGCGTCGGCATGGCGATGGTGAAAGACACAGCCAATATCAACAGGATGTTGAAACAATGCGCATCAATATTCCCACGAAACCTCAAATTCGCATGGTGCGTGAAGCCAACCGTTGCGCCTAACAGCAATGTGGAATTCATCGACCTCGTGGCGTTGAAAGCCAACCGCGACAACAAATGTTCACTCGGCGGCGAAGTTGTCACCGAAGCACGCCAAGACTATGACCAAAACGGTCGTGTCGAGGTCACAATCCAGATGAACACCGACGGTGCGAAGGCATGGAAACGCTTGACAGGCGACAACATCGGCCGTCAGGTGGCTATCGTGCTTGACAACTATGTTTACTCATACCCTGTCGTCAACGATGAAATTCCCGGCGGTCGTTCACAGATTTCCGGCGGCGACATGACAGTTGAAGAGGCCCAGGACTTGGCGAACATCCTCAAAGCCGGTAAGCTGCCTGCTCCTGCACATATCCTCGAAGAGAATGTCGTCGGTCCTTCTCTCGGTCAGGAAGCCATCATTTCGGGTTTCTGGTCATTCCTCATCGCTTTCTGTTTAGTGCTCATCTACATGATGTTCTTCTACAGCAAAGCCGGTTTCGCAGCCGACATCGCGTTGCTCGTGAACATATTATTCTTCTTTGGTGTCATCGCCTCATTCGGCACAGTGTTGACACTGCCCGGTATCGCCGGTATTGTCCTGACCTTGGGTATGGCTGTCGACTCCAACGTTATCATCTTCGAGCGTATCAAGGAAGAGCTTGCGGCAGGCAAAGGCATCCGTATCGCCGTCGCCGACGGTTTCAAGGCGGCTTATTCGGCCATCCTCGACGGTCAGATTACAACATTCTTGACAGGTTTCATCTTGTTCGAGTTCGGCACAGGCCCTGTTCAGGGTTTCGCCACAACCTTGATGATCGGTATATGCACCTCGTTGTTCACCTCAATATTCATCACACGTCTCATCATCGAAAGATGGCTTGACAAAGACAGAAAGATCAGGTTCTCAACCAATATGACACGCGACTTCTTGAAGCACACTAAATTCGACTTCATCAAGTTCGGCAAGACAGCTTTCATCATTAGCGGTATCATGATTGTCATCAGCTTCGGCTCACTGGCAGTACGCGGTCTCAACCTCGGCATCGACTTCCAGGGCGGTCGCAACTATGTGGTCCGCTTCGACAAGGAAGTGTCGGTCGCTCAAGTGCGCGAGGCCTTGGCAGAGGTAGAAGAGTTCAAGGACGACGCTCCAGAAGTCAAGACATACGGCCCAAGCCGTCAAGTGAAAATCACCACAAAATACGAAATCAACAGCAACGACCCTGAAATCGACCTTAAGATTCAAGGTCTGCTCTATGAAGGTTTGAAAGAGTTTTTCGACAAAAACATGACTTATGACCAGTTCACCTCCGACAGTGAAAAGAGCGATATGATGCTTGGCATCATGTCATCACAAAAGGTCGGCGCCACCATCGCTGACGACGTGACACGCAAGGCCATCTGGGCTGTCGTCATCTCATTGATTGTCATCTTCATTTACATCGCCATTCGCTTCAAGAGATGGCAGTATGGTCTCTCTTCAATCGTTGCATTGGCACAAGACACCATCATCGTTATCGGTATGTACTCATTGTTCTACAATGTGTTACCATTCTCAATGGAGGTTGACCAATCATTCATAGCCGCTGTCTTGACCATCATAGGTTACTCCATCAACAACACAGTGGTCATCTTCGACCGTATTCGCGAGAATGTGAACCTTTATCCAAAGAGACGCTGGTATGATAGAATGAACGACGGTGTCAACAGCACATTGCTCCGCTCAATCAACACATCAGGCTCAACATTAGTAGTGTTGCTCGCCATCTTCATCTTCGGCGGCGAGACCATTCGCGGATTCGTGTTCGCATTGCTCGTCGGTATCTTCGCAGGTACATTCTCATCATTGTTCATTGCTTCTCCTGTAGCTTATTTGCTGTTCAAAGGCAAGAAAGTCGATGAGAAACTCCTCGAAACGGCTGACAAAAAAAGGAAATAGTGCATGACACATATCTGATGTAGAGACGCGCCGTGGCGCGTCTCTACATTTTTTTTGCAAAAAACGCCCTTGATACGCAATGATTTTGTATCTTTGTTGTTTAATATAGAAAAGGAAAATCATGTCGAAAAAACTGTTGTTCATATTATGCGCATTATTACTCGGAGCTGCGCAACCTCTTGAGGCTCAACGCCGCAGTCCAGCGAAGAATGCAGACATAGCGTTTGAGAGAGGTCAATATTCTCTTGCCATCGAACGTTATAAAAAAGCTGTCAAGAAGGTGAAAAACAAAAAATTCGAAGACGAGCGCATCCGTATCACGTATCAACTTGGCGAGTGTTACCGTCTCACAGACAACATACGACAAGCCGCCCCGCAATATAAACGTGTTCTTAAAAGCGAGTTTCCCAAAAGCACACCTGTTTTTTACCTGCATTATGGCGATGTCTTGAAGCGCAACGAGAAATATGACGAAGCACTTGAGATGTATAACATTTACTCGGAGCTTGTACCGGACGACCCGCGAGGACAACGAGCAGCCGACGACATAGCGAATATCAAGGAATGGATAGAATATCCTTCAAAATACGAGGTTACACGTGTGAAGGCGCTTAACTCGAAATCGTCCGACTTCGGTATTGCCTGGATATCAAACAGTTTCAACGACGTTATCTTTACCTCCAATCGAGAAGGCGGTGTCGCAAAAGAAAAAGACGGCATCACGGGACAGCATTTTTCCGACTTCTATTATTCGAGACAAGACAAGAAAGGCACCTGGAGCAAGCCGGAGCTCGTAGATGAGGACGGCGGCTTGAACAGCAAAGGCGGCGAAGGCACTCCATTCTTCACAAAATCATTCTCCGATGTGTATTACACACGTTGTCCAAACGACAAAAAACGTCAATCAGGATGCCAAATCATGAAATCGAAACGCACAGGCACTTCGTTTGGAGAAGGTTCTGTCGTCGAAATTGCCGGTATCGACTCCGTTGACATCGTCGGCCATCCCACTTTGACCTCTGACGAGAGCATAATGTATTTCGCCGCAGAGCGTCACGGCGGCTTCGGCGGCAAAGACATCTGGGTGACTATCAAAGGCGACGACGGCAAGTTCGGACGACCATTGAATCTTGGAGAAGTGATAAACACTCAAGGCGACGAGATGTTTCCGTTCCTGCGTAACGACACAACGCTGTATTTCTCATCCGACGGTCATGGCGGCATGGGCGGCCTCGACATCTTCATGACCACGATAGACTCGTTGGGCAACTGGTCGAAGCCGGAAAATCTGAAATCACCAATCAACTCTACCGGCAACGACTTCGGCATCATCTTCCACCCTACCGAGGAACGCGGGTTCTTCGCCTCCAACAGAGGAAACCGCAATGGCATGGACGACGACATATTTTATTTCATCGAGCCTCCCGTCTTATTTACCGTCAACGGAACAGTCAAGAACGTGAACAGCCTTCAGTATGTAAGCGGAGCCAATGTGAGCATAGTGGGCACCGACGGCACAAGAGTCTCGACATTGTCAAGCGACAAAGGTACTTTCCAGTTCAACGAGGGCACCGTCAATGTGGGCAATATCTACATTTTGACAATAGAAAAAGACAACTTTTTCACATTGACAGATACCATCAACACCGTTGGATTGGAATTTAGCAGAGATTTCACGCCAAATTATGAAATATCCATGATTCCCACCGGCACTGTCGTCCTTCCGGAGATTCAATACGAGCTCAGGAAATGGGACTTGCTGCCGCAGTTTGAGGATTCGCTGCAAGGACTTGTCGAGATATTGCAGATAAACCCGAACATCACCATAGAACTCGGTTCACACACCGACAACCGCGGCTCCGAAGCGAGCAACGACATTTTGTCACAGAAACGCGCGCAAGCGGTGTGCGACTACCTGGTTATCAGAGGCATCGACCCTATGCGACTTACCGCCAAAGGCTACGGCGAACGCATACCGAGAACCGTCAACGGCATAAAACTGACGGAGACATATATCAACTCTTTGCCGACAGAAGAACAGAAGGAAAGAGCACACCAACTCAACCGCAGGACAGAATTCAAGGTGTTGAGCAGAGACTTCAAGCCGCGAGAGGACATCAGCGACGAACAGATGGCGAATATTAAACTCCATCCAGAAGACAACAAAGTGGCATTCACCCAAAACAAACAAGGCTATTTTGTATTCAAAAGCTATGTGAACGCCTACACTGAATTGATTATCTATGATAGAGACTCCGACTTCAGCGTGTCGCAGCAGAAAGTCTTGGAGATGCTGACCAATGGTGTCATCACCAAAGACGATTTCATCGGCGACAATGTTGAAAGAATCATCACGGCAGGCAAAGTCAAAGACCGGGCGCAATTCATTGTCAGAGAGATGCGTATCGCCGACCGCACCGTTGAGAACATAGAGGTGACCGTCGTCAACAGTCAAAAATACGATTGGGTTATGGGACAAAAAGTTCTGAAACAATTCGGAAACTTTGAATTTAACACAGATGAACATAATTTGATTTTCAAATAAGATGCCAGTAGAAAAACGTTATCAGCTTCGTGGCGTTTCAGCAGAGAAGGAAGACATTCACAACGCCATCAAGAATCTTGACAAAGGATTGTATCCCAATGCCTTTTGCAAGATAATCCCCGACATCCTTGGCGGAGACGATGAATATTGCAACATCATGCACGCAGACGGTGCAGGCACCAAGTCGTCGTTGGCTTATCTATATTGGAAAGAGACCGGCGATTTGTCGGTATGGGCAGGCATCGCACAAGATGCAGTGGTGATGAACACCGACGACTTGATGTGCGTAGGCGCCACCGACAAAATGCTTCTCTCATCAACAATCGGACGAAACAAGAACCTCATTCCAGGCGAAGTCATTTCCGCAATCATCAACGGCACAGAGGATTTCCTCGCGAAGTTGCGCTCCTTGGGCGTCGGCATCTATCTTACCGGCGGAGAGACAGCCGATGTCGGCGACCTGGTGAGAACCATTATCGTTGACAGTACCGTCACCACGAGAATGAAACGTTCCGAAGTGATTGAAAATCATATTCAACCAGGCGATGTCATAGTAGGATTCGCATCATACGGACAGGCGACATACGAAGACAGATATAACGGAGGTATGGGCTCCAACGGCTTGACCTCTGCGCGTCACGATGTGTTCGGACATTATTTAGCGGAAAAATACAAGGAGAGTTTTGACCACTCCATACCGGAAGAACTCGTTTATTCCGGAAATCACACACTCACAGAGCCCACAAAGGTTTCCGGCGTTGACGCAGGTAAACTCGTACTCGCCCCTACCCGCACCTATCTGCCAATGATGGTCCCGATTCTGGAAAATCTCCGTCCGAAAATCAACGGCATCATACACTGTAGCGGCGGTGCGCAGACAAAAGTGACACATTTCATCGACAAGTTGCACATTATCAAAGACAATATGATTGAGCTGCCACCATTGTTCGAGATGATTCAAGAATCATCAGGCACTGATTGGAAGGAGATGTATAAAGTGTTCAACATGGGCTCGCGTCTTGAGATTTATACCGATGAGAACTCCGCGGAAGAGATGATAAAAATCGCCGATTCATTCAACATCAAAGCCCAAGTCATCGGACACGTGGAAAAATCTGACAGAAAACAGCTTACCATCAAGAGTAAATACGGAATTTTTGAATACTAATGGAAATAATTGACAAATTAGAAGCGATTAAAGAACGCTGGGAAGCGTTGCGCGAGCAGCTCAACGACCCGGAACTGATGAACGACATGAAACGTTACGTGAAGGTGAACAAGGACTATAAAGACCTTGAGCCTATGGTGGAGGCGTTCAATCAATATAAGACATATCTCGCCAATATCAGCGAAGCGAAAGAGTTGCTGAAGACCGAGAAAGACGATGACATGCGAGAGATGGCACAGGAGGAACTCGACGAGGCCACCGAGAAAGTCGCCAAACTCGAGGAAGACATTAGGCTAATGCTCATTCCCAAAGACCCCACCGACGGCAAGAATGCCGTGATGGAGATTCGCGCCGGCACCGGCGGCGACGAGGCGGCTATATTCGCTGGCGACCTCTACAGAATGTATATCAAGTTCTGCGAAACGAAGAACTGGAAAGTCGAGACCGTCGATGCCAACGAAGGCACAGCAGGCGGCTTCAAGGAAATAGTGTTCAACGTCATCGGTGACGGAGCCTATGGAATACTGAAGTTCGAGTCAGGCGTGCACCGTGTGCAGCGTGTGCCGAAGACCGAGACTCAAGGACGCATCCACACCTCGGCAGCGTCGGTGGTGGTGCTTCCGGAAGCAGAAGAATTCGATGTGGAACTGCTCGATAAAGATATCAAAAAAGAAGTGTATTGCGCGGCTTCGGGACCCGGCGGACAGTGCGTCAACACCACATACAGCGCCGTGCGTCTCACCCATATTCCCACCGGCGTGGTCGTGAGCTGCATCGACGAACGTTCCCAGGCGAAAAACATGGCCAAAGCATTGAAAATCTTGAGAACTCGTATCTACGAACAAGAATACAACAAATATATGGAGGAAGTCTGCTCAAAACGCAAGACAATGGTGTCAACCGGCGACAGGTCGGCGAAGATTCGCACATACAACTACCCTCAAGGCCGTGTCACCGACCACCGTATCGGCTTTACCGTGTATAACCTCACCTCCGTGATGGACGGAGACCTGACAGCGTTTATAGAAAACCTGCAACTGGCAGAAAATGCCGAGAGACTGAAAGAGGGACTTGAAGAGTAGCCCCACAATCCCGTCATTTCGACCTGAGCGAAGCGAAAGCATTCAACCCGTCATTTCGACCGGAGTGAAGCGAAGTGGAGAAATCTACGACAAGCAAACGTCCATGAACACCCGGTTGCTGTAGATTTCTCGACAAGCTCGAAATGACGGGATTACAGGCTCGAAACGACATCATTCAACTCGTCATTTCGACCGGAGCGAAGCGAAGTGGAGAAATCTACGACTAACGAAATCCCTTCTTTTCGAGCGAAGCGAAGTGGAGACCTGAGCGAAGCGAAAGCATTCACCTCTGGTGAATAAATCTACGACTAACGAAAGTCCATGAACACCCGGTTGCTGTAGATTTCTCGACAGGCTCGAAATGACGGGGGTGACAAGCTCGAAATGACGGGATTACAGGCTCGAAATGACGGGATTACAGGCTCGAAACGACGGCAGTGATACACTCGAAACGACATTTTTATTTGGCAAAAAAATAATTATACAATGGATAAAAAAACTTTAATCAGTCACATCAGGGCGAAGAAATCGTTTCTTTGCGTAGGTCTTGACACCGACATCAAGAAGATTCCACAGCATCTGCTGAAAGAGGACGACCCCGTCTTCGCCTTCAACAAGGCCATAGTCGATGCCACGGCAAAGTATGCCGTAGCCTTCAAGCCGAACACCGCATTTTACGAGGTTTATGGAGCCAAAGGCTGGTTAAGTCTCGAAAAGACAATTACTTACATAAAAGAAAACCATCCTGGAATTTTCGTCATAGCAGATGCCAAACGCGGCGACATCGGCAACACTTCGGCAAACTATGCGAGAGCATTTTTCGAGACGCTGAAAGCCGACGCCATCACAGTGGCACCATATATGGGAGTGGATTCTGTCGAGCCATTCCTTGGCTTCGACGGCAAATGGGTCATTCTGCTTGCCCTCACGTCGAACAAAGGCTCAAAAGACTTCCAATATCTTAACACCGACGGCAAGGAGATGTATAAAAACGTGCTTCTTAAATCAAAAGAATGGGCTGACAGCGAAAAGATGATGTACGTCGTCGGTGCCACTCATCCGGAAGAACTCGGCGAGATTCGCAAGATGATGCCCGACAGCTTCCTCCTCGTTCCAGGTGTCGGAGCACAAGGCGGCGACCTGAAAGCAGTCGCGAAACACGGTCTCAACAAAGATTGCGGACTGTTGGTAAACTCTTCAAGAGGAATCATCTATGCCTCGAGCGGTGAAGACTTCGCTGAAAGAGCCGCGGAAGAGGCAGAGAAACTGCAAAAACAGATGGCTTCGATTCTTAAAAACTAAAACCGAGCATGAACTTGTGATCCTCGGGAATGCTCTTGGGGACGTTCTTCGCCCGGTCGATACAAACAACAACGCTGTGACAAACGGTAAAAACCTCGTTTGTCACAGCGTTCTTCAATTCCTGTCTCATCTTGAAACTCGTACGTCCCAACTCATAAGCCTCTGACTCACAAACAATATTATCATGTATTCTCACCGGAGCCTTGAAATCCAACTCCACGTGAACGAGCACATAACCGAATGTAAGCCAATCTATTTCCTGATTGAAAAGATGCTCGAAGAACTGGCTGCGACCGTAATCAAAAAGATTGCATTGCGCCCCGTTGTTGACATGGTCAAACGGGTCAAGGTCGCTCATACGAACTTGTATCGGACAAGAAAACATCACCTATAATTAGTGTACTATTGTAACTTTCTTTGTCGTCACATTGGCATCATTGGTGATGACTTTCACCAGATAAACACCATTTTCAAAAGCCGCGACATCAACATAAGTGTTGTCTGTGCCTTTCACCGATGCTATTTTCTGACCAACGGAGTTGTAAAGCTCGACAACGCTGATATTCTCGCCTTCAACAAAAATCTTGCTGTCAGCCGGGTTGGGATACACGTTGAAGCCAGTCATGTCGTTCTCATTTACGCCATCGTCTTTCTTATTGATAGAGAAGAGATGAGAATCCATCGCGCCATAGTTGCCGGCGGCATCAACGATTTTGTTGCCGTTGGCGTCTTTTATGTAATAATATCCGTTGCCATAGTTGCAGCAGATACCGTTGTTGTTGCTGTCGTAAATCCTGAACAGATAGCATTCGTCTGTAGGAATATCGCTCACATTCTCAACATTAATGTATGTCGAGCCTGAAACAGCGAGATGTTGGTAAGGACCGCCGGCGGCTACCACCTCGCCTGTCGAGTTGACGATATCCCACGTAATCTCCTCACCATATTGATCCTGAATAATATAAATCTTCAACCAAGTTGTCTCTCCCTCAACATCAACATCACTCCATTCCTGTGATTCAGCACTGAAAGCCATCGACGACTCGAAGGACTCGCCGTTAGCTTCTGTAAGATTTAAAGTTCCCGAATGTGTGCCATAAGGAATCTCCATGACGAAATTCACCTTCATGTTCTCACCCGACGGAAGCTCGCCATTCCATTCAAATTCGTGCGTGGCGTCGGCAACTTGTGCGTTGAACTTCATTGAAGTCAAAGTCTCTGTACCTATGTTTGCAATCTCGAACTCGAATTCCTTTTCCAAACTGCATGCGGCGTTCTCCTTTTGGGCGACGGCGCTCATTGACGGATAAATAGGCTCCTCTGTCATCGTTGTCTTTTCAATCTCGCAGGCGTTCAATATAGGACGTGTAGGCGTGCCTTGGTATTTTTCGGAGACCCATGCAAGGAAAAAGACATGGTCGATGACTACGTCAACGCCATTAGGATTTCCAATAACCTCCGGAATCTGATACTCGTATGTCTTGGTAATCAAGGTGCCTTGTGTCGTCGGGGAAATGGCTTCGCCGAATGTCGGAGTGACGATGTCGCGCAAGATATGCATGTGGCAATATGTTCCATTGACCCATTGCGAGGGGTTAGTGGCGCCACCCGACTGCGAGCCCATGATACTATCCTGAAGCATTGCCACTGTCAAGTAGTTCTCGCCAACGGTGCTATTGCCGGTGTAATAAACCTCCACGGTGATGGATGCGACACGTGTGTCAGGGTTGATTCTCACTACGCCTGCGACATTGCATTCGGCAGCCTGGGCGAATTGAGTGTTGGCCAGACCAGTCCATGAGCCTCTGCCTTGGGCGGTTGGAGTCGAGCGACTCACAACACCGGAAGGGAAACCGGTTGCACCGAAAGCGGCGCGGATTGCCTCGCCATCTGAAGTGTTGAGGTTAGGATACGATACCGGTGCGTAACCTCCCGCATGTACATTGACAGCCCAGAACCTACCAGGATTATTGGCTGATATTTGGTTCGCTATAACATGCCCGTCAGGACAATAACCGCAGTTGCGACCGGTAAATTCCTCAAGGATAACATTTCTGTTTGAGGGAGTTGTTGAAACGTACTGCTGCGCTTTCACAGTGAAACTCATTGATAACAGCGCAATTAAAGTTAAAGTAAATTTTTTCATAAGTTGGATTTATTATTTAATATTATGTTTAGACTGACAAAAGTACAAAAAAAAATAACACGCCACAAAAATAATGACGTGTTATGAAAACAAAATTTTACACTATAAAAATTCAACAATTAAAATTTTCATTTAAATTTCAACGATGGTATTCCAGCCAAACTCGTCTTTTTCAAGACCTGTCTGTATTCCGCGGAGTTTGTTGTAAAGCTTCTGGCTCCATGGACCGGGTTTGCCGTCACCGAATTGGTATGACCTGCCTGTCTCCGGGTCGTCGATGCGTGAGATTGGGCTGATGACAGCCGCTGTGCCGCATGCGCCCGCCTCCTCGAAGGTGGCGAGTTCTTCTTCAGCCACCGGACGACGCTCAACCTTCATGCCGAGAGTCTCCGCAATCTGCATCAAGCTCTTGTTGGTGATTGAAGGAAGTATCGATGTTGACTGCGGGGTGATGTATGTGTTGTCCTTCACCGCGAAGAAGTTCGCCGCACCTGCCTCGTCTATATATTTCTTTTCTTTCGCGTCGAGATAGAACTCGCAGGCGTACTGACCGCCGTGGCAAGCCTCGGTGTGGGCGCGCAACGATGCCGCATAGTTGCCGCCGACCTTGTAAACACCTGTTCCAAGAGGCGCTGAACGGTCGTATTTACGCGTGATGACGTATGGGTTGGCCTGGAAACCGCCTTTGAAATAAGGGCCTACCGGTGTGGCGAACACGATAAACAGATACTCGTCGGCCGGCTTCACACCAACACGGGCGCCCGTGCCGATAATGAGTGGACGAATGTACAATGAGGCACCACTCTCGTATGTGGGAATGAACTCCTTGTTGAGCTGCACACACTTAATCATGGCTTCCTCGAACTTCTCCAAAGGGAAACGCGGCATGCAGATACCGTCACATGACGACTGCAAACGTTTCGCATTCTCGTCGAGGCGGAAAATACGGACTTTGCCGTCGGCGCCGCGGTGAGCCTTCAAGCCCTCGAAAGCCTCCTGTCCATAGTGCAAGCATGTCGCAGCCATGTGAACGTTAATAGTTGTCTCCGAGCAGTACTCTAACTCGCCCCATTCACCGTTTCTGTAATAGCAACGGATATTGTAATTTGTTGGATAGTAGCCAAACGGGAGTGACCCCCAATCGATGTTTTGCATAATATTTTTATTTAATGTTAATAATTTCTATCATTCACCGAGATTGCAAAGATACAATTTTTTTTCATATACAAAAAATAATTTTAATTTTTATCAAAACCGCGACATCCCCCCGTAGAGACGGATTTTTATCCGTCTAATGAAAAAAAAGACGGATTTTCATCCGTCTCCTCTATGTTTGTTCATGACGATTAATTGGCATCGCGGACAAGGCGCACACTACTACCAACAGAACGTTGGTTGTCAACATCTACGAACACATCAGAGCCGCCAATAGTAATGGCATACGCATGGCTCTTTTGGTTTTTTATGTCAGAAGAAGACCAATATGCAGCGTATTCTGGATGTTCGATTTGGTTACCGTGGCGACAATTCGCAACAGGCAGACACACACAACCGGCATTTTCAAAAGTCGTCCAATTGCTGCCCGAATAGACTGGACCTTCGTAACCGTCAGGATATATCACAAGAATCTCGTTGTCTCCAATATAATCCACATTGTAATTCTGGCCATTGTTTACATTACGAGTATTAAGCAAATAATTCCATTCGTCTTTTGTCAGAGTGCGCCAGTCGTTATGATCGCCGAGATTTGCGGCATTGGCAACCTCGCCCCAGTCCTTAAAATCACCGCTGTAATCAGCATCATCATTACTATTGTGTATGCCGTAGTATGTACGGTCTGTGCTCCAACCAAAGAGGTCAACAGTGCCGGCAGACGAGATAGTGCCATTGCCGCTTATCGCATTGTTTGCTACAGCAGCACCAATAAAATCGTATTGCTTTGCAGCAAACGACCATGTCCAGCCTCC
>UQNO01000004.1 GCA_900542475.1 uncultured Bacteroidota bacterium
CGTTACATTGACAAGCGAATGACATCAGAACTTTTCGAGTTTTTTCAACACACCGATGACAATCAGGGCGGTTTGCTGAAGCAGTTCGCGGTGGATTTTTGGTTCATGATTGTCATTTTCGCCGTGTTTTTGTTTGCAATAATCATTTTGACAAGAAAAACGAGAGTGAAACCGTCTGTCACAAACAACAATAAGCATTGGTATTCAACGCGTTCTCTGATTTTTTTAGGTATTGTCGCTGCTTCTATCATTGGCTTGCGGGGAGGTTTGCAGAACAAGCCCATCAGCATGATTACGGCGGCAAATTACACAAAAACACAAAACATTCCGATAGTTTTAAACACACCATTCACCATTGGACGCGGCAATGCGGGAGACGTGTTGAAAAAACTCGGCTTTTACGATGACGAAGAAATGGAACGGCTCTACTCTCCTATTCGTAACGACCTGACAATCAATCGTTTTATCGACAGAAGCCTTGCTAACCACAATGTTTTCATAATCATCTTGGAGAGTCACGGGCAAGAGATGGTAAAGTTTTACAATCAAAATCGAGAGGAGTCGCTGACTCCATTCCTCGACTCGCTACTTGCCAACAGCTTGAGTTTCAATGGCATGGCAAACGGAAGGCAGTCTATCGAGGCTGTCACGTCCATACTTTCCGGACTGCCCTCTCTTATGTCGAAAGACTATGTGGAGTCGCGTTACGCCATGAACCGACTTGACGGCTTGGGCAGCATCTTGAAGAAGCACGGCTATTCGACGGCGTTTTTCCATGGCGGAAACAACGGCACCATGAACTTCGACGCCTCCGCCCTGTCAGCAGGGTTCGACAGATACTATGGTCGCACCGAATATGGCAACGACAACGATTACGATGGCACTTGGGGCATCTCCGACATGCCTTTCCTTCAATTCACGGCAAAAAAAGCAAATGAGATGAAAAAGCCTTTCGCAGCATGCGTTTTCACGCTCTCGTCACATCACCCGTTCAAATTGCCCAAAGACTACGAGCTCCCCGATGGCGACTACAAGACGGCTTTTGAGAAAACCATGCGCTATACCGACGATGCAATGAAGAAGTTTTTCGAGACAGCGGCACAATACGACTGGTTTGACAGCACTGTTTTTGTAATCGCAGGCGACCACGTGAATCCGGAGCATCGTTACGACAATTACCTCAACGGCTACGGGCAGTACCAAATCGTGACCGCATTTTATGCGCCGAATGCCTTTAAACCGTTAAAAACCGACATCATGGTTCAGCAAACCGATATCGGAATCAGTTTGTTGGCAGCGTTGGGCCACGACGACACAGTCTTCACTTTCGGAAGAAACGTGTTCGACAGCCTCCAAGAGCCTTGTTTCACAAGCTATCTCAATAATATTTACCAATATTCCGACGGAAAACACATGCTGCAGTCCGACGGACAAAACATCACTTCTGTTTTTGATATAGAAGAAGATCCTTGTCTGACCCAAAACCTTTATGACACAGACAAAGCCGAGGTCTGGGACGAGTTGAACAACAAATTCAGAATGCGTCTTCAGCAATATAACAACAGAATGATTAACAACAAGTTATACATACAATGAAAGAAAAAGTTTTGTTTATTGTCAACCCGATATCCGGTCATAACGACAAGTCGAAATTCCCTTTAATTGTTGAGGAATTGATTGACAAGAACAAATATGACTACACTATCACGCTGACAAGATACAGAGGTCATGCCGCCGAATTGACAAGACAAGCCATCAAGGACCAATACGATGTCATAGTGGCTGTAGGCGGGGACGGCACCATCAACGAAGTGGCGACCAACATGATTGGCGCGAGACAAACGTTGGCAATCGTTCCATACGGTTCAGGCAACGGGCTTGCGCGACATCTTCATCTGCCCTTGAAGCCCCAAAAAGTCATCGTGGAAGTCATCAACAAAGGCGTGAAATCCAAGATTGACACCGCCGCCATGAACGGAGTGCCGTACATAAGCATAGCCGGTGTCGGTTTTGACGCCATTATAGCCGATTTCTTCGCAAAAGACCCTAACAGAGGCATAAAGACATACGTGAAACTCGTAACGAAGGAATACATGTATTTCAAGCCTAAAAAATACCATCTTATTCTTGACGACAACAAGGAAATAGACTGCGAGCCGCTTTTTATCTCGTTTGCGAACAGCAATCAGTTCGGCTCAAACGCCGTCGTCTCCCCTCACGCCTCTCTCAACGACGGGCTTCTCGACGTTTGCATCTTCAAAAAACCGAATTTCATTCAAGTGCCATACGTGGCTGAACGCCTGCTGACACAGCGTATTGACAAGACACACTTCGTTGACATCCATAAAGCCAGCAAAATCGAAGTGATTAGAGACGCAGAAGAAATCGCGAATATCGATGGCGAGGCCGTGATGATGCCCCAAAATCTTGAAGTTAAAATATATCCTCTTTCTCTGAATCTTTTATTACCTCAAGCAAAAGAATAATAAAAAAATTAAAGTAAAATATAGATTTTAAATATTATTATTATGATAAACAAATATTTAGAAATTTTAAAAAAACTATTTTCAAGCATGCACCTAAGCGACGAGTTGGCTAAAAACTTTTCGCAGGGAACAGGCCTCATCACTCTTTTGGTGGTATCTTTTCTCGTGTTTTTCATCGTCAGATTAATACTGAAAAAAATTGTCGGGAACTGGATTCGCAGGACGAAATTCAAATACGACGACTATTTTCTTGGCAAGAAGTTGGAGAACCGTATTGCGGTTCTCACAGCGGTTTACGTGATACAAGGTTTGTTATACTCTGTCGCGCCCGATTTGTATATGTTGGACCGTTTCATTTACACGCTGGCGCGTATCTTTGAAATAACCACTTTCACTGGCATTATTATTTCTATAATAGATTCAGTATCTGACATTTATAATTCTTTCGATGTATCAAAAAGCAAGCCCATGAAGGGCTTTATGCAAGTCGCCAAAATCTTTGCGGTTATGATTTGTGTATTGTTGGTTATCGGGGTTTTGATAAACAAAGACATGAAAGACTTGTTCATCGGACTTGGCACGCTTTCCGCTGTCTTGATGCTTGTTTTCAAAGACCCGATTCTCGGCTTTGTCGGGAGCATACAATTAACTTCCAATGATATGGTGCGCATAGGCGACTGGATTGTGAAGGGCGATGCCGACGGCAATGTCATCGAGATAGGTCTCACGACCGTGAAGGTACAGAACTGGGACAAAACTATCGCCACCCTTCCGACCTACACGCTCATCTCCGACCCGTTCATCAACTGGAGAGGCATGACGGAGTCTGGAGGCAGAAGAATAGCCCGCTCAATAATCATCGACCTCGACACAATAAAATTCTGCACCCCGGAAATGCTTGAAAGATACAGGAAATTCCAGTTAATCACGAAATACATCGACGACAAGGAAGCCGAAATCGAAGAGTTTAACAAGAAAAACGAAATCGACACCTCCACCCTTGTCAACGGTCGCCGTCAGACAAACATCGGTGTTTTCAGGGAGTATCTGCTGGAATATCTCAAACAGAATCCCAATCTGAACCACAATCTCACATTGTTGGTTCGTCAAAGAGACCCCACGGAATTCGGCGTACCGCTTCAGATTTACTGTTTCAGCGCAAAAACCGACTGGATATCATACGAGACAATACAAAACGACATCTTCGACCACATTTACGCCGTGATCAACCAATTTGACCTCAAGGTTTATCAAAGACCTTCATCATACTCATTAAATTTGGTGAACAACAAGTAGTCGGTTATTGCTTGTTTTCAGCAACGATTTCGGCTATATCCTTAACAGGCACAGGCGACTTGCGGGCAAATGTCTTAAGACAGAGAGGACAAGCTGTAACAATCTCATCAGGATTATTGAACATCAAGTCTGCGACGGAATTACTTGTAATTTCGTCGCGTTCTTTTTGCGTCAGGTTGAGGCTGCCGAGGCTGCCGCCACAGCACACGCTCAATTCCCTTTCCGACTTCGCCTTGCGCAGTTTGCCGACATTTTCGAGCACTTCGCGAGGTTCATCATAAACTCCGAAAGCGCGACCGAGCTCACATGGGTCATGATAAACATAGTTCACGTCGTTTTTTTCGATATTCAGCCTGCCGTTCTTTATCAACTCGTCAATATATTGTGTATGATGCTGAATCTCAATATCTTCAAGATGATATTCCTCTTTAAAGACCTTGTAGCAAATAGGGCATGAAAGCACGAGTTTCGTGGCTCCAGATGTCTTTATCAACTCTGTGTTTTTCTCAATCATGGCTTGCGCTTCGGCTGTCTTTCCGCAGAGGAGCATCGGGCGGCCGCAGCAAACACCGCCGTTCTTGTCGAGAAACTCATAGTTCTCGCCCGCCGCCTCCATGATTTGCTTCATGGCACGCGTGATTTTAGGAGTTAGATGAGTCATACAGCCCGCAAAATACAATACAGCAGGAGATTTCTCCATTCCTTCATGTTGGTCGAAATTACGGGAATGCTCCGCCTCGGCTGAAACGACATCGAGATATGAGTGGTCACTTTTTATATTGCAAGGCACTGCGGCACGTTGGCTCATCTTGATGTCGCATGACTCGATGCTGACAGGACATACGGCGACGCATTTTCCACACTGCATACATGTCTCCGCAATACGTCGAGCCTCCTCTTTATCGCCGTTTCTCAGGCTCTTCATGAAATAAGCCGAGGTGTTGCCGCTTTTTTCATCGTCAACGCTCATCGGACAAGCGTCGATGCACATACCGCACGAAGGACAGGAATAAATCTGCGCCAAAGCGTAACCCTTGCGCGGTTCGCGAGGTTTCAAGCCCGCATGTCTGAACAAGATAAACAACGCCTCGGTAGGAATGTGCATATATCTCGTAAATGGCAACATGAACATAAACACAAGCAAATCAATGGAATAGAGCCACCAAAACACCATGCTGTCAGTTTTTTCGGCAATCAATCTCAAAGGGAAAATAGCCCATAAAGCGAAACGAATCATATTATCGGCGAAGCCGAATTTTGTGACACGTTTGACACCTACAATTTTAGAGTGAATTTTCTTAACCACGGCGATAAGTATGCCGCTTATAACCAGCAGGAGGAAGAAATCCATCAGGAAGGCGAAAACAGGTGTTTCCTCGGCGAAATATTTGAAGAAAATCGGGTAATAGCAGCTGGTGAAAGCACGTGCGAAGCCTTCAGCCTCGACGCTTTCAAGCGGTTTCAAGGTGAAGAGCATGACGTGTCCGACAACTATCAGCATGAACCAGCCGAAAGCGATGGCGGAGTGCATATAGCCGAGCAATGGGTTGCGTTTCCATATTTTCACATGGAAGATGCAGTCGCCGAAGAGGTCGCGTACATTAGCCCAGGCTATTTTCGGTGTCACCAACGAGCGCCGGAATTTTACTCGGTCTTCTTTAGGAAGTTGTCCAATAATTCTGACAAGTCCCACGCAGCAGTACGTCAGCACGAAAGCCATGCCGAGCACGAAAGGGAGCACAAAAGGATGGAATATCTGTGAGTTCATCGTGTAATATCTAACAAAATCCTACGAATATTGATACCTCGCGGGCAAACGAGGGTGCATTTGCCGCAGAGCATACATCTTTGAATCATTTTCTTTGCTTCTTCTTCTTTTCCACGTTGCAGCATCAAAAGAAGTCGGCGGAAACTCATTTCGGTGAAGTTTCCTGCCGTGCAGGTCGCCGTGCATGAGCCGCATGCGATGCAGGTATTGATGTCGGGATTCGACTTTTTCAGACGGTTGAAAGCCGCGAGGTCGAGGCTGTCCATCTTGATATGCGAGCTTGGTGACAAACAAAAACCGAAATCCATTTTATTTGTTGTTTAAGTAGTTAAAAACTTGTATTGCCACGGAGCGTGCCTCGCTTATTGTGTCGGGCAGGGACTTCGGGGCGGTGCAGGCGCCGGCGACGAACACCCCGTCCCGCATGGTGTCGTTCATGCCAAGGTATGTGTCTTTAATCTGCATGAAACCATCGCTGTTGTCGGCAACACCGAGTTTTTGCTGTATCAGGTCGATGCTCTTGTTTTTCTCCATACTGCACATCAAAACAAGCACGTCGAGAGTCATTTTCAGAGGCTTGCCGAACAGGGTGTCTTCCGCCTTGATGACAAGTCTGCCATCAATGTCTTCGGAGACCTCACAGACCCTGCCTCTAACGCATTTCACATCGAAGTCTTTCTGCGTGCGCAGGTAAAGGTCTTCATAGCCCGGACCGAACATTCTCAAATCCATGTAAAAGGTGTAAACCTCCGCATCTGGAAACACCTCCTTCATCTCGCAGGCTTGTTTTAGTGCGGTGGTGCAACACACTTTCGAGCAATAAGTGTTGCAGACCTTGACGTCGCGGGCGCCGACGCAGTGTACGAAACCGATTTTCTTCGGGTTGTTGACACGCTCATCTCTGCCGCTTCTGAAAAAGTTTTCCAACTCGACGCTGGTCATCACATTGTTATAGATGCCATAGCCGTATTCTTGTTTCCTTTCAGCCTTGAAAACGTCAAAACCAGTGGCAAGAACAACGGCTTTCGCGTCAATTTTCTCATTATTGCTCAACACAGCATGGAATCCATTATCATCTCTTTGGATATCAGCGACTTCCGCGTTTAGGTAGGTTTTTACGCCTTTCACTTGACCAAGCATTTCATCGATCACGTCTTTCGCAGGATGAAACGCAGGGAAGAGTCTGTCCCACTGGGCGATATGTCCGCCAAGCTTTTCACTTTTTTCAACAATAATTGGTGTCAGCCCCATGTTACGCAATTGTGTGGCGGCTTCTATTCCGGCGGCTCCTCCGCCAATTACAAGTATATTTTCTTTCATATCGTTGATTTTCAAACTGATTTAATATGCATTGGACATTGTGGCGCACCTAAGTCTTTGCCATTTATTCCCTGGTATTTTTTCTTCGGGTCGTATGGAACGCCCATTTTATCAAGCAGAGGCTCGATAGCGACTTGGTGCATCTGCAGACCGAGGTCCCAGGGGTCATAGCCCATCACCAGGCCGGCCACCTCTTCGTATGTCAAAGCCGGAATACCGTAGCCGTTCTTCCCGTATGTCTTGCCAGTCTGCTCTGCTATGACGTATTGCCATCTGTCAAGGAAATAAGGACAGCCCGGACAGTTAGTGATAATCAGATCCGGTTCATACGGTTCCATTGACTCGAACTTTTTATGTGTGTTTGACTCGGAGTAGCCTCTGTTAGCCTGCACGAAATACTGACGGAAGCCGAAGCCGCAGCACTGACGACGTTCCGGATAATCGACGACATCACCGCCCCATGCCTCTATCATTCCGACGAGGACATGCGGATATTCAGCCCCTCCGAAGCCCTTGGAGGGAAACATCTTCGAATAATGGCATCCGATATGCTCGACAACCTTCAAAGGCTTGCCTGTCTTGACATTGACAAGCTTGAACTTGGCTTGCTTGGCTATCTCAAATCTGAATTTATAGATAATATCACTGGCATGAGCGAGATATTTCGGCTTGGCGAACTCTTTTTTACAAGAATCCCAGAGATACTGGCGAATCTTTGCCTCAAGCTCCGGATATTCATGCCATGTCTCGAGCGTCTCGGTGTAGCATCCGAACGATGTGATACATGAACACACATAGTTTTCATAGCCGCTTTCTTTCATCAACGCAAACTGTCGCGCTATGATTGTCATTGCTGTTTCTTGAGGTATGGTATCGCTGTGATACGCGATGCCGCCACAAGTCGTATGATACGGGTTTTCATAGAAATCCTTGCCGAGTTTATTTCTCGTGATATCAAGGAAAGTAACCTCAGAACCCGGCCAAAACGCTTGACGGATGCAGCTTCTCACATAAAAATAATGGTCGTCCGGAATGTCTTTCTGATAATCGGCCCATATTTTCTGTTTTCCTTCTATTATCATGATTATCTTTCGTTTAGATGTTTTTCAAAATCGTTTTTAGTGTAAACTTCCATGAAATATTCCTCATCGGAAAGGTTTTCCTTGACAGCTTGCTGATGCGCGTCAGCAAGAACCTGTTCCACGAGCTCGGTGGCACCCGTCACATCGAAAATGTTTTTCAGCTGGTCAAGGCTTTCTTTAGGAATTTTACGCAATCCGCCGGGACCGTCTCCGTCAAGGTTGGAGCCCATACGCGCATGCAAATCATCTAAATTATCGTTAATCCACTTGCCTACCGGCCCGAATTCCTTATGAGTCTCGTAATCGAAAGTGCGAGGATAAACACAATATCCATAGTTTAATATGTTGGAGCACAAGTCTTTCACGACAACATACTGCTGACGGCCTTTTTCAGACTGCATGTACAATCCGCTCGTCATCGACAGTTTGCGTAACGCCATGATTACCAATCCCGGAGCGTTGGCACGAGGACAACGCGAGACACACGACATACATTCACCGCAGTACCATATCGTGTCGCTCGTCAAAAGCTCCTCCAAATCGTCCTCATTCTTGCGCGCGACAATGTTTACTATGTTCTTCGGATTGTATTTGTAAAACTCCGCAGCCGGACAAACAGCCGTGCAAACACCACAGTTCATACAAGCCTTCATCCCCTCTTTTATCCTGTAATCGTTATATAACTCCTCTACAAGATGTCCTTTAAATCTATATTCCATAAAAGTAAATAAGTATATAGTAAATCGTTTTACTAACAACTTGCAAAATTAACATTTTTTTTATAAGCAAAACAAAAATGGTAAAAATTTTTACTATTTTTCTTCATGTTGTATTTCAGAAAAAACTATTTTTGCATCCTCATAAAATCAATTGATTCGATAATATAATAGAATGTGCGGAATAGTAGCATATACAGGAATCGCCCACCCGCGGCGGGGCACACACGGCGAACAAAACTATATAAACGCACATTCGCGTTTATCCTTTCCAGACGCTATCGCATTGGCAGACAACGATATGCCCGTCATCTTCATAGCCACTGACAAATCCACATACGAAAAGGTGGTTTCCAGCGTTCAAGAAGTGAAAACTCGTCACGGAAGGATAATCAGCGTGGAGACCGAAGGCGGCGTGTTTCTACAACGGTGGAACAATATATGAAAAAATATCTCCTGATAATATCAATACTACTTGCCCATGCAGCGGCCTTTTCGCAACAAACAGTTGTGAAAGGCAAGGTCACCGATATTGAATCGGGAGAGACCCTGCCATACGCTAACATCTCTTATCTCGTTGACGGCCAGTTATATGGAACGACAAGTGATATCAATGGTCTTTATCGTATAGAATCAGACAAAATCTTCGATTATGTAATCTTTGAATATGCCGGTTACAAGCCTTATGAGGCGAAAATCAATCGTTTCACCACACAAACCGTCAATGTCAAGATGGAATCGGTGTCGATAACATTGCCCAAGGCCGAAATCAAGGCACAGAGAAAGATAAAGGAACGTTATAAGCGCAAGAACAACGCCGCTGTCGATCTCATACGAAAAGTTCAGAAAAACGCCGAGCGCAACAGTCTGTCAGGGTTCGACTACTATCAATATGACGAATACAGCAAATTGGAGTTGGGGCCGTCGAACCTCAGCGATAATTTAGAAGACCTGTGGATTATGAGAAATATGAAGTTCGTATGCGACAACATGCGTCCGTCCGAGCTGACAGGCCGAAATTATCTGTCGATGTATTTTGTCGAGACGTTGTCAAAGACATATTACCGCAAGGAGCCACGCTGCCTAACGACAGAAGTCACCGATTTCAAAGATGTCTTGTTCAGCAAATTCCTTGATTTCAACTCAATGGAGGCGGTGATTGACAATTGGATAGGGTTTGTCGATGTTTATGCGCGCAACATAAACCTTTTCAACAACTCATACACCTCCCCCATGTCGCCGATAGCGATAACTTTCTATCATTTTTATATTGTTGACACGGTCCAGATGGACAACGAGAGATGCATCGTCTTGTCGTTCACTCCGGCAAACCAGATGGACATGGGTCTTTGTGGAAGTCTTTGGATTACCGACGACACCGCATACATGGTGAAGAAGGTGCAGCTGCAAATCCCGAGGCATTCAGGCACCAACTTCGTCGAAGCGATGATGTTCGAGCAGGAATATGAAAGAGTGAACGCCGTTATGATGCCTACGCGTTATAAACTCGTCGCCGACATTTATTATCTTGGCGTGGCTTTACATGGCAAACGCTCGGGAGTTTTCTCCAACATCGAGATAAACAAGCCCTTGCCGAACAGATTTTACGCCAACAAGCCGGCAAAAACACGAAACAAGGCGTTTTACGACCATAAAGATGACGAGGAATACTGGAAAGAGAAACGCCCCGACAGCCTGTCATATCACGAGAAATGTATATCTGACGACAATGAAAAACTCAAAAACGTTTTTGAGTTCAAGTTTATCACCGGAATGGCGACAGCCATTGGATACAACTACGTTGATTGTGGTCCGATAGACATCGGTCCGATTTTCAATATGTTGAGCTACAACGAAATAGAGGGCTGGCGACTTAGGCTGGGGGCCAAGACAAACACCCATTTCCACAAGCATATCTTCCTTGAAGGCTTTCTTGCGTATGGCACGAAAGACCAGAAATTAAAATACAGGGGACAGATAATGTACTCTTTCAACAATAAAAACAACAATCAGTGGGAGTTTCCCATGAATTTGCTGACTCTTTCTTATGAGCACAACACCAATGTGCCGCGCATAGGCTCCTTCGGCTATAGTTATAACGAAGATGCCGACCGTCTCGGAAGATCGTTCAGTCGCCAAGGCAACTACAAGATGATATTCATTGACAAGTTTAAAATGATGTATGACTTCGAGACCGCGACACATATCGGATTGAAGCTATTCACCGAATATGAGGAGCAACGGCCTCTTGGCGACCTTGTTTATGAAACCAACGGCGGAAAGATTTACAATCCGTTTACAACCAATTCCATAGGCTTGGAGATGCGTTTCGCATATAACGAAAAAGTGTTTCAATATCATCAGTACCGCAAGCCCTTGGCAAACTCCGTGGCACCCGTTTTCACCATAGGTTATCGCTATGGCGGCAAATATCTTGGCTCTGATTACGAATACCACAAGCTACAGGCGATGTTCAGCAAACGCTGGTTCTTGAGTGTTTTAGGAGTTGCCGATTTAAATATCACCGGAGGCATGGTTTTTGGCGAGACTCCTTATCCTCTTATGTTTGTACATCGAGCCAATCAAGGAGTGTATTATGACGAGAGAGGTTTCAACCTCATGAATTATTATGAGTTTGTCAGTCAATACTACATTCAAGGAATGTTTGAGCACAATTTTAACGGATTCATTCTCAACAGGTTACCCATCGTTGGAAAACTAAAACTCCGTGAAGTGTTATCTGTCAAAGCCGTGTGGGGCGGCATTTCTGACGAATGTAATCCGCTCCACGGCAGCGAGAATCTTTTCAAGTTCCCGACGACACCTGATGGTCGTGTAGAGACATACACCTTGGAAAAAGAGCCATATATAGAAGGCAGTATCGGCATAGCCAACATATTCAGCATCTTGAGGATAGACTATGTACGACGCTTCAACTACCTCGACCATCCGGAGGTGGACAAATGGGGTATTTTCTTTTCAGTGAAGGTGAAGTTTTAAATCAGTATGTCCTGAAGTGCCATTTTGGGTACATAGTGCACGCCATCGACGCGGTAATACGCGCGGCTCTCATCGGGGGAAACAGTCTTCAATTTAATGTTTTCCGCGCCCTTCCCCACCGCCAAAATCGCCAACGGCTCATACTTCAGACCGAAATACTCCATTATATTCACTTTGTCAATGGCGCAAATCATCACGCAATTCAGCCCCATCTCGGTGGCTTTCAGCGACATGCTCTGCAACGATATCCCAAGGTCGATGTCAATGATTTTGTTCTCTGGAGCCGATGTGCAGACGATGATAAATGCCTCGGGTTCGGTGCCTTCATACGGCAGACGCAGCTCTGGAAGCATACCTCCCAACTTTATGTTTTTCAGAACGAAGTCGGCGCCTTCGCCTTTTGTCACAAGCTTGAAACGCAGCACCTGCTGATTCTTTCCCGACGCGATTTTGGTATTCACGTTCACAATACGCTCAAGCATGTCGCGTCTCACAACAAAGTCTTTTTTATATCCGCGACAGCTGCGGTTTTTCTCGAACAATGCGTCCAACGAGACACGCTTTGACGCTGATTTCCCGGCATTGAGCGAGAATTTTTCCATCTGTTTTTCCAAATATCCGTCTGCCATAGTCCTAAAAGTCAGAAATTTTCAAATACAAGTCGCAAATTTACGAAGAAATTTTGAAACATTCCAAATGTTTTTGATTTTTATAATACTCAATCAGTCCATCTATTGGATTTTTCAATATTTTCACACATTTAACATTATGATTTGCAAGCACTTGCAACAATATCTCTCTATAAGCGAAAGCTATGGAGCCGACAAAACCCACGGAAGATTTCTCAACATCGTTTTGCAGCGGACGCAACGTTGCATTTACAAACTCGTCAAAACAGCCACCAACTGCTTCGACAACATATTGATGTTCAATATTTTCCGTTCCAAATTTCGCAAACTCCGCCAAATATCTTGACGGCGACTCGCCATTATACACTTTTTTCACGAAAACGTCCCTCTCAAGATGATATTTCTCATAAAATCTCACTCGTAAATCGCAGGGCATTATTTTGTAAAAATAATCATGCACAATCTTTTTTCCGATATGGCAGCCACTTCCCTCATCGCCTATAATAAATCCAAGAGACGCGGGGCTTTCTGTGATTCTTTCGCCATCGTAGCGACTTGCATTCGAGCCTGTTCCAAGTATGCAAGCCACACCCACATTTCTGCCAAACAAGGCATGACAAGCGCCCAAAGTATCCGGATGGATTTCTATATCCTTGATTTTGAATATCATAGCAAGAACAATAGCCATTTTGATTTTATCAGCCTCGCGTCCACATCCCGAGCCATAAAAAAATATTTTGTCAATATCTTGATTATCAATGATATTTCTCGCTTCCATAATAATGTTTCTTATAGATTCATTATCAGTGTAATTAGGATTAAAACCATTGGTAATGAATCGTTTAACAATAATTTCACCATTTAACACGACCCATTCGGCCTTGGTTGAGCCGCAATCACAAATCAGAATCATTTTTAATTTTTTTTTGCAAAGATAAAAAAAACATCACACCTATTGATATATTTGCTACATTTGCAATTCAAAATTATGTTTAATTTAACGTAGCGAATTCATATCACCATGGGAAGAAGCATGAGAAAATGGCGTATTGAAGACTCGGCAGAGCTCTACAACATCAACAACTGGGGTATTAACTATTTCTCTATCAATGAGAAAGGCAATGTAGTAGTGACTCCTCGCGAGGGCTGTGCCTCCGTTGACCTTCGCGAACTCGTTGACGAGCTTCAGTTGCGAGACGTGTCGGCTCCTATGCTGATTCGTTTTCCAGACATCATCGACACCCGCATCGAGAAGATTGATTCTTGTTTTAAAGAAGCCGCGAAAGAGTATGAATACAAAGGAAAAAACTTCATCGTTTTCCCCATAAAAGTCAACCAGATGCGTCCCGTGGTCGAAGAGATTGTGAGTCACGGAAAAAAATTCAACATCGGTCTTGAGGCCGGTTCGAAGCCGGAACTTCACGCGATTATAGCATCGAACACCGACAGCGAGTCGTTGATTATCTGCAACGGTTATAAAGACGAGAGTTTCATAGAGTTGGCATTACTCGCCCAGAAGATGGGGCGCACCATTATCATAGTGGTTGAGAAGCTGAATGAGCTTCGTCTTATCGCCAAGTTGTCGAAGCGGCTTCATGTAACGCCCAAGATTGGCATCCGCATCAAGTTGGCGAGCTCAGGAGCAGGCAAATGGGAAGACTCGGGAGGAGATGCGTCAAAATTCGGGCTCTCGTCGTCAGAATTGCTCGAAGCACTTGAATATCTTGAGAAAAACAACATGATGGAGTGCCTGAAACTTGTGCATTACCACATCGGAAGCCAGGTCACGAAAATCAGAAGCATAAAAATAGCGCTGAAAGAGGCGGCACAGTTCTACGTGCAGCTTCATAAAATGGGCTTTAACGTTGAATTTGTCGATGTCGGCGGCGGTCTCGGCGTCGATTACGACGGCACACATTCTGCCAATAACGCCAGCTCGGTCAACTATACCATTCAGGAATACGTCAACGACGCCATTTTCTCAATCGTCGATGCGTGTGACAAAAACGGACTCATACATCCGAATATCATCAACGAATCGGGACGCGCGCTGACAGCGCATCACTCGGTTCTCATTATGGAAGTGCTTGAAACAGCGTCACTTCCGACATGGGACGATGACAATGAAAAGGTCGAAGAAACCGACCACGAACTCATTCACGACCTTTATGAGACCTGGGACGGAATGACAAGCAAACAATCATCGATGCTTGAGACATGGCACGACGCTCAAGAAATCCGCGAAGAAGCCCTCGACTTGTTCAACATGGGACTCCTTGACCTTAAGACACGCGCGAAAATAGAACGCATCTTCTGGTCGGTAGCATTGGAAATCAATCAATTGGCTTCACACCAAAAACGCGTTCCCGATGAATTGCTGGCTTTGCCTAAATTATTGGCCGACAAATACTTCTGCAACTTCTCGATGTTCCAGTCACTGCCCGACGCCTGGGCCATCGACCAGGTGTTCCCCGTCATTCCTATTCATCGTTTGAACGAATATCCTGACAGAGAAGCCACTTTGCAAGACATCACATGCGACTCCGATGGAAAGATGACGACATACGTCACAGGCCACAGCTTGTCGCACAATCTGCCGGTGCATACCCTCTCAAAGAACGAACCTTATTATATAGGCGTGTTCCTCGTGGGTGCTTATCAAGAGATTTTGGGCGACATGCACAATCTCTTCGGCGACACCAACGCAGTGCACGTCTCCGTTGACGAGAAAGGTTATCACATCGACCAACTCATTGATGGCGAAACCGTTGCAGAAGTCCTGGAATATGTCCAATACAGTCCGAAGAAACTCGTCAGAACCGTTGAATCATGGGTTACGAGTTGCGTGAAAGCCGGAAAAATCTCCGTGGAAGAAGGTAAAGAGTTCCTGTCGAATTACAGATCAGGACTTTACGGATACACTTATTTGGAATAAGATTCCTCCAGTTCGCCCGCCGTCCAGACCGAACTAAACACATCTCCTTATTTCGTCGCAAAAATTTGACATCTTATCAACGTAACAAGATGTCTATCAAGTGTTTTTTTGAAAAATTTCAAAAAAACACTTGACAAATGTAAAATTTTTCATTACCTTTGCAACGTGTCTGAAAAACAATATTAAAACAACTGAACACAAGCCCATGGAAACAATTTGGATGTCAGAGGAAAACAGGTTCATTCGACAAGACATCTCTTGTTTGTTGTCGGCTTCAAGAGTTTTTCAACGATATTCCTAAACAAAACAAGAGACAGCTATGACAAAAAATCAACAAAATTATCAATCAATTAAAATTAACAGATATGAAAACTTTTATTTCAAAAATTTTTCTCGCATTAGCGATGATTGGAATGGTAACATTTGTTGCACCGAGGAAAGCAATGGCAGAACGGTCAGCTCCCAATTGCATAACAATTTTAGTGGCTTGTCCAGACGGCTCAACACATGGTTATGCAGTGGTATGTAATCAAGAAGATTATGATACCTTGATGGAGATTTACTGTAATATTCAGATAAAACCGGGTACAGAACCCGTCTATTAAATTCATCGCACTGTTTACATTCCGATTCGCTGTTATGAAAAGAATTTTATTATCACTCGTTGTTTTGAACATTTCTTTATCAGCAGACGCCCAGTGGTTTGACGAGCCTATTGTCGAACTCGACACGGCTCGTATTTGTGTCATGTACCAACTAACTTATATAGAAGATACACTTTATCCGAACTTTAAACAGCAAGAGAAACAAATTCTCCTTGCCGGATACGAGGCAAGCAGTTACCAGTCTTTCAACCATCATAAGTTTGAAATGATTGGCAGGCAGAAAGTTCGTGAAGGTCAGATGATACAATGGCTTCAATCCGGTCTTTCATTCGATGAATACGGTTATTGTTTCAAATACAGAATATACAAGGATCAAAAGCACGGCACTGTCACCACCAGGGATTACGTATTTACAGTTGGATCATTCAAATATGAAGAGAATAAACGTTGCTTCGACTGGGATATAACATCAGACACGGATACGATTCATGGCTATCTTTCCCAAAAAGCGATTTGCGACTTCGGCGGCAGACGCTGGGAGGCGTGGTTCGCACCGGAAATATCCTATAGCGACGGCCCGTATAAGTTTTGCGGATTGCCCGGACTGATACTGAAGATTGCGGACACGAAGAAGCATTACGATTTCACTCTTATCTCAATAGAGAGGCCTCCATCAGGGACAATGGTGGAGTGCTATGACGGAGGTGATTATATTATCACAACAAAAAAAGGATTTTTCAAGGTTTATGACGACAACAACAAGAATCTGGCAAATGTCGTCTTGGACAGTGGCGGCGACGCCAATGTCGCCCAACGCGCAAGCCAGCACGCGGCGTCGAAGAACAACCCCATCGAGCTTGACAGAAAATGAGAAAAAGAGCCCATGGAAACAATTTGGATGTCAGGGAAAAACAGGTTTAATTAAATCATGTTATTTATCATAATACAAACAACTCCTCAATCTAAACAATTTAACCGTTCAAAACCTAACAACCATGAAAACATCATTAATTAACAAAACCATTATTGCTTTGATTATTTCATCAATAATAGCTTCAACTTCATGCAAGAAACAAGAAACTGCGGCCAAATTGCCGGAGACAAATCAGGTTCAGGCCATAAACAAAGCACCTTGGATTCCTATTATTGTAGGCGTTGTATATGTTATAGTTCATGTAGTAGAAGGTCAATACTATAAAGAGGTTACTTATAATCCAGATGGAACTGTCGCATCAACAAAAGAAGGCTGCAAAGGTTGGGGCTCTTGCAGCGTAATAGGAGAAAAACGAAATGCATCGGGAGCATATACTTCCATATCATCTGTTACCTATGGCAATGACTATGACTATAGCGGAGAAGCTCAACTTATGAAAACAAAAGATGATAAAATTCTTTTAAAGATGTCTAATGAGCCCAACAATGAGGCCTGTTACAAAAACTTCTTCTATAATGATGTTATTGAAATCTCAAGACCCTGGATAATCGACGACTGTGAAGTTCTTGGAAAGCTGGGACGTCATGACAAAGCTATTACGGTTCAAGGGAAATACACGGTTTATACTTTAGAAGACGGAAAATTTATTATTATTGGTTAGTCAAACAATAAATGAAGCACTTAATCATTTTATTTACGCTGTTCGCACCGGTTTCTTGTTCAAATCCAGTCATAGGATTGGGCGATACTAACAAATCAACGATACGCCAAGTCATTGAAAACCACGACAAAACATTGATTTTCGTCGGTGCCGGGTATTGTCATTCTTGCAAAAACATGCTTGAAATGAACGTAAAACCTTATCTTGAAGGATTGGAGAAAAACAATGTCGGAATTGTCATCATCTATTATGGAGGGGAAAACATCATCGTCGATTTGAAATCAGGCAACAGATTGATTATCAAAGTAAATCTGTGGTTTCCTCCTTTGATTAGAAAAGATGCAAACAAGACGATGAAGAGTCTGCTCAAAGATTTCAGGGAGACCAACGCAATGCCTATCCCACTGCTCGTTGATAGAGATGGATATGTGCTAAACTACGAAGAATACGGGAATTTGAGCTATGTAAAGATTTTTGAAGCCGCGAAATAAGTTTGATTTCGCGACGCTCCTCGCCACTTTAGGCGGCAAGTGCAATTGCACCAGAAAACCGTCAAGCTCGAATATGAAAACAATCAAGGGAGACGGTTTTTCATAGGTCTCTAACAGTATGATTACCAACCGACAATTCAAAAAAAATAAAAAAATACTTGACAAATGCAAAATCTTTCATTATCTTTGCAACGTGTTTGAAAACAATATCAAAACAACTAAACAAAAAAAACATGGAAACAATTTGGATGTTAGGGAAAAACAGGTTCATTCGACAAGACATCTCTTGTTTGTTGTCGGCTTCAAGAGTTTGTCAACGATATTCCTAAACAAAACAAGGGACAGCTAATTAGTATGATATTTCATATTATCTTAATCTTTTTTGCAATATAGAAATCCAAGAAGAACTATAATAAACATATTGGGTCGGCATCATGTTGGAAACAACTGGTTCCGACCAGATTTAAACCATTTGAATTATGAAAAAAGTTATTTTACTCGCATTGAGCATGATAAGTCTAACTGCCATACAGGCCCAGTGGTTTAGCGAGCCAATCATTGTGCTTGACACCGCAAGGCTTCAGGTAATGTATAAACTGACATTCATTGAAGACACAAACCACATTAATTTCACAAAAGCAGAAAAGCAAATGCTTCTAACAGGTACATCGTCAAGTAGTTATCAGTCATACAATTTTTATAAATACAACAAAACAGGAAGGAAGAAAGTACAGGAGGGCAATTTGATGGAATGGCTGCAGGGGGGCATATCGGCCAACGACTATGCGTGCGTTTTTCATTATGTTATTTACAAATTTCATCGCACCAACATCATTGTGCATACAGAATACATTTTCAGCGCAGACACGTTCAGATATGAGGAAAACGGTGATATTTTCAAATGGGAGACCGGTGGCGATACAGACACTATTTTAGGTTTTGTATGCCAAAATGCTTTCTGCGACTTCGGCGGGAGGCGTTGGGAGGCGTGGTTCGCTCCTGAAGTGCCCTATAGCGACGGTCCGTATAAGTTTTGCGGTTTGCCGGGACTGATTCTGAAAATATCCGACAAAAAAGAACACTACATATTCGAGGCTTTATCGATTGAAATACCCGACAAACAGACTTTGGTCGAATATTCCGACCGCGATTACGTCAACACCACCAAAAAAGAATTTTTCAAGGTATATGACAACAACAACAGGAATCTGACAAATACTCTCTTGGACCGTGGCGTCAGCGCGAATTCCATCCAACACGCAAGCCAGCACGCGACATCGAAGAACAACCCCATCGAGCTTGACAGAAAATGAGAAAAAGAGCCCATGGAAACAATTTGGATGTTAGGGAAAAACAGGTTCATTCGACAAGACGTCTCTTGTTTGTTGTCGGCTTCAAGAGTTTTTCAACGATATTCCAAAACAAAACAAGGGACAGCTATGACAAAAAATTAACAAAATTATCAATCAATTAAAACTAACAGATATGAAAACTTTTATTTCAAAAATTTTTCTTGCATTAGCGATGATTGGAATGGTAACATTTGTTGCACCGAAGAAAGCAATGGCAGAACGGTCACAATCGGACTGTGTCACAGTATCTGTAACATGTGCTGACGGCAGTCAACATGGAGTTGCTGTAGTGTGTGATTATCAAACATTAGCAGACTTACTTGCATTGTATTGCAATGTGCAAATTATAATACAGGAATAAATACTTATATTTGTGTTTGATGCAGTTGCATCAAACACAAATACAAACATAATACCATGAAAAAAATATTATTCGTTTTCATCTTTATTATATGGTGCCCTACTATTAAAGCCCAATGGTTTGACGAGCCAATCATTGTGCTTGACACCGCAAAAATACAAGCGTTATATCAATTGACATATTTCGATGACACCAATCACATGGCATTTATGCGTCAAGAGCAACAGATATTAATAATGGGAGATAAAGCGAGCAGCTACCAATCCTATAATAATTTAAAATTTTATCAGACAGGCAAAAAAAAACGACAAGAGGGTAATCTTATGGCTTGGTTACAATCAGGCTTAAGTGAAGATAATTATGCAAGTGCTTTCCGATATATAATTTACAAGAACCACCATGACGGGGTAATAACTTATACGGATTTCAATATCAGCGCAGGTAACATCATATATGAAGAGAATCAAAGTTGCTTCGAATGGGATATAACATCAGACACGAATACGATTCACGGTTATCTTTCCCAGAAAGCGATTTGCGACTTCGGCGGCAGGCGTTGGGAAGCGTGGTTTACACCTGAAATACCATATAGCGACGGCCCTTACAAATTCTGTGGTTTGCCAGGCTTGATTTTAAAAACAACAGATGCACAAGGTCATTATAGTTTTAACATATTAACATTGAAGTTAAACGAGCATGGCACCATGGTGGAATTCCATGATTTCGATTATATTAAAACCACAAAAAACGAGTTTAATAAAATGGTTTACGATTATAATAAAAACATGCTCAATATTTTAAGGGACATGGAGGCCGATGCTTCTGTCGCCCAACACGCAAGCCGGTACGCGGCGTCGAAGAACAACCCTATAGAACTTGACAGAAAATGAGAAAAAGAGTCTTTCCGATTTTGTTTTTGATGCTTGCGGCAAGTGCGGCAAGCGCGCAAAGCGTTATCAGCGGCAAGGTAACGGACACCATAGGCGCGCCGATTCCAAACATCAGTGTTTTGGTGCATAGAGCGGGAGGCAGTGCCATTTCGGCATTCGGGTTCTCCGACTATGACGGTCTCTATAAGATTTCAGTCAACAGCGATGCCGACAGTCTTGACGTAAGGACAAACTCGATATTTTATAAGCAAAAGAGCTTTCGTGTTGCAAACCACACACAGACGATAGATTTTGTGCTGCAAGACGAGATTCAGCAGCTCAAGGGTGTCACTGTGACGGCAAGACCCATTGAGCAGAGCGGCGACACATTGGAGTATTTCGTGGGCTCTTTTGCGCAGCAAGAGGACAAAAGCATTGAAGATGTAATAAAGCGAATGCCCGGCATAGAGGTGAGCGACAACGGCCAAATCACATACCAAGGCGCGCCTATCCAGAAGTTCTATGTTGAGGGCATGGACCTTATGGACGGACGCTACGTCACCGTGAGCCGCAACCTCCCCCACCAATCGGTGGCTTCGGTGGAGATTTACGAGAACCACCAGCCGATAAAGATGCTCGAAGACAAGATGTCGTCGGAACAGGCATCGCTCAACATCAAATTGGCGAAAAACGTGACGATGACGGGCTCCGGCAAAGTCGGCATAGGAGCGACGCCGTTTTTGTGGGACGTTTCTTTGACACCGATGATTTTTTCAAAAAAAACACAGATGGTGGCATCTTATCAAACCAACAACATCGGCAAAGACTTGATGATGTTCATGAGCCGCATGACATACAACCTAATTGGCAGCGAACGCCCTTCAGAAACAGACTTGGAATTGTCGATACAAAAACCCAACACGCCAATATTCGACCAAAGACGTTACCTCGACAACAGCTCGCATCTCGCAAACATCAACGTGCTTTTTCCTATCAGCAGCACCACGCAAATACGAGCGAATGTTTATTATCTCAACGATTTACAAAAACAGTCGGCGGAACAGAAAACGACATTGTATCTACCAACCGACACGAGCTCGTATATTGAGAAATTACACAACAAACTCTACGACCAACAGCTTTTTGGAACGATAACCATCGACCGAAATGACAAGAGTTTTTACTTGAACGACAAAATTAATTTTTCAAAACGATGGCAGTCATCGACAGGCTATATCATTAATAACGAAAGCCTTAGAAATCAAGACCTTGACCATCAACCGTGTGTGTTGTCAAACGACTTGAGAGTGATTTTCCCTGTCAAGAACCATCTTTTCGACTTCGTTTCTTACAATTCGTACGGCATCACACCCGAAATCCTGGAGATTGAGCCGGGTGTTTTCGCAAACCTGCTCAATGAAGGGTCGGCATATATGCAGACACGCCAGGAACTCACCAAAAATCAATTCTTTACAGACGAATCGGTGAGTGGAATCTTCACTTTTGGAAAAACCAACATGAGTGCCAAGGCGGGAGTGAGTCATCTGAATAAAACAGCAAATTCACAGCTCATGCAGTTTGAAAACGATGTAACACATTACTTTACAAAGCCTTACATCAGAGCCAATTTTGAATACAAGCGTAAAAGGCTGACATTGACACTTAATCTGCCGCTTTCGCTGAATTTAGTCAAAATAAACTCGAAATCATCTCAAAATCAATCACTTGAGAGATTGTTTTTTAATCCGAGCCTTTCTTTAAAAATGAAAGTCGGCGACTACTGGACGTTTAGAGTTTCGGGCAAATTCGAGCAAAGTGTCGAAAACTTCAATCATTATTATGATAACTACATCTTGAAAAAGTACAACAATTTAATTGTCGAGGCAGCGCCATTGTCGGTTTCCGATAAAACCCGCGGCATCGCAAAAATCGACTACAAACAGCCGTTCATATCACTAAACGCCTCGTTATCATACAGTTATCTTTATGACAGGTCAGATGTGATGTACAAATATTTTATTGACGGCAACGGCTCTTCGGTGCTTCAAATGGTCGAGCAGCCAAACAACTCATATTACCATGTCATGAACGCGACGGCAAAGAAATTTTTCTCGCCGATTCAGACGACCTTGGGATTGAAAGGCAACATGATTGTTATGAAAAACCATACGATTTTGAACGACAGTTTAGTCGCCACATCTTCCGTGTCAACCAATTTGTCGCCAAGCATGATGGTAAAAGTCACAGAATGGCTGCATATTGACTACTCTTTAAATTGGAATGTGATTGTATCGAAAGTCGGCGGAGATGAGAGAGGCGATGTGAAATATCTTCGTCACAACTGCAATGTGCTGGTGTTCCCCGGCAAGAACCATCTCCTCTGTGTCACGTCCGAAATCTATGATTATCAGCAGGAAACCTTCCTTTATATGGATTTTTCCTACCAATATTCATTGAGAAAGCAAAAACTTGATTTCGAGATGAAAATGTCGAACATCTTTAACAACGATGCCTATATCTCATATTTCACGGGGGCTTTCTCGCTCATGGAGTCTGTTTACAAACTTCGTCAAAGGGAAATTCTGTGTTCGGTGAAATTCAGGTTTTAGGGCGATTTCCTTTTCGCACCTGACGAGTCGATGCACAACAACATTACATAATATTAGGTAACTATATATCTTTTTACACAAAATATGTTTATGAGTTTGCATTCAAGTATAACACAAGGGGTTATTTTGAGTGCGACAGATTTAACATGTTATTACAAAACACGGAATATAGATTAACATATCGTCAACTGACATGATGAAAGCAAAAGATGGCATTTTTTCATAAGCGACTGGCTTCGTAACAGAAATACGTTGGAATACATTGGCGCATGGGAAAGACCAAACAACGAGGTACAAGTAATTCCGCCTGCCTTGCCGGTTTACCACAACCATCTTTTACAACGGACACTTCTACCTCTATGGCATAAAACGCCAATGTGAAAGAACGAACTCGAAAATCGCTTCAAGATGGTAATTCGCCAGGCAATTGAGCTCTTTTCTATAAACAATCCTTTTTTCGGTTATTTTTCAAGTGCAAAAACAAACATATTTTCGCAACTATAAAATAAACTTTATATTTTTTTGCTGTATGTCAGAAGAAAGTTGTGATTTTGTAGCATGGGTGTAAAAACCATACAATCGGTGTAAACTTATAGATAAGTGCCTCTTTTTTCGGTGTCGGGGTAGCAGGATTCGAACCTGCGACCCCCTGCTCCCAAAGCAGGTGCGCTAGCCGGACTGCGCTATGCCCCGAACTCACTTCTTTTCGTCGGGGTAGCAGGATTCGAACCTGCGACCCCCTGCTCCCAAAGCAGGTGCGCTAGCCGGACTGCGCTATGCCCCGATGATGCGGAGAGGGGGGGATTCGAACCCCCGGTAGCCTTAGGGGCTACGACAGTTTAGCAAACTGTTGGTTTCAGCCACTCACCCACCTCTCCGGGTACTGTGGTTTTGTGGGTGCAAAGATACAACAATTTTAAGAACCGACAAGTATTTTTTGAAAAATTTTTTCTCAAGTCATTTTCTGTTGATAATCATAATTTTATTATCTTTGCGGAAATAAATACAATTATGAAGACACGCAGATTATTCACATTTTTAATCATCGCAACAGCTTTATTTTCAAGTTCTTGCTGTTCAAACGATAAAAAACAGGAGCCTGAAACCGCTAAAAATGTCATCGTCATGATAGGCGACGGCATGGGGCCCGCCCAGGTGTATTCACTCATACTCACTAATCAGGAGAAGACCGCATTTGAGCGTTTCCCCTATTCTGGATTCTCCATAACGACGTCGGCGTCACATAAAACAACCGACTCTGCGGCGGGAGGAACGGCTATTGCCATCGGAAAAAAGACAAACAACGGCATGGTCGGCATGGACCCTGACAGCATACCAGTGCCAAGCATGCTTGAACTATTTGCCCAAAAAGGCAAGAAGACCGGTGTCGTGGTGACATGCTCGGTGACGCATGCCACTCCGGCTGACTTCATCGCACATAACATCACACGCAAAGACAACGAAGGCATTGCCCTTGAAATATCAGAAAAAAAAGGGCTTGACGTACTCTTCGGAGGGGGCAGGAAATATTTCACAGAACGCGCAGACAATCTCGACCTGCTCGGCAAAATGTGGCAAAACGGCTGGAACATCTACGACTCGCTTCCACAAATTGAAGACCACAACGCCAGGACCATGGTTCTTACATGCCGCAAACACATGGAGAAAGCGCCGAAACGCGGCGATTTCTTACCTGAAGCGACAGCCAAAGCCATAGAGATGCTCGACAACGAGAACGGTTTTTTCCTCATGGTCGAGGGGTCGCAAATAGACTTCGCATGCCACGACAATGACTCCGCCACACTGATAGCAGAGATGCGCGACTTTAACAAAACCCTTAACGTGGTGCTTGATTTCGCAGAAAAAGACGGCAACACCTTGGTCGTTGTCACCGCAGACCACGAGACAGGAGGGCTTACTTTCATCGACCCTGAAGGAAAATACACCAGGACGGACTTCCATTTCAGCACCGGCAGCCACTCGGCGGTGTTTGTCCCCGTCTTCTCATACGGACCTTGCGCCGAAAGATTCTCCGGAATCATGGACAACACAGAAATCATCAGTAAAATAATGGAAATCGCTCGATAAAAACGTTTTTAGACGTTAGACTTTAGATTTTAGACGTTGCATGTGGCTTTGTTGCCTTGTCTTACCTCAAAGAAGGTGACACTTTTTGAAGCAATACGGGAGGTGAAAATGAGACAAAAACAAGTGATTATATGAGAATTGAGGCCTCTGCAACAGCGTTTGCGAAACAAGGCCACAAAGTCGTTATCACACCCAAATTTGACGGCGGAAAATTCTGTCCGGACCACGACAATATATATGGCGGCTTGAAAGGCACGAAGTATTACGGCAAATGTCCTGACTTTTCTGTTGACGGCATGTGGTATGAGCACGAAGGCTTTTCCACCAATAATCCGAAACGAGCATTCGGCAACATGCTGAAACATGGACTCAAACAATCTGACCGGCTGGTACTGGAAGACTGCGGACTTAGCGACGGCTATATGTTGCGCGCTATTAACGGAAGCATCAAGGCTGGAAAGAATATGTCGGAGATATGGATTGCAGGCAATGGCCAAATACGTCTGCTATATAAAAACTGAAGACTAACCTCAAACGAGATTAGTCCAGTATTCGACGAATCCGCAGAATCGTCACTGCAAAAATATAAAACTTTTTAATACGCGCAACATTTTTTTTTAAAAATCATTGCTGTCCGGTAAAACTTTTTCAAACAAAATAAATTAGGGTTGATACTTCTCACGAGGTATCAACCCTTTTGGTTATCTTTGTATTTGCTAAAATAAACCCAAATCGGTCATTAGTACGGCCATTTTTGTGGTTGACTTTGTAACTACTTGATTATAAGCCTTTTGCTAATAGAAATTTCTAATGACCGCCATTAGAAAATAGGTTTTATAAACAACTCATTGTCAACGTATTACAGATTTGGTCACAAATTATTCTACTTCTATTGACCGATTGGGGATAAATTTGATATTGGCAGCTGAGAACCCACGAAGCCCGGGCAACTCCTTTTGTAGTTGTTGGCTGATGGTCTCGATTGCCCCTTTGCCCAAAAGCCCTCACGAGAGTTTTTAGAGACATAGCAACCTATACCATAATACAATGATAGTTGTTCTTTATTGGCCGCAGATGCAGCACGATGCTGACTACGCAATATCGCTTCCTTAATAACCCGTACCGCCTCGGCGTATGTCTGTAAATCGCTCATATGCTTATTATTTGCCGACAAAGGTACAAAAAGAAATGCATATAATAGGAAAACTTTCTTATGATATGTATTTCTACATAAGGTTTGAATGGCTTATAATTGTTTCTTAGACATAACTACACAAACAAATCAGCACTGATGTCATTTACATCTATTTTGTATATCTTAGCATTTATGTTATCTCCAAACTCCAAAACCGTATCACCTGCATATTTATCTATGATATACACAGGCTTATTGGTATAATCAAAATATTCTTTGATCATTTCGTTTATACCTTTATCTTTACATCCATAGCCTATTACAATTAACTTTTCCGCATTCTGTAAGTTTTTCTTAAATTTCTTAAACAGTTTTCGGAATAATAATGGTTCATTGTAACGTTGTATCTTAGAAGTTGTGCCAGTTAAGAAATCAGCATGGTATTCAAATGGAGATATATCATATCCAATCTTCGATTTGCGACCTTTTATTATATCACCTGCTCCCATTCCCCACTTTAGCTTAACATATCGCTCTGGAATCATTGTATAATTGGATGTTGTCTTGTAAAAAGGAACATAATCAAGGCTACCATGTAGCTTGAACAATCGAATGGGAGTATTATATCTGCCCGTATATCTCTCTAAACGGCAATGGTATGTTCTGTTATCTTGAATCAAATTCCCATAATATTCCGAACCATATTCATCGAAGCCATCAGAGATCTTTCCGTTTATATATTCAGTTTTGTTAAATGATTCGAATAGTAAGTCATGATTTAACGTATGTACATTAATAATATAGCTATCACTAAGATTGGATAAGTATTTGAGAAAGCCGTTATAGCCATCTATATAACCGACTCTAAATGGTTCATTGTCATAAAACCGTTTGCCATCTTTATCTTTTAACAGATACTCGACCATTTGATTGTAAATGTACACAACATTAAACAAATAGTTATCATAGCTCTCAAATTCATCACATAAATCATTGCAAAGAACCTGATAACGTTCTTCTTTTGCCTCTTCTGACTTTATGAAATCATAAAAGACCTCATAATCAAATTCATCATTGTGTGCTTTTGTATATTCTTTGATTAGGCGTTTACAAAATATAAAATATTTTTGGTGAGCATTCAAGACGCCATTGATTTGAAATTGTGGCTTTTGCCCATCCGTAGATATTGCTAATTCACCAGAAGGTGAAAAATCTACATTCTTATCATCAAATTTCAGTAAACCATTATTCATGTCATTCCCTATAGGATATCCTTTAGGAGCTGAGAATCCTGCTCCTATGAGTATTGCAACGGATTTTCTTCCTGCCAACGGAACAGAGACTTGCTCTTCATGTCCTAAATCTAAATCGAGGTTCTTCATATCATCTAATTTTAATTCCATAAAATTTCCAATCACTATCAATTGACTCTATGAGGTTAATTGATGTTACTGATTCGGGGAGTGGAGGGAAATATAAGGTAAATGTGATGTCTTGCCCTGCGTAAGAGAAATATGTTTTATCAGGAGCAATTTTAATACCTTCTGCTTTATTCATTGTATATTGCTTACCGTTGGCAGAGATGTATGTGTTTCTGTCTATATTACACCATTGATAATAATCGCTCCCAGATTGATTGTTGCCAATTATTTCAATAGCTGTATATTCTTCTGTCAATCTTACACTTTTTATCTTTGCTCGTTCTGCAGTAGTGCTACCAATAGTAGGATATTCGATATAATTATTGGATAGAGTATAAGTTTGATGGTTCCCGTTTGTCTCATTGCTTACGTTATTAGTTACTATGTGATTAGTTACCTGATTAGAGCAACTAATCATAAATACATAATTCTTTAGGCCATTAACCTTTTCTGTTAAAGGCAAGCCTGCTGTTTGATTATTGTTAGGCAAATTTGAAGTTGAAATAGAACTTTCAATCAAATTCTTTAAGTAAGATGTTTTGATGGCATAACCGACATTTTCAGCTTCTTTGTGTTTTGCATTTACAATTCCAATCAAATTTCCCTTATTGTCAAATAATGGTCCACCGCTATTGCCTGGCTGAATAGGAGCAGATATTTGATACAAAGAAACATCGCCTTGAAATCCTGTTTTAGAACTAATAACCCCTGTTGTCAATTTGATTTCATCTCCCATGGTACTTGTCAAGGGATACCCTAATACAAAAATATCTTCTCCAACCTCAGATACAGTTGTTTTAACATTATACGGGATAGTGCCAAATCCCTTAAATGTATTATCTATTATCTGTAATAACGCAATGTCGTTGTATTTGTCAGTAGCCACAATTGTTGCATTATATTGCTTAGCAAAGTTTCCGTTGACACCTTGAATACTTATTGATTTTGCATTTTCTATAACATGATAGTTTGTAACAACATACCCACCCTTAAGAGCGAAACCAGTACCCGACCATTCTTGAAGAGCTGACGGATTATTCGTAAAGATAGAAGTTGGGTACATTTTTAGATAACCATCTTCGTCATTGTCAATAACAACTTTCATACTGCCGCTCTCAAACATTACATAGGCATCGTTATTGATAGTTTTATCCGCCATATACCAATTCATTTTGAAGAAACCAGGTGTTGCACTTGTGCGTAGTATTGCCTTCACATCACCGAAATGCCATTGATTAAGTGGTTTTTGGCTACCCATATATATCAATTTATACTCATCTCCATCTTTTATGCAAGCCAACTTGTATTTATTATCAGAAAAACCTTCATAGATACCAACAATACCATCGTTTTGGCTATCAATTATCTGTTTAATTTGTGTCTCGTTTAGTCCAATATTAGGGACATTTGGATATGGATTATTTATTTGAATACCGACCCATTCAAATCCCCCTTCTTCAAGTTCTCTTATATATACATTTTCACACCCATATGGCAATTTGTCAAAATGTAGCTCAAAATAATAAAATTCGCGACCTTTTTCTGTGATTTTATATTTCGTATCAAGTTGGTTAACTCCCAAACTACGGATTAAGAATCCTGCTTTACTCATAGTTTGCCTTTCTTCTCGAATTCGTCTAATGACGTCTGCGTATAATTGGGCATATTCAGAGGGAGGGAGAAAATCTGGGAAATCTAATCTTGAACGTCTTGCATCATTGATATTCCATGCATCAGCCGGAACTAAAACCGTTGCAGAGCTGAACCGAACCCAGCCACCCCGTTGTTTAGAACGAGGAACTTTGATTGTAACAATAGTTTCATCGTTTGTAATTTGTACTTTTTCAATAATACAATCATTGTTCTTGCTTCTAACCACAGGTGAGTATGTTGTTTGCGCATAGACCAATGAATGACATGCAAATAGGATGTTGAAAATCACAAATAATCTTTTGAACCACATATATATTACCAATTTTTGATTATCAAATTCAAAAACAAGCGTAAACTGTATGCCACACTTAACTTGAAGGTCGTAGGAAACCTTTGACGCAGATGTAACAATAGCAGCCCACGCTATAGCGTGAGAACCACTATGCTATCCCTTGCGTCAATTTGAAAATTTCCTACGTTTTCAAGTACAAGATAAGCATAGCGCTTCTTCTTTTTCTCTTATGTCTTGGATAGAGTCGCCCCTATCCAACTGCAAAATTACAAAAAAATCGTAATAATAGGCTCATATTAGGCAAATTATTACGACTAAGGGGTGCGTTTTATAGTTTCAACCCTCGATTCTGTCTTCTGCTTGTCGGCAATCCTAACGCTTCCATAAACTCATCTTTTTTGCGTCTGAACCAAGAGTGATGCGAAACACCATCGATTCTAAGGTCAAATCTTCCCTCTTTATCTTCTTTGAGGGAACAAACCGCCCCATCGGCTGAAAACGATTGGTTAAACATCGTTGAATAGAACTTACCTTTTACGGGGATTTCCTTGAAAGTGCACAAAGCTTTGATAAGGTTGTCGTTGAATCTCATTTTCTCGCTGAGGTATTTAATCAACGGCATCCGTTTCTCCACATACGGGAAGTAGCGCAAAATCTTGTCAATATACTCCGATTGTTTACGATGTTCCGCTTCGTATGACTGCTTAACCTCCTGTATCTGCTTTTGGTGCTCCACCTCCATTTGCTTGATGTTGGATTGCAGTTGCTCAATGGTTTCATCTCTGATTGCTATCTCATCCCGTAAATCCTCGTTCTTGCGCTCCAATGATTTCATCTTACCGCTGCCGAAAAGAGAACTCACTCCGCTTGCAAGGGCTGTGGCTGCATCGGTAGCTACGCTTTTAAGTTTGTAGGTGCGTATCTCCGATTTCACCTGTTTTAGTTCTTGCTCAGCAAGATCTATCTGGCGTTCCTTGTGTTGCCGTTCAGCCTCTATGCGTTCCAACTCGGCACGCTGCTTCTCGATGATAAAGTCGTTTCGTTCCAAATGCTCCTTGCCCGTTTCGGTTTTGGATTGTCCTCGCTGCATTGATAGAATTTCGGATGCCAAAGTCTGCATCTGCATCATATCGTCATCGTTAAGTTTTCGGCTTTTACCCATATCGTGGTTCATCCAATCGAATACGATATGGGCGTGGTAGTTGGGCTTAAACCATCTGCCAACAATCTGAAAACTCTCCTTGTCGTCTGGGGCAGGCTCTCCACCGAGCCAATGCCCCTCATCTTTGTGTTAGGAATATTTGCAGCGGTGTGATACCCCAACGCTGTTGGCACTCCTCGCCAAACCTGCGAACATCCTCCAATGTGGTTTTGGACTTGATGAGTAGCACTCCCTCACGAATGGGTGAGCATCCTGCCACCTTGACAATTTTGCCACTCTTGGTTTTGCGTTCTCGCTCTTTCTCCTGCATTGCCCGTCCCGTCTTAGCCTTTACCATCTGCTTGATGTTATCGTAATGCGTTTGTAAGTCATAGTCGCCGAGGCGTGGATTTATCCAATACTCATTGTCGGCAACAAGTTGGGGAATGAGGTAGATTTTCGACTCGCCAATGTTACGCATATACTCTGGAGTTTTTAGGTTGTGAGCCTCGCTCGATGATATGTTACAAGGCTTGATGTGTATGCTGCTTTTTATTGCCATAGGTCTTTGATTTTATTGGTTACAATTAGGTCGTTTGTTTGCTCGTTTCCACTGTAGGGGTTCTTAGGGGCGAAGCCCATAAGCGGAGTGCAGAGAGGTCGTTCTGCACCCTCGGTAGAGCCCACAACTACGAAAGAGAAGCGTGTAGTTATAGTGGGCTATAACCTGAAGCCTCGTTTCTTCTTCGGCTGCGGTTGTGGCATCCGTCTTGCGGATTGGACTTGCGATTTTTTCCTGACTTCATCACTTTTCTGCGCCATCACATAGCGCAGATTGAAAATCAATGAGTTATGTCAAAATTATGGGTGGCTTTGGGTGGCGCAAGCAAAAAAATGTGTACCTTTGTCCCATGTATGTACGCAAGAAACATAACAGATCAGGTACCACAAGCGTGGTTGTTGTCAGCAAAGCCAGCGGCAAATATAAGGAGATAAAGTCCTTTGGGTCTTCATCGTCAGAGGAAGATATAGAATCACTGTGTAATAAAGCGACTGCATGGATTCGCTCTTTGGGAGGTCAGAAGGAATTAGACTTTGACGACCGTCGCGGAAAGGAAGTAGAGGACACTAAGCGTCTCCTCAACAACATAGACAACATATTAATTAATGGCACGCAACTGCTGCTTGGCCAAGTTTACGACAGCATTGGCTTCAACAGCATACCAGATGGGATTCTACGCCATCTTGTGATAGCCAGAGTGTCGCAACCGAAGAGTAAGTTGGCAACGGTTGACTACCTGAAGTCTTACTATGACGAGGACGTTGATCTCAATCACATCTATCGCTACATGGACAAGCTCTACAATACGCAGATGGAACTGGCTCAACAGATTAGTGTAGAGCATACGCATAAGATATTCGGTGGAAAAATAGGGCTGATGTTTTATGATGTAACGACATTGTACTTTGAAACTGCACAGACAGATGTGCTACGTGAGCCGGGTTTCTCGAAAGACGGCTGAGGAAAGCCTATAAGAGCGGACACATCACCAAGCAGCAGGTAAACCGCAGAGGTTACAACAAGTTCCTTGAAATCAGCAAGGATATTGATGTAAGCATAAGCGAGGAGAAGATTGCCGAGGACTGCAAATGGGATGGATTGAAAGGGCATATCACCAATACGGACCTTGCCGCAGAACGTGTAATAGACCAATACCACGGGCTATGGGTGGTAGAACGTGCCTTCCGTATCTCAAAAGGAACTTTGGAAATGCGTCCAATGTTCCATTTTACAGAAAGAAGGATAGAAGCACACATTTGTTTCTGCTTCATAGCCTATAAAGTATATAAGGAATTAAAGAGACTTATAGAAATCAACAAAATAGAAATGAGTGTTGACCATGTGCTTGATGTCGCCAAAACAATCACGACAATAAAGATACGGATGCCAGAGAATGGGGCGTTTTTCACAAAAACATTGTTCCTAACCGATAAGCACCGTACTATCATGTCACTTTTCGACCTATCAAAAGACCATTTTTAATTGGGGTGGCGCATTGATGAAGTCAGGAATGTTTCGAGCAGTTCTACACGATGTGCAAATAAAGAAAGGACACTCACCGGTCTTCTATACCGACCATCTGGTGAATGCCTTTCGTGTGCAAAGATACATATAATTTTTTAATTGTCAACATTTTTTTTTAAAAAAATCATTGCTGTCCGGTAAAACTTTTTCAAACAAAATAAATTAGGGTTGATACTTCTCACGAGGTATCAACCCTTTTGGTTATCTTTGTTTTTGCAAAAATAAAACATAACCATGAGCAAAGATAGTCATTTTACCGGACAGCCGGTCTATAGTCAAGTGTTAAAGTTACTCGACAAGGAGAAAATTCTTCAAATAAGCCACGAAACAAAAGGAAGTGAGGCTTATGTGAAGCGTTTTGACGGCTATCAGCACCTCGTCGTGATGTTGTTCGGCATACTCAAACACTTTGACTCTCTGCGCGAGCTTGAGATAGGCATGAAGGCGGAGGCTCACAAACTCGGACACCTCGGAATGAACTGTCTGGTTCGTCGCAGCACGCTTGCAGAGGCCAATATACGTCGTCCCCAGGAGTTCTTTGCAAGTGTCTATGCGTATCTGCTGGAGAAGTATGCCGGGGTTTTACCAGACAGCAATAATTTGTTATGTAACCGTCAAAAATTTTCCGTTAGCCGCCAAAAAGCCGTCAAAAACACCCATTTAAAAAGCCTTAAACCACTGATGTCCAGTCATTTAAGGCTTACTATCTTGTGACCTGGCTGGGGCTCGAACCCAGGACCCCCACATTAAAAGTGTGATGCTCTACCTGCTGAGCTACCAAGTCATCGAATTTATATCGCTCATTTGCGAGTGCAAAAATAACACATTTTTAAATATCTTCGACAAAAATTTTTAAAAATTTTCAATCAAGGATTCCTTTGCCTTGACGAGTTATAAGTATCTCATTGTCAGTGCAATCCACAATGGTACTCTCTTGATTGTCGCCAATACCGCCATCAATGATAATGTCAACACGGTCTTTGTAACGCTCATTTATCGCCTCTGGATCGGTCAAAAAGCCCGAAATCTCATCTTCATCAAGAATTGAGGTTGTCATGACAGGACAGCCGAGTTCCTTTACAATATTGGTGATTATCGGCTGGTCCGGAATACGGATACCTATGGTTTTTCGCTTGCTTTGAAAAATCTTGGGTATGTTGTTGTTGGCTTCCAAAATAAAGGTGAATGCGCCAGGAAGATTGCGTCGCATCAACTTGAAGACCTCGTTGTTTATCGGTTTCGTAAACAACGAAAGCTGACTTAAGTCATTGAAAATAAATGAAAAATGAGCCTTCTCTTTCCTTATTCCCTTGATTTGCGCAATGCGTTCAAATGCCTTGTTGCTTTTTATACTGCATCCAATGCCGTAGATGGTGTCGGTAGGAAATATTATCACACCGTCATCATTGAGACAATCAAGAATCATTTTGATGTGCCGTTGGTTTGGATTTTCGGAATGAAGTTTTAGAAACATGTCTTTGTTATAGTTTAAATCAAAAAAACGCCCGGCTGTTTGGCCAGGCGTTTGCTTGCGTGATCCGGTTGGGATTCGAACCCAAGACCCACAGCTTAGAAGGCTGTTGCTCTATCCAACTGAGCTACCAGACCATTGCATTTCGCGACTGCAAAATTACAAAAATTTTAGAAAAACATAAACAAAAATTCAAAATAATTTTCGTACCTGATAAACAATTGTCAATCAATTAGTTAAAGTTGTTTCTTCCCTGTCGGAGGTTGCGGTTTGGACTTTTTCACGTTGATGACGCTGCCCATAAACTCCATCTCGTTGGTTTCCACAACAGCGACATACGCCTCGTTATCATTGGGCATCTCGATGAAACCATAGCATTTTGAGCGATTTGTTTCATGGTCCATGATGACTTTGCAAGACGAGACTGTGCCAAAACGCTCAAAAAGACATTTGACATCTTCAACAGTAGTCCGTGGAGATAATTTCGCAATAAAAATTTTCATAAGTAAATATTATTCAAAGTTTAAAATCAAGTAGCAAAGTTATAAATAATATTTAACTAATACAAATATTTTTTTCAGGAAGGCCGACAAATTTCACGGTAAAATCGTTGAGACAAGCCGAAAATGCTTATAATTACGAAGACATAGCATAGCGATAAAAAAACATGCCATCATATCGCCTATGACTCATAATACCAATGGGAAAGGAATATTTGTCTCGATTTTAACAAATTTTGTGTTTTTGCAAATGAGACAAACACCTTGCGATGTACTTAGCAATTTAAAATACAGTTAAATCAGCACTTTTTTTAATCACCACACATCTTGTTGAGACAGTTTGTCTGGTGTCGTATCGCTATTTTTAAACGGACGAAGTCTGAACGTATATTCGCAAACATCATTCTTAATCAAATACTTATCGAGTGCGCCGGGGCCGCATGTCGCCGTGCCCAGCGGAGCTTGTTTGCAATCGATATTAACCGTCCAATACATGGCAGGAACAATTTGATTAATCCTCTCGGCTTTAGTGATATCCGCATCAGAATATCTGTAAACACTGAAGTTTAGATGTTCTTTACCGCTCACAAAGAGTCCATTGCCATTGTTATCAGTAAGGGCGAACCATCTCACTTCATTGCGGTTGCCGCTTTCTTGCGGTTCTTCGTGCATCTCGTAGAAATAAGCAGCGTTCACGTCATACACCCCTACCCTTCCCGATGCATTTCTGTCCGGATAGTTTTCAGTGTCCTTCCCAAAATATTTAACCTTTTTGTAGTCGAAATGCATCGTCAGTTGGGTGCCGATTTTAGGGAAGGTCTCAACCTTGTCAGTCGGTGTCACCTTCATAGTCACGACGACATCAGCGGAGCCGTTGACTTTATATAATTGATTAGTTTTCAACACCTTTTCGCCTCGATTATTCAAGAACTCAAGTTCCACCGCCACATTGACATGTCCGGCGTCGATTCTCTTAACATCAAATGATTTCTTGCCGACCACTAAACTGTCGAGACCAGCCTCTTTCCATTTTCTTTTGCCATTCCAGTCAGCGTCGTCGTTAAGCGTCGGGGCGCGCCAGAAATTCGGCCTGACAGGACTTTCCAGCAATTCTCGACCCTGATATACGAACGATGTGGGCAATCCTTCTTTTTTATCGATTTTGAAGATAAAATCTTTATTTTTAACAACAATGCAGTTCTCGTCGTTTATCAGTTCAACATTTTTTGTCTTTCCAAGTTTAACGGGAGCGGTCTTTTTTATATTCAGTTGAATTTGCTCGTAGGCTATTTCGAATCCGGCGGATATCACATCATTTCCTTTTTTGGTTTTGAACGAGAAATTTATGAAATACTCTTGATTCGGGCTTATTTCGATAATATCAGCCGCAAGATAAGGATTAGGAAGAGTGATATTGACTATTTGCGACTCTCCGGGTTTGCAGTTCAATTTAACATTACTTTTGCAATAACTTCTGTCGTTGGAAAAAATCTCATAAGAGCAGTCGAAATCTTTCAAGTCGGTGAAGATGAATTTGTTATCTATTTTAAACACGCCTTTGTCGAGGTCCAGTGCCGAGACGGAGATATTTTGATAGCATTTTTTCACTTCCTCCATGTGACGATGAGGCAATCTGTCGCTGGTAATCAATCCGTTGACGCAGAAGCTGTCGTCGTTTCCGCAGTCAGGGATTGAGCCCAGGTCGCCGCCGGCGGCGTACCATTGGGTTTGCATTTTCTCATCGTATTTGATTATGGTTTGGTCAACGAAGTCCCAGATACATCCGCCTTGAAGTTGCGGGTATTTCTCGAAGACCTCCATATAATCCTGCAATCCGCCGCAGCTGTTGCCCATAGCGTGGCAATATTCGACCATGATAAAGGGACGGTTTTTCTTGTCGAGATGTTCTTCGGCAAATTTTGTCAGATAATCGACACTCGAATACATCAGTCCGATAAAGTCGGTGTTATCATCGTAGATAGCGCGTTCGCAAATCACGGGGCGGGTGTCGCGCTTTTTCATCCAGTCGTAGCAATACTCGGTGCAGACACCGTTGCCACACTCATTGCCAACAGACCAGACGATGACAGAAGGATGGTTTTTGTCACGCTCGACCATGTTTTTACATCTATATAAAAAAGCCTCTTTCCACTCCTTTTTTTTCGCGAGGCTGTTTTCCCCATAACCTTGCGGATGCGATTCGTTATTAGCTTCGTCTATCACGTAAATACCATATTGGTCGCAAAGCTCATACCAATACACATCATCCGGATAATGGCTTGTGCGGACAGTGTTGATGTTGTTTTCAAGCATTATTCTAATGTCCTCGAGCATAGTCTTGCGGTCAACGTATTGTCCGGTATAACCGCTATGTTCGTGTCGGTTCACGCCTTTAACCATAATGGCCTTTCCATTCACTTTCAGCAGACCGTCTTTGATCTCAACTGTTCTGAAGCCTATTTTCGAGCCGATCTTTTCGATTGCGTTGCCTTTTTTATCTATTATACTGATTGTCATGGTATAAAGATTCGGGCTTTCCGCAGACCACGGCAAGATGTCGCGGATTACGGTTTTTTCAAAGTTCAGGGTGTATAACTGTTTGTTTTTAAACGGCTTAAGTTCTTTTTTACGCACATTTTGAACAAATGTTTTTTTCAGATTGTTTCCATTTTTATCAACACCGGCAATCTCGACTTCCACATCGAACTTGTCGGGGATTTCTTTCGGATTGAAGTTGACATCGACAGACAATGCGAATGTGCCGTTTTCATATTTTGAGTCAAGACCTGCTTTCACGAAGAAATCGAAGATATTCAGTTTAGGTTTCGAATACAAGACGACGTCTCTGGTAATGCCGCTCATGCGCCAATAATCCTGGGCTTCGAGATACGAGCCGTCGCAGAAACGATACACCTCCAACGCCAGCACGTTAGGCTGTCCATGAACGACATAAGGTGTGATGTCGAACTCGGCGGGTGTCTTCGAGTCTTCCGAATAACCCACGAAATGGCCGTTCACCCACAGATACATCGCCGACTTCACCGCGCCGAAGTTGATATATACATTTCTACCCTCCCATTCGTTCAACACTTTAAACTCGGTGATATAACGACCCACGGGGTTGAACTCTGTGGGGGCATGCGGCGGGTCAGACTTGAACTCGTTGGCCACATTCACATAGACCGGCTCGCCGAAGCCGTTCAACTCCCAGTTGCCCGGAACAGGCATAAGGCTCCAACCCTGCGAGTCAAAATCAGGGTTATAAAAACCCTCGATTTTTTCTTCTGGCATTTTAACATAATGGAATCTCCATTGGCCGTTCAAGCTGTACGAGAAATCGTCAACCGGCATCGGAATCACGTTTGTCCGCGGTGGCATTTTATTGACTTGAAAAACCGACAAATCGTTCCACCAATCCTTTATTTCAATATCACTTGCTTTCGCCATAAGAGATAAAAGAGTGACAACCAACAATATAGAAAAATGTTTTTTCATAAGATATTTTTATTTGGATTTATAAAAACAATACTGCGAAATTAAGCATTTTTTTTAGAATTACGATATATTTCTGTCAAATTAATTTTAAAATTTTATGGCTTAAATTTCAAAAATTTTGTTATTTTTGCGAGTTAATCATTTTAATCATGAAAAAGAGGTCGGCGATATTTTATTTATTTTTATCAGCAATTGCTGTAACATTCTTTTCCTGCGAGCGCAATTGCCGTTGCAAGAACCTCGAAGACGGCACCGAAAGCATCCAGTATGGTGTTTACTCGAAAAAAGATTGCCGCGACACAGAGACGTATTACAACGATTTATTCAAAAAAGACATTTACGAGTGTACCTATAAATAATTGATAATGAAAAAGAAACTGTTTTTTTTCAGTATAAAGCATCCGCTATTATATATATTGCTTTTCGCCATTATTGTAAGAGGTTTGGCAATAATATTCACCGATGGATTGGCGACTGAAAGTAATTTTAATTATTTAATGATACCCGACTCATGGCTGGAGAATCATTGGATTGTCTGCGGCTCAAGACTTATTCTCGGGGTGTTCTCATTGTCAATCATCACTTTAGCGTATAGAATCACAAAAATCATAGCAGATAAAACGACGGCGTTGGAGATAGCCGTGTTCGGCGCGTTGCTTTGGGGCGCCCCATACGTGAGTGTGCATGCCTTTCCCGGTGTCGTGGCAACACCATTCATGCTTTATGGCACTCTTCTCATCTTAAAGCAACATAATCTATTGAAAAACAACGATATAAAAAAGTTTCACCATACAACTTTCATCATTGCGGGATTCTGTTTAGGACTTGGTTTTGCTGTTTATTATCAAAGCGTCGTATATTACATAGGTATCTTGGCGACGCTTCTGATTTTAAGGAATTGGAAAGGTGCGCTCATGACTTTGACAGGTTATGTCATTGCTGTTGGAATCACACAAACATTTGTTGACATTCTGATATTTCACCGACCGTTTGCTGCCATTACAACGTTTTTCCGCGATTTGCTCATCGTTGACATCAATTTTCTGCGGTCAACATGCTTTTTATTGGTCTTACTTCTCCCGCCCGTGTCTGTTTTGTTGTTTTTCGGATTTTTCAGAGTTTTGCGCAAATACATGATATTAGTGTTGCCGACATTGACGGCATTGCTTTACTCGGCCACGACATACGATAATTTTGATATTTTATTGATGATTATGCCTACATACATAATCGCAGGATATGTCGGATGGAAAGAGTTTTATAAAAATTCGGCATTTTGGACAAGAAACAAGTGGTTGGTTACGACTTGTTACATGTTTTTTGCGCTGTTAGACATATTGATGATGATTCTTTCGTTCATTTATTTTTAGATGATTATGACTACTGACGAAGCGAGAAGACGGATTGAGGAATTGAGCGAAGCTATTGACAACCACAATTACAAGTATTATGTTTTAGCACAGCCAAGCATCAGCGACTACGATTTTGACATGCTGATGAACGAGCTCATTGCATTGGAGAAGGAGTTTCCGGACTTGGCGTTGCCGGCATCGCCCACCCAACGTGTTGGCGGAGATATCACAAAAGAGTTTCCGTTAGTGAGGCATCGTTATCCGATGCTTTCGCTTGCGAATTCGTACAATCGCGATGAGATTGTCGATTTCATCAGACGTATTGAGAGGGCCATAGAGGAGCCCGTTGAATTTGTATGCGAGCTGAAGTTCGACGGTGTTTCGATCAGTTTGACTTACGAACACGGTATTTTGGCACATGCTGTCACCCGTGGCGACGGCACGCAAGGCGACGAGGTGACGGCAAACATCAAGACTATACGCTCCGTTCCATTGAAGCTTCGCGGCGACTATCCGGACTTTTTGGAGATGCGCGGCGAGGTCATCATGCCGCACGACAGCTTCAACAAGGTCAACGCCGAGCGGGACGAGTTGGGACTGCCGGTGTTCGCGAACCCACGAAACGCCACCGCCGGCACCATAAAATTGCAGAATCCGAAAGAGGCCGCCAGCCGACGGCTCGACAACTTCTGCTATTACATGATGATGGACGACCTGCCATACACGTCACATTATCAAAGCCTTATGGCGGCCAAAGAATGGGGTTTCAACATCTCTACACATATAAAAGTGTGCAGAAACATCGACGAAATCGAGGATTTCATCAATCAATGGGACGAGAAAAGAAAAGATTTGCCATTCGACATTGATGGCATCGTCATAAAAGTCAACAGTTTCGCACAACGCGAGAAACTCGGCATGACAGCCAAGTCGCCGCGCTGGGCAATAGCATACAAGTTCAAGGCAGAACAAGTAAGGACAAGGTTGTTGAGTGTTGACTTCCAGGTAGGGCGACACGGCACGGTCACGCCCGTGGCCAATCTTGAGCCGGTGTTGTTGGCAGGCACCACAGTGAAACGCGCGACGTTAAACAACGCCGACTTCATCCGTCAGCTTGATTTACATTATGATGATGTCGTCAAGGTGGAAAAAGGCGGTGAAATCATTCCGAAAATTGTCGGGATAGACCTTGAAAAACGCGGAGACGACAGCAAAAATGTCGATTTCGTCACCCAATGCCCCGAATGCGGCGCCGCCTTGGTTCAAAAGGAAAGCGAGTCAGCATGGTACTGCCCCAACAGCATGGAATGTCCGCCGCAAATAAAAGGCCGCATCGAACATTTTATCAGCCGTAAAGCCATGAACATAGAAAGTCTTGGCGAAGGAAAAATCGAGGTGATATTTGACAATCATCTGATTAACAACTACGCGGACCTTTATGACCTCACATACGACCAGCTCTACGGACTTGAAAAAGTCGAGACATTCGTCGATGAGTCGAGCCTGTTCCCGGAAACGGCAACCAGAAAGGTCTCCTTTAAGGAAAAGACCGTCAACAACATCTTAAATTCACTGATAAAATCCCGCGAAGTGCCGTTTGCGAGAGTGCTTTACGCATTAGGAATCAAGGAGGTTGGAGAGACCACCGCGAAAGTCATCGCCAATAAAATGGGCGGCATCGACAACATCATTCATGCTTCCATAGAGGAATTACAGGAAATCGACACCATAGGCGAGACCATAGCCTCCAGCATCAGAAAATTCTTTGACGACGAGCGCAATATTCAGATTATCAATAGATTAAAAACTTTCGGACTACAATTTTCACAAGAGAAAAAAGTCACACCACAGAATCAGGTCTTAACGGGGAAAACCATCGTTGTCAGCGGGGTTTTCGCTAATTTCTCGCGTGACGGAATAAAACAGCTGATTGAGGATTTTGGTGGTAAAAATTCCACTTCCATCTCGTCGAAGACCGATTTTGTTGTAGCCGGCGACAAGATGGGACCCGAGAAGCGGAAGAAAGCCGAAGCACTTGGCATCAAGGTGTTGAATGAAGAGGAGTTTTTAAATATTATAAACAAACCATGTTAAGAAAGACACGAATCCTATTAGCCACCATCTGTTTCACACTGATTACGCTGCTGTTTCTTGATTTTTCCGGAGTCATTCACGCTTGGTTTGGCTGGATGGCAAAGTTGCAGTTTCTGCCAGCCTTGCTGTCATCAGGTTCAATAACAGTGTTGGCCATCATCATTGCAACAATGCTTTTCGGCAGGATTTACTGTTCCGTCATCTGCCCTCTTGGCGTGTATCAAGACGGGGTCTCGCACATTGCCGAAAAACGAAAAAAAAACAGATACACATTCAAAAAAAGCCATAAATGGTTGAGATATGCCATAACAATGGTGTTTGTAACGTTGCTTTTTGCCGGTTTGAATGCGATAGCGATTCTCATTGCTCCGTACAGCATCTACGGACGCATTGCCTCCAACCTGTTTGCGCCGGTTTATGAATTGATTAACAATGGTTTGGCATATCTCGCAGAGCGTTGGCACAGCTACGCATTCTATCATGTAGATGTCTATGTTAAAAGTCTGCCGATATTCATATTGTCAATAGCTTACTTTTTGATTATCACCATTTTATCACTCACTTCCGGACGTTGGTATTGCAACACTGTCTGTCCTGTCGGCACGATTCTCGGATTTTTCGCGAAGTATTCTATTTTCAAGCCTGTTTTCGATGCTGACAAATGCAGCGGTTGCGGACTATGCGAAAAGAACTGCCGTTGTTCGGCCATAGACTCTCAAAATCATGTCATAGACTACACGAAATGCGTGAGTTGTTTCAATTGCATCAGCCAATGTCATCTCGACGCGTTACGATACAAATTAGCCGGGAATGTTATACATGCAGGCAAAGATAAGATTGCAGACAAAGACGCAGAGGGCAAGACATCTCGCAAAACATTCATTGCGACGATAGCGACCATAGCCGCTGCCTCGACAACAAGCGCACAGGAGAAAGTCGTTGATGGCGGCTTGGCCACGATAGTGAAGAAGAAGGCTCCGAAGCGCGAGATACCATTAAAGCCTGCCGGCTCGTTGAGTTTAGACAACTTCACATCACGTTGCACCGGCTGTCAGTTATGCGTACAGGTCTGTCCCAACGATGTGTTGCGCGCGTCAAACAGATTGGAGACATTCATGCAGCCGGAGATGTCCTTCGAGCGTGGATATTGCCGTCCGGAATGCGTTCGATGCTCTGAAGCGTGTCCGGCAGGTGCCATTCAGAAAGTGACCTGCGAGCAGAAAACATCAATCCAGATTGGTCATGCGGTGTGGATTGGACGCAACTGCGTGCCGTTACGCGACGGCGTTGAATGCGGCAACTGCGCAAGACATTGTCCGGCAGGTGCCATCAGCATGATGCCTTACGACACCGAGGATTCATCATCTCATAAGATTCCGATAATCAACGAGGAACGCTGCATCGGCTGTGGCGCCTGCGAGCATGTATGTCCAACCCGCCCATTCAGCGCGATTTATGTCGAAGGAAATATTAATCATAGAAACATCTAATTGTATGATGTGGATTTCCCCACTTCTGTCGAAATGAAAAATAAAAAATGAGAAATAACAACATATCAAGAAAAGATTTCTTAAAGGTTATCAGCGCCACCACGGCGGTGTCGGCAGCCGCGCTATATGGCTGTAAATCAGACAGAATAAAAAACGGTGTCACATATTCCGTCGGAGATATCCCGAAAGACAAGATGACATGCCGCATAAACCACAACACCAACGACAGGGTGTCTCTTTTGGGCTACGGGATGATGCGACTGCCGTTCAAAGACGATGCCATTGACCAGGTGACGGTCAACAAACTCGTGGATTATGCCATGGAGCACGGTGTCAACTATTACGACACTTCACCGGCGTATTGCCAGGGAAACTCAGAGACAGCCACTGGAATTGCCTTGAAACGCCATCCTCGCGAGAAGTTCTTCATCGCTACGAAACTTTCTAACTTCGCAGCAGCAACATGGAGCCGAGAGGCATCGTTGAAAATGTACCGCGAATCTTTCGAGAAACTGCAGACTGACTATATCGACTATTATCTTTTACACTCCGTCGGCAACGGCAGCAAAGACTTAGACGGCTGGGACACCTTCCAAAAACGCTACATCGACAACGGCATGATAGACTTTCTGCAAAATGAGCGCAAGGACAGGCGCATTCGCAACCTCGGATTCTCGTTCCATGGCGACCGGCGTGTCATCGAATGGCTGCTCGATAATCACGACAAATATCGTTGGGATTTCGTGCAAATCGAGATGAACTACATCGACTGGGAACACGCACACGACATCAACGAGCGCAATGTCAACGCCGATTATCTCTACAAACGCTTGACAGAGTTGAACATACCTGTAGTCGTCATGGAGCCTCTCCTTGGCGGAAGATTGGCGAACCTGCCGGATGTACTCGCCAACACCTTGAAACAAAAGACACCGCAAAACAGCGTGGCGTCATGGGCTTTTCGTTTCGTCGGCACCTACCCTAACGTGTTGACAGTCTTGAGCGGCATGACATACATGGAGCATCTTCAAGACAACCTGCGCACTTATTGTCCGTTGCAGCCATGCACCGACGAAGAGGCTAATCTTTTGCTTCACATCGCCGATCAGTATCTGAAATATCCCATCATTCCATGCACCGCATGCCAATACTGCATGCCATGTCCTTACGGCATCGACATTCCCGCCAACTTCAGTTTCTACAACAAATGTGTTAACGAAGGGAGTATTGTGGAAGATTCCGGCTCAACAAATTACAGAAAAGCACGCCGCAAATTCCTGATAGAATACAACCGCCAATTAGAGGCGGACAGACAAGTCGAGCATTGCATCGGATGCAAGCAATGCCTCTCGCATTGCCCGCAGCACATCGACATTCCGCAGCAGCTCACGAGAATTAATGATATTGTGGAGAGGTTGATTTAAAAGTGTCTGCTTTTTATTTCAACAACCTAATGGAACTCGAAAAATTCAGCAAGGTATTGTTTAAACCATCTCATTTCATTGTTGCAGCGCTACAAAAAGCGGCATCAAGGAAAACAATCCTGACAAAACAAGAGCTTGGTTATTATGTCTTCAACTCATTAGATATACAACAATTCATTTTTCGCAAGCCTGGAAAGAATCAATTGTTTTGCCAAGCCAAGTCGTTCTGAAACCATCTGCATTTAAGTATGCTCATCTGATGTCAGTACAACGTTGGTTTCCTTATTGCGAATGATATTCAACGAAAATCATTGATGAATTTATACAAGAATTACATATTAACGGCAATGTTTTCGACCCATTCGCGGGAAGCGGAACGACATTACTTGCCGCAAGAAACAAACATTTACCATCATTCGGCATTGATGCAAACCCCATATCCGCATTAGCAGCAAAATCGGTTTTTATACTTTGTAACAAACGGGATTGCAAAATAAAAAATCGTTTTAATCGCAAAGGACACGGCGGCAAAATTGATATAGAATGGGTATTGGGATTCAAATCAACTTCCGGGTTCTCTTCTCATATTTCAACCCCATTAAACAACACAATAACGAACCGATTAATCCAACATAGATTGAATCGACAGGCAAAGATATAAATTCTCCGAAAATCAAGCATGTTGTTCCGAAAACAATCGATAAAAACACCCATTTCGCTTTGAAATGACCTGGATAGAACAGCGCCAACGTAAGCGGGACGAAGGTCGCGGTGGTGCGCAACCCCATCGAGAGAAAACCCAAGTCGTTGATATAATGTCCTGAAAATGTCGATGCTATGACAACTGCGACAAGCTGTATCCCGATTATTGTCATTCTTGAAATCAGGAGTTTATTATTGGGTTTGAAGACATCTTTCACCAAAATCGTAGATGCGCCCAATGTCAGTCCGGAGCCGCCGATGACGATAGTTATCAGCAATGTGCCAAGCACTATTCCGCCAAGGAATTTCGGCAGATGGTTGGTGACAAACATCGGGAAAGCCTGCGCCGAGCTTGTCATCACTCCAAGACCCGATGGAATATCTTTACCGATGACGTTCAATGCGTTAAGTTCATCGACAGTAACATAGTGGGCGCGCATATACATGCCCACCATCACACAGGCGAAACCGATTGGAATCGATATGAGGGCTGAAATCATGGCGCCTTTACGCGCGACGCCGTCGCTTCGTCCCGACCAAATCGCCTGGGCATAAGTCTGGGTGGAGAGCACGCCAAGAATCACAGAGAGACAAGAGCCTAAATCTTTGGATACGCCACGAGCAAATATGTTCTGATATTTATGATTCACATCTTGTATGGAGTTCAGACCATCAATCAGTTGAATATCAGTATCTATCAAGATATGATTTATTGAATTCACAAGTCCGGAATAGCCTTTTGAGAGGAAAAGCACCAATGTGCCAGCCGCCAGTGCGGAGAGGCACAAAAGAATTATTTTCACCACGCCGCCGATGCCGGCGCTCCATAATCCGCCGAAGACGACGTACAACGTCATGATGACAGCAGCCATCATTGCAGCTATCCAGAATCTCATAGGAAAAATCGTCATCAGCAGCGCAGCCGCCGACAGCACCTGCGCTATGATACTGATAAACATACCTAAAGAGCACAAAACAGAGCCTGTCATCTCGGCTTTACGTCCGTATTCCTTACGAACAATCTCCAACAAGGTAGTACTTCCGCTACGTCGCAACGGCATCACATATCCTATCGCCAACACCACACAGCCTAACGCCATGCCCATAGTGAACCACCATGCCGAGATGCCAAAACTGAACGCCAACTGTGCGGTTCCCACCGTGGACTGTCCACCGACGAGAGTGCCGATGACAGTGCCTGCAACCAACCAAGTGCCAGCCTTTCCACCGCTTGTATGAAAGTCATTGGCGTTCTTCACCTTACGAACCGAAAGAATACCGACGGTTTCGATAAGAGCAACTGCCAGAACAAGGCCAAGGATATGAAAAACAGAGATTGCCATTTTATATTTCAAAAACGGTGCAAAAATACGAAAATTTAACCATCGGCGGTTAGATTTCAGCCATTAGTTTTCTTGATGATGGCTAACGAACAACAGATGATAGTTTACGGCTGAATTTTCAACTTTTTTTCTTCAACTTTTAATTAAAAACAGTATCTTTGTAGCCTTAAAACTTGAAAAATGAAAAAATCGCTCCTAATTATCGCTGCGGCGCTCATGCTAGGCAGCTGCTGCAACAAAACTGACGAATCAAACGAAAAAGCAATGAATACTACAATGGAAGACCTGCTGACACGTCGCAGCATACGCAGCTATACCGACGAAGTGCCTCCGATGGAGGTCATCGAAGAGATATGCAAGGCCGGGACCTATGCGCCTACGGGAATGAACAGGCAGGTGCCAATCATCATAGCCGTGACGAACCGCGAGGTGCGCGACAGGCTGAGTAAGCTCAACGCCGGTGTTTTCGGTCGTGACGACACGGATCCGTTTTATGGAGCCCCCGTGGTTCTGGTGGTTTTGTCCGACACAACAGCGGCAATGACTTGGAAAGAAGACGGCTCACTCGTGATGGGCAACCTCTTGAACGCCGCACACGCCAAAGGACTCGGCTCTTGCTGGATTCATCGAGCCAAAGAGGTTTTCGAGACTGAAGAAGGGAAAGCCATACTCCGCGACCTTGACATAGACGACACAAAATATGCCGGAATAGGAAACTGCATACTTGGCTATGTGAAAGGCGACTATCCGGAAGCAAGACCTCGTAAAGAAAACTATGTGTATTGGATTAAGTAACTAAATGGGATTTCTAATTATACTTGTGTTTCTTGTCTTCTGATTAATATGACGACGAAGTCTCATCGCCATTTAAAACAGTCTGTTCATTAACACTTTTTCAATTTTTATCTCATCACGCAAATACACTATATATGCTTTAATATCTTGATTACCATTCATTTGCATCAACGCTCCCATATAATTGCGCAGTTGGTTTTTATAATCCTCATGCTCCTCGCCGGTTTTGTAATCAATCAAAATGGTACCTTGAGGTGTCTCCGCAAATCTGTCGGGGCGTATGATTTTGCCGTCGCATGTATGGATATCCATCTCGTTTTTCACCACGGCATCATCAGCAAAGGCAGGTTTAAGTTCTGGAATATCAGTCACCTTACGGAATATCTCAAGTAATTTCCCGGCTTGTCCCTCATCGATTGTTCCGTCGTTCACATAAGGTCTCAAAGCCTTTTCCGCATCTTCAATTATACGGATTTTCGACAGAATCTGATGCACGAGCGAACCCCATTGCTCCGGCATAAACGAGCCTTTCTCTGCCCAAATCATTGTTGGATCAGGGTCAATTTTCAGCTTATCTTGCCAATCCAATGCTTTCGGCACCACATCGCCCGCTTTCAATTCCAATATTTTGCCCCCACCATTATTGACTTCCTTTTCTTTGACCGTCAATACTGTAGCATCAAATTCCCCATAATTATATGAAGTATGCTCATCGTTTTCCACTACTTCAAACTCATTGTTCTTAACGAAATAGTCATTAAACACATCATCGTTTCCAGTCTCGACATGTTGGATATCAATATTATTCGCAAAGAAATCGACAAAAAGATTATATCCGTCGGCAGGTCTTTTATCATTAGTGTACACGAACAGCATATTTTTCGCACGCGTCATTGCGACATACATAATGTCAAGTATGTCGAGTTGGGTTTTCCTTTCTTCTTCTTTTAAAAGATTCTCGTAAGTGGTTCCCGCGAGTTTATTTTTAGACAGTCCGAGCAAGAAGGCGTCGAGATACGGGACATCTTTGGTATCTGGATTATTGGCGCATTCTATCCACATCTCGCTTTGGGTCAAGCCGTGAGATGAAACGAGGTTGGTATCGGCGTATGGATACAAGACCACCTTAAATTCCAGGCCTTTGGCCTTATGTATCGTCATAATCTGAACACAATCGAGGTCACCGGTGATTTGCACCGCCAGTTTATCTTTCTTTTTCTCCCAAAATTCCAAAAAATCGCCGACACCGGCACTGTGACGGCACTGCCATTCATAGACAGTGTTCATGAAATACTGAAGAAACACATCGGAGACTATGTCGAAACCGTAGTTTTTGCATATCCGGGTGCATGTGTCAAATATGCCACCAGCCGGAGCCGCCTCCTTCAATATGTCCGTACTGACGAAAGATGTTTCGCCTCCATGTGTTTGATTATAAAAATATTCCACGGTCTTCCGTGTCACCATATTATTTTCGTCAATCATCAACGCCAATGTGTTGACAATCAACTGTATTTTATCAGATGTCTGCAACAAGACCGATTCCGCTGAAAGGACCTCTATATCGTTTTCAATCAGATAATTCGCTATATCAGCGCCATCGCCATTAGAGCGCACAAGAATTATAATATTCTTATAATCAACACCTTGCGCATGTAATTTTTTTATTTGCGAGAGCATCGAGGCCTTCACTTTTTCTTTGTATTCCGCTGTTTTCATCTCACCGTGAAACACCTCGACGGAAACGAAACCACCTTGCTTTTGGGGATTGTACCTTTGTTCAGCGTCATCATATACATCTGGGAAATCCAAGAAACGTTCTGCGAAACGGAAAAAGGTGTTATTAAATTTTATCACATTTTTCGATGAACGGTAGTTTGTTCCGAGCGACATTTTTTGCGCCGACCGCACAAGCTGTTTCTGGCAGCGCTCCCCAAAATCATTGTCAGGTTTATGGTAAATCATCGGAAGATTGATAATCTGTTCCACCTCACCGGAGCGAAAACGGTAAATCGACTGCTTTGCGTCGCCTACAATCATGTTCATGTTGCCCAAAGCGAGACTGTTCTCCATCAAAGGCAGGAAATTCTGCCATTGCAGCACTGATGTGTCCTGAAACTCGTCGATAAAATAATGTTTGTACCTCTCACCTATCCTCTCGTAAATAAACGGCACAGAGCAGTCACCCAGAATATCGGAAATACGTTTGTTGAACTCCGAAATATGCACTTGGGAGGTCTCTGCGATAGATTGACGCACAAGCCCGTATATATGGCTTCGCAGCACATACAGATACAAGTTTTTTTCAATAATTTCAAACACCAACTTCTTGGAATACAACGATTTATATTTGCCGATAGCATCTGCGTAAACACCTACAATCGTGTCATCGACAATCTTGATTTTAGCGTCATGCCAACGTTTATTGCCGTTCAGGATATTGTCAATCGTCGGGGTCGTGACCACGCTCCTGCCTTCCTGCATCTTCTTCTTCACCGATGGCAGACCGGTTTTCGCCTTGCCGTTATAATCCATGTCGGTAATGCCAAGCCGGTTCTCTTCCGATTCTATATCTTTGACAATCTGCGACAAAGCCTCGTCTAATCTCTCGTTTTCCGAATGAACGTATTTCTTGATTGTCTTGTATTTTTCTTCATCCAAGTCAGTCAAATTCTTATAGTTACCTTTGCGATAAGCGTCTTCCGACAGGAGTTTCTCCATATATTCGCCTATGAGTTTTTTCACATTCCACGATGTCTCCTCCGAAAGGTTAGCCTCAACAAACTCCGACAAAATTTTTGTAATGAAATTGTTTTTACCAATCTCATTTGAAAGACGTTGGATTATTTCATCAACGAGGTCGTCATTATCAAGGATCACACTATATCGGCCCGGCAGTTCCAACTCTCTTGCAAAGCTCCTTGACAATCGCTGCACAAAACTATCGATTGTACATACAGCGACATCGCCATAATTATGTAACATCTTGATATACAAGCGTTTCGCCCTACCACTCAACTCATCTTGCTCTATTCCGATGGTTGAAACGAGGTGGTCTCTCATTTGTTTAATATCTTTGTCTCCAGAGTTTTCGCTGATTCCCAAAAGGAACTTCAAAATCTTGGCTTTCATCTCGTTTGCCGCCTTGTTAGTAAATGTCACGGCTAAAATCTCGCGAAAAGCGTCTGCGTTGTCACATAGACACAATGTCAGGTATTCCCTCACGATAGTGAAGGTCTTGCCCGAACCGGCGGAGGCTTTATAAATTTTGAAAGGCTTATCTTGATGTTGGCTCATCGGTGTTTTTTTTCTTTTTGTTTTTCCTATGAATGTTGAAGACTTCACTCAAGCTATCAAAGCTTTGAGAATATGAGATACCCACACCTTGGGTAAAATCGGAGTAGTTTTCTATAGAATAATAATAGTAATTATTTTTGATATTCGTATGATTATACGCCTTGAGACTCAATCGTTTAGTCAGTCGGAAAGTTAAATCGACATCACCCACTATATTGTTGGCGTTGTCCACGTCAGTCTCGTTGCCCCGAATAACGCCGAAGTTACCTTCAACGATGAGACGGTCGTCGAAAAGCTGTGTTGAAAGCGCCACCTCAAGTTCTTCGTTGGTGAGATTATCGTTAGGCGTGTAATTGATACCAATGTCGAAGTCTTTTGAAATCTGCGAGAGCCAGTTGCTCAGTTGACTTGTAATAACGCTATAGCCGGCGGTTGTGCCAAAACGCGCGATATTGTTGCCCGCCGTGTAAGAGAACGAGCCAAGCACCATCAGAGAGAACACTTGTTGCGCCATCACTGCCTGATTTGTGGTGTCGATGACTGAATAAACCAGGCTTCGTATGTCTTCCAAGGCGTTAGGCAGCTCTATTCCGAATGTTATCGTCGGGTTCATCAACTTGTCGGACAGCCTGATGATACAATCGACATTGATATTGTTTGTTATCGCTGTTGAATCGACGAGCGGTGTTCCCAATGACGTCAGCGATGATTTCGTCCTGTAAACGCCCACGACATCGATGTCAGCATCTGCGGGGTCGCCTGTCCATCGCAGAGTGCCTCCTTGACGCAATGTGAACAGACGCTTCACCATCTGCAGTGTGAAATTGAACGAACCACTTGTGATATAATAATCGCCTCGCAACTCAAAATCGTTGGAGTTCAAGCCTATATTGATATTCCCTGAACCTCGGGCATTGATATTTCCCATATTTTGTGGCAAATAGATATTGACAGCGGCATCGGAGTTGACCGCCGCGTCGAGGTTCATGGTGAATTTTCTTTTCTTTTTCACGATATCATTGACGACTTTCTCCTCCACCGTATCTGTCTCCTGGGTGTTCTGGACGAAAACGACGAAATTGTTTTCCACTGATGAGGTTCCGGAAAGCGGCACATCAATTTCAGTGCCCTTCTTTGTCACTGCATCGATAGTCATCACGACATCATCAACAGGGCCCTTTATCTTCACCGTGCCGTCGGAAACGGCAGTGCCATAAAAGCCTTCCGCTTTCTCATGCGGAATGTCAAATGCGAGAAAATCACTGCATTGTATAGTTAAGTCGAAATTGATATCTTTCAGATAATTATGATTTATCGAGCCGTTCAGCAACGCCTTGTTACCTAAAGTATCATTGATAACGACATCATTGAAAATTATCTTGTTCTTCGCAAATGCGACAGTATCACTGAAAGTGTAGTATGTATTCAAATAATTCACTTTACAGGCTGCATTTGAAAATTTGACTTTTCCAATAATTTCAGGAGCATCAACGGAGCCTCTGACCTTTAGATTTCCATTGGCGTAACCGCCCGTCCGGCTGACCACGTCTCTGATAAACGGCGACATGGTTTCAAGTTTGAAATCATCGAAAAGCATGTCGAATTTAAGATTATCGACCTTTTTATTTGGATAATAAAAGCCAACGACACCGACAGTCTTATGATTTTCGTCACCCAAATGTTGATTATAAACCTCCATATTCAAGAAAATCGACTCGCTGGGCTCATACCATTTTGTATTCAGAAACACGTCGCCAACCGCCTGACCGTTGATATATAACCGCCTCAAATCAATATCCGAGGCGAAAGAGAGATTTTCGCTCAAACCCGAGATACCGACAAATCCGTTGAGAAGACCGTCGAAATCAAGATTATTGCCCGACGTGATGAAATCAAAGTCGGAAACATCGACATTATCAAATTCAACGAACAATGAATCCGAATCATATTTGGGATAAACACCGTGAATCGCGATTTTCTGACTTTGAGTATATAGGTCGAAATCATTAAGATATGCTTTTTTATCCCTGAAATCGAGGTTGCAATCTGGATTTATATGCCAAATCGTGTCGTTTATCCTAATAAAATCCGATTTTATCGAGAACACGCCTCCCGACTGCTCATGAGGTGTGAAAACCGATTTGATATGCGCCTTGTTATGGTCTTTTTCCGAATCATCATCCCATTGCAGGTCGATATCAATCCTATCGTTGCCGAATCTGCCCGAAAGCACGATATTCTCAAGGTTTATCCGATCAGAATTGGCGCTTGTGGAATCTCTGAAAATTATATCTTCAAGAGAAATCACAGAGACAAACTCATCGAACTTGGCGTTGTTTCTGATTTCTATATTCTTGAAAATCATGCCATTAAACACTATTTCAGGCGAATCTATCGTGGAGCCGTGATAAGAATAGCCGTCGGTGTACGATGCATTGATGGTAGTGCCGCCGCTAACATACAGAGATGGCGCGAACAGTTTTGACAGAGTACGCGTATCTTTCAAATTCATCGAGAGGGAAAACTCCTGCTTGTCATCGTCAGGCTTGGTATCGTCGAACCATTTCGGCATATTCACATATCTCTTCGCCGTGTTTTTCATAGCGTTGACAAACGTCTTGGCATTCACGATGCCAGTCCCGTAAAAATCAAAGAAATCACAGTTTATAGTGACATCTTTGATGCCGCTCGACTCGGTGACGGTAGCGCCGAAGTTGTCCATCAGATATTCTTCTCCATTGAAATATCTCGTTTTTTTGACATCTACCCTTCCTATGAGATTATCAATATCGTCGCCACTGAACTCCGCATTGATATTCGAGGAGATATGCATTATGGAGTCATTATCAAGGAAATTAAGCTTGACTAAATCAGCGTCGTTTATGTCGGCGATGATATTATAGCTCAAACGCTCGCCATGAAAATCAACAATCGACGACAAATCGAGGTCAAGATAAGGGTGCCTGACATCAGTCATCGTTATAAACCGTTGATTTTCAAAGTCTCCATGAATATTCAAATCATTAAACTCATTGCCGTTCAGCACCAAGGAGCTGAAGAATAAATCCGCCTCAAAGTCAATATCTTTCAGTTCAAGGCCGCGACCATTCATATCAAAATCAAAAGATGCCTCGCCCAAATAATCCGATGCCAACAATGTGTTGAGTTTCAATCCTTGGGCGTCAATATCAAACGAATAAGACGGGGCCTCGCCTGTATTGAGATAAGCGCCCACGTTGATATCGCCCACTTCAGTGAATAGACTGAACTGCGTCTTGAAATTTTTAGCATATCCCTGATAACAACCCGACAATGTATAAGTTTCAACACACTCGAACATTTCCGGGACCGGAACGGTACCGTGTTCTATTGGAATGTAGAAATTCCTTGTATCGTTGTATGAAGATACCATACCATTGATTGTCACATCGATGTAAGAGCCAAAGAAATCAGGCAGTCCGGCGAATGAGACATCAGCCTCTATATGTGATTCTTCACCGAAGTTCGCCACGAAATCGCTCACCTTAAAATCACTGACAGTACCTTCATAATATGCTGTAAAGTCAAACTTATCGGGCATTTTGTCCAAAATCCATGAAAAATATTTGAGGTCGCTCAGTTTCACAGTGGAGGGTCTTACATCACCGATAATTTTGACAGAATCGATAAAATTATAATATGCGCTTGAATTATTGTATTCGAAACGCAGGTCGAGGTTGGCGCGCGAGTCACCGGTTTCAAGAAGCAGATTTTTAACATCAAGGCTTTTTTCGCAAAACAACACGTCGCCCTTTGCCTCTTTTAAAACCAGTCCGCATTTGTCGACGCCTCTCAACGAATGGACGAGTCCGAGGACAGTGTCGCCTCTTATTTCAAGATTGCTGAAAACGCCATAGATGCTGTCGATATCGAGATGGGCGTAGTCCATGGTTAGTTTTTCAGGTTTGTCTTTGTTCTGGTTCCAGAATATGAAATGACCGTTGTCGAGTTTCAGTTTCTCCACCTCCAAATGGAACCTCGACCCGTTTTTATCATTCATCTTGCTTTTTTCTCCACCCAGTTGATTCAAAATCTCCTTGACATTCAGTTTTTCATCATTTTCATATTTCACGACGCGTCCCAGCACGTCTTTAAAAAATATCTCTTTGACAACGATATTGCCGAACAAAATCATCGGGCTGATTTTTGCATCTATCCGACCTATTTGAAACATGGGATAGCCGTTCAAGTCGTCAAACACCAGATCTTCTATGCACAGTCCGAGGTTCTCGGTAATATAGAAGGTTCGTATTTTAACGTCGGTTTGGAGTTTTTCCGACAATTTGCCGGCGAAAGAGCGCGCGACCATACTCTGCACGGTGATGTCACGGAAAGCCGCCACGAGGCTTGCCATGAGAGCAAAAATTATCATGATGATAATTAAAATGCCGTGTATAATATTCTTTTTTGTACCTTTGCGCATTCTTTTATAGCTATGAACGAATACATTTTAGCCATCGAATCATCGTGCGACGACACGTCCGCGGCAGTCCTCCGAGGCACGACAGTCTTGTCGAATGTCATTGCTAATCAAGAGGTTCATCGCCAGTACGGGGGTGTCATACCCGAGCTTGCATCACGTGCTCACCAGCAGAACATCATACCTGTTGTTGACGCTGCAATCAAGCAAGCAAATATACAAAAAAATCAAATATGCGCAATAGCTTTTACACGCGGTCCGGGACTTTTAGGTTCTTTACTCGTAGGCACTTCATTTTCAAAGGCTTTTGCCCTTGCCATGAACATTCCGATGATAGAAATCAATCATACCAACGGTCATGTTTTGGCTCTTTTCGCCCAGGAGCCTGACGCTCCCACGCCAGTGCCTCGATTTCCATTTCTATGTCTCACGGTGTCGGGAGGTCACACACAGATCATGAAGGTGAACGATTATTTCGACCTTGAGATTTTAGGCAAGACCATCGACGACGCGGCTGGAGAGGCTTTCGACAAGACTGCTAAAATCATGGGACTCGGCTATCCAGGAGGTCCGATTATCAACAAGTTGGCGAAAGAAGGCAATCCAGACGCATTCCATTTCAGCAAGCCGCATATCCCCGGCTATGATTATAGTTTCAGCGGACTCAAGACGAGTTTTTTGTATTTCTTGAGAGACAAACTCAAGGAAAACGGGAATTTCATTGAAGAAAACAAGGCTGATTTGTGCGCTTCGATACAGAAAGACATCATCGACACTTTGATGAAGAAACTCATCAAGGCGGCGAGAGACACTGGCATCAAACAGGTGGCAATAGCAGGTGGAGTGTCGGCGAATACCGGTCTTCAGGACGCAATGCGAGCCGCCGGAGAGAAATATCATTGGAACGTGTTCATTCCGAAGTTCAAATTCAGCACCGACAACGCCGCCATGATTGGAGTGGCTGGGTACCTGAAATATTTAAGAAAAGAATTTGGCAGTCAAGACATGACCCCGTATGCACGCACCGTCATTTCGAGCGAAGCGAAGTAAAGTCGAGAAATCTCCGGCATTGGGGTTTTCTCCGAAGATTCCTCCACTTCGCTTCAGTCAAAATGATGATATTAAAATCAAACAACTATGAATTGGGAACAACTACTTTCACCGAAGCGCGAGGCTCGAGCACAAAGTGTAGCCGACATCAGGAACGAGTTCCAGAGAGATTACGACCGTATTATCTTCTCCAACATATTTCACCGTCTTCAGAACAAGACACAGGTTTTTCCTTTGCCTGGCAGCAAGCTTGTGCATAACCGGCTGACGCACAGTCTCGAAGTGGCCAGCGTAGGACGCTCGATAGCCCGCAAGGTGTCGAAATTTCTCATTGACAGATACGGTTCCGAGTTTCATGATGTCATATACGACATCGACACCATTGTCTCCACGGCTTGTCTCGCCCACGACCTTGGCAATCCTCCTTTCGGACATTCCGGAGAGGAGACGATTAGCAGTTATTTCAAGTATGGCGAAGGCAAATCTCTCGAAAGTCAAATCCCTGAAGAGCAGTGGACGGACCTCGTCGCTTTCGAGGGCAACGCCAATGCCTTTCGGCAGCTCACGCACCAGTTCGCGGGTCGTCGCGAAGGAGGTTTGTCACTGACATACGCCTCGTTGGCGACACTGATAAAATACCCCTATCCTTCATTTGGCAAAGGCGACCGCAAAAAATACAATGTCTTCAACAGTGAAATAGAGCAGTTTGAAAAAGTGATGGACGGCTGCGGAATACCTCGCATCGACAAAGAGAGACCGATTTATGCACGTCATCCGCTGTCATATATGATGGAAGCCGCCGACGACATCTGCTATCTCATCTTGGACATGGAAGACGCACATAAACGCGGCATCATACAGACCATCGATATTGACAGACATTTCACGGCGTTCTTCGACACGAGCAAATCCGAAGAGGCTTGGTTCTTCGAGCGTCGTCGGCATATCTTCGAGACCGTCACCGACGCCAACGAGAGAATGGCGTTTCTGCGCGCGACGGTCATAAACAAACTCGTCGATTGCGTATCGAGGGTGTTTATCGAAAACTACGACGACATCATGGCTGGCATATTCCAGAAGAGCCTTATCTCGCACCTGCCGAAACAAGAGAAAGACGCTCTCGATGAATGCAGAAACTTCTCCATACCAAACATCTACAAAAATCCCTCGGTGGTACAGATTGAAGTCACCGGTTACAACATCATCGGCAACCTGATGCACGAGTTCATGGACGCGATAATGCATCCCGACAGCGGGTATCATAAACGTCTCATGTCGATTATTCCTCATCAGTTTAAGACAAAAAAAGACGACATGTATTCGAAAACACAAGTCGTCCTTGACTATATCTCAAACATGACTGACCTTTACGCGGTGCAGTTATACAAAGATTTGAGAGGGATAGAATAAATATTTCATTTTACTTTTCCTATATTATAGAGGACGAAGGCATAGATATCGGCTTGTTCCTCAATGACTTTCGCCATCGGTTTACCGGCGCCGTGGCCCGCCTTGCTATCAATGCGTATTATCTTAGGTTCGTCGCCGGTCCGAGCCGCCTGCAATGCCGCCGTGTATTTGAAAGAATGCGCCGGCACGACGCGGTCGTCATGGTCGGCTGTAGTCACCATGATGGCCGGATAACGCACGTCGGAACCGCTTTTGATGGTATGCAGCGGAGAGTAGGCATACAAAGCATCGAACATCTCCTTGCTGTCGGCGCTTGTGCCATAGTCGCTGGCCCAGTTCCAACCGATGGTGAACAAATGATAACGCAACATATCCATCACACCGACTTGAGGCACAGCCACTCGGAACAAGTCTGGACGCTGATTGACGCAGGCGCCCACAAGCAATCCGCCGTTGGAGCCGCCATTGATGGCAAGATAGTCGGGCGAGGTGTATTTGTTGTCAACAAGATACTCGGCCGCCGCGATGAAATCGTCAAACACATTCTGCTTCTGCAACTTGGTTCCTGCAAGATGCCACTCCTCTCCATATTCATTGCCGCCGCGCAGGTTCGCCATCGCATAAACACCGCCCGTCTCAAGGAAAGGGATGCGCATCACAGAAAATCCGGGGTTTAAAGTGATGTTGAAACCTCCGTAACCATATAACAAGGCAGGATTTTTGCCGTCTTTCTTCAAATCTTTCCTATAAGTCAGGAACATAGGGACGCGAGTGCCGTCTTTGCTGTTGTAAAACACCTGCTCCGTAACGTAGTCTTCCGGGTTGAAATCGACTTTCGGCGCATTGAACACTTCCGACTTATTCGATTCGATGTCATATCTGTAAATCGTTGTCGGGAAAGTGAACGAGGTGAAAGCGTAGAAAATCTCCGGTTCCTCGTAACGGCTCACGATACTTGTCGCGCCGAAAGTCGGAAACTGAATCTCCCGCGTCAAAGTGCCGTCCAAATCATAGACATAAGCGTGGTTCGAGGCGTCTTTGTCGTAAGTCACAATCATCTTTCCAGCACCCATCTGTGCCGAAACCATCACGTTTTCCGACTCGGGAAGCAGCACCTGCCAATTGTCAATAGACACTTTATTCAAGTCATCGACATCAACCACGCAAATCTGGCCTTTGGGCGCATCGTAGTTGGTCATGACATATAATTTCCCATCAATGATATCGATTGGATTGTACTGATAGTTCATATCGTATGCAATCTGTACAAATTTGCCGTTTTTGTCATTCAAGTCACGAATCCACAAGGTCGAGCCGGCTCCCTGCCCACTCTCGAACAAGAACATATAACGCTCGTCCTCATCAACGCTCACTTGGTGGAAATAACGCGGACTGTCGGGGTTTTCATAGAACAGTTTGTCATTATCCTGCGAATCGCCGAGTTTATGATAGTAAATCTTATGATTTTCATTGACATTCGAAAATTCCTTACCTGCCAGAGGTTTGTCGTAAGCGGCATAGAAGAATCCGTCTTTATACCACTCGGCACCGGTGAATTTCGCCCATTCGATATGGTCTGGCAGCAGTTCTTTGGTCTCCACGTCCTTCACATAAATCTCGACCCAGTCGGAACCGCTGCGCTGAATAGTGTAAGCGAGATACTTGCCGTCGTGCGAGAGGCTCATTCCGCCAAGGGAGACAGTTCCGTCGTCCGAGAGCTTATTCGGGTCTAAAAGAACCTCGACCTCACCGGTCTCGACGTCTTTCATGTAATAAACACTCTGATTCTGCAAGCCGTCGTTTTTGCTGTAAAAATATTTTCCAAAACGTTTCGACGGCACGCCATAACGTTCATAATCAGCGATTTGCGTCAGCCTCTCTTTGATTTTCGCCCTCAACGGGATATGGCTTAAATAATCGTCGGTCAAGGTGCGCTGTGCATCCACCCAGGCCAGGGTGGCCGCCGAGGTGTCGTTCTCAAGCCAACGATACGGGTCAGCGACTTTTGTCCCAAAATAATCGTCCACGACGCTCTCGTCGCGTTCTGTTTTCGGATACTCCTTAATCTTATAACGAGTATCGCACGCAGATAACATTACCATGCCTCCAATGATTAATAACGATGTTTTTAGCACTTTCATATTTTCATTATTTTTTTTAACTTGTTGTTTTTGTGTGAAATAGACAAAAATAGTTGGTAAAACCGACAGGTTCTGTCGCACCGAATACATTTCCAGTCAATGGTTATCGGCGGAACGCACGGTCTGTTTTCATGCGTAATAACACTGTCAACAGTTAACTATCAACTATATTAGCGTTTTCCTTTCATTATCTCCACGAATGGGTTGTAATAATTCTCACCTTTATGGGTAACGCCTTCAAGACCTTTACCGCCGTTCTTCGGACGTTTCACATCACCGAAGATACCTTTTTCAAGAGCGGAGAACAAGCCTTCTTTCACGATTTCCTCAAGAAGCGCTATAGTATTGTTTAGCACTAACTTGGCGCGTTCACTACAGATACCGCCTTCACGGAATTGCAGTTCCTCGCCTATGCTGCGCATGTTGTTAAAGATGTATTTTGCGTTCTCGATAGAAAGGAAACGGTCGCTCATGAACGGGGTGTGGATAGCTTCTGTCGGCATACCGAGCAACTGTATTCCCTGATGTGTCCAGATACCTATCATGTTAAACAAAGCGTCCTGGATATGACCGCGGAAGATGTTGCCTGTCATGAACTTTGTAGGAGGCATATATTTCAATGTCGCCTTCGGGAAGATTTCACGTGTCATTTGAGCCTGTGCGAGCTCGAGAAGGAATCCGTCTTCAAGCATCGGGTCCATCTCGAAAGCGTGTCCGAGTCCCATTTGTTCTTCTTTCAAACCTGCAGAGAAAGCAAGTTGTTCGTTGATGAGGTCAGAGGCGAGAACTGTGTGTGCAGCCTCGACAGCGTCGGCTGTTGTAAGATAGTTGTCCTCACCGGTGTTTATGATGACACCGGCGAATCCGTTGATGATACGGCTCATGTATTGGTCTATCAAGGTGCGCTGCATGTTGATGTCGCGGAACAAGATACCGTAGAGAGCGTCGTTCAGCATCACGTCGAGGCCCTCGAAAGCACCCATGACAGCGATTTCCGGCATACACAGTCCCGAGCAGTAGTTGCATAAGCGAATGTAACGGCCGAGTTCCTCGCCAACCTCGTCCAATGCCTTGCGCATGATGCGGAAGTTCTCTTGTGTAGCGAACGTGCCGCCGAAACCCTCTGTTGTCGCGCCGTAAGGCACATAGTCGAGCAGGCTCTGTCCGGTGGTACGAATCACCGCGATAACATCTGCTCCCTGACGAGCGCCGGCTTGTGCCTGCACCACGTCTTCGTAGATATTACCTGTTGCCACAATGATATAAAGATATGGCTTCGGACCCTCGCCAATGGTGTTCAGATAATTGTCGCGGCGGTCGTGGCGAGCGCGAATCCTGTTCACGTTCTCGTCAACGACAGGCTGCAACGTGTCGGCAATCTTCTTGGCGTCGCGTGTCACCACCTTGGTGATGTCGAGCTTGCCGGCGGCCACCTGTTCGGCAATCTGCTGCGGCTTCAAGCCGGTCTGTATCATCGCATTGGCGATGAAGAACAGCACGCCCTCGCTCAACACGCCTTTTTCCTTCAATGTATCGACCACCACGTTTGGCAGCGGCACTTGGTTCTCGTCCACGCCGTCGATACCCATCAAACGGCTCAAAGTACGCTCAACAGCGACAGTGGTGTACTGTTCAACGAACTCCTGCACCTGGTCGGCAATCTTCTTCGCCAGTCCCCTTGCATACTCAACTTTCGTAAAATCAAGTCCTAATTTGCTTGTCATAGTATATCAAATTTAATTATTTTTATTTTCTAAAATATTCTTAATTTCTTCTATCTCTTTTTTAAATTGTTCTTCCGTCGGCAAATATAAAGTATATTGCGTCGCCATTATCGTGGAGTTGTTTTCCGGCAAAGACATTTTAACAACGGTATCGTTTTTGTTCGTACAAAGAAGAATACCTATTGTGGCATTTTCATCAGACAACTTTTCAATTCGGTCATAATAATTTACGTACATCTGCAACTGCCCAATATCCTGATGCGTCAACTTTCCGGTTTTCAACTCTATCAAGACAAAACAACGCAACAGCCTGTTATAAAAGACCAAATCAATAAAAAACTCGTCGTCTTCTATCAAAATCCTTTTCTGTCGGGCCACAAATGCAAAGCCGTTGCCCATTTCAAGCATAAACTTCTGCAGATGTCCTATCAATGCCGATTCCAAATCGGTCTCATAATAATGGGCGTGTTTCTCCAAACCCAAAAACTCAAGAAACATCGGGTCTTTTATAACCTCTGTCGGACTTTGTGGGATACGTTGTTTTCGTGCAACAGCCAAAACGCTTTCCTTATCATTGCTCAACAAAAGTCTTTCATACAACAAAGAATTAATTTGTCGTTCAAGCTCTCGTTTTGTCCAACAATTGTTTACAGATTCCAATTGATAGTATTCACGTTTTGCTGCATCGGGTATGGCAATTAGTAACTTATAGTGAGACCAGTTCAATTGCGAACACACCGTATTCGCAATTGGATATGTACGATAAAACTGACGACTCAATTCAAGTTGTCTTTTGCTAAATCCACTTCCATATTCAGGTTCCAAATCTTTAGCAAGGTTCACAATTAAATAAGTTCCATAATCGGCCCTGTCCTTTCCCTGCTGCTCCTCTTCAAAAATTCGTCTCCCGATATTCCAATACATCTGCACACGACAAAAATCGACACTGCGCACAGCATTGTTACGGGCCTCGTCAATTATCTGCCGAACCTCCGTAACAAACACGGCAGACTGCGCATTAACCGCAACCGGATTATTTACTTTGCTCAATATGTATTTGGGGTCTGACATTTTACTCTATATATCATTTATTAAACCTCCCAAATTATTTTAACCAACTCATATAAAAGCCTATTTCTCTGTTCTAGTGCTGTACTGTCAAATACTTGAATAGGAGAAAATGAATTACCACATTTAGTTTTCAAATTATTATTAAAATCATCGAAATCTTTATTTTTATGATAAAAATCAATATAGTATGTCCTGTTTTTTAAACATGTTTCAACAGTTTGTTTTTCTGGTGATATTGTTTCTGCCATATTATTTTAATTTTCTATTATTTCCTTTGCTTTTGTAATCCACTCATCATCAATTCCCAAGCTTTCCGCGATATTCAGAGCCTCATGCGGTGCCTGTCCATCTTTGACTTCAACAAGTTCGTAGTTCATCGAGCCGTTTTCAAAACCTTTAACTCTTAAGCGTCTTGAGTCGGTCGGCTCTATATCGTAATGCGTTGTCATGACGAGGCTCACATTCGGAACCTCAAGCACCTTCACCAGTGCCGCAACCAATGCCGTTCCTTCCTTCGGGTTGGTGGTTCTTGCCGGCTCGTCAATCAACGCCAAAATTTTTCGTTTTCCACGCGATGCCTTGATAACAGCATCAATGTTTTTCATCTCCGCCGCGAACGACGACAGTCCTTTCTCTATCGACTGCTCATCGCCAATGCAGAAATAGATTTCATCTTTCAAATCAATCTCGGCTTTTGCCGCAGGTATGCCAAATCCGAATTGAAACAGGTATTGGCACAAAGTCAATGTTTTCAAAACCACTGTTTTGCCACCCATATTGGCGCCCGTAATCAATGTCGGCTTGTTCCAAAAAGCGATATCCACCGGCTGAAAAGTGCGGTTGCGCTGCTCAAGTGCTTCTTTCACTTCCGGATTGAACAAGCTCTCGTATTCCGTCTCACCATCTTCTGAAATGGTCGGGAAGCAGAGGTCGTATTTTATCATCTGATACGCTTTGGCGAGATTCAAGTCGATGAATGCCAACGCATTCTGCGCTGCTTCAAGGTCATAGGCATATTTAGAGAGCTGCATCGACAGTCTGGCTCGTATCTCGTCTTCGATGGCTGTCGCCTCGTTGAACAACGCCTCGTCGAAGTCGTCTTGCACCTTCATCTTTCCGCGCAGCTCCGACAACCGCTCCGAATAGGAGTCGTAAATATAAAACGACGCTATCTTCATTCCATCGGGGTCGAGAATATCCACGACTTCTTCCAAATCAGGGATAAAAACATTGTCGCCAAGCTGCAACTTATTCATTACCAACTGAATATCACCAGCAAGCATGGCTAAATGCTTCACCTCGAAAAGTTCTATGTCATCTAAAACATATTTGTTTTTCAGGTGGTTTATCGTACCTTGAATTTCTTTCAGATTACAGAGTTTGAACTGTAGGTTGTCAATCTGGCTTTGGTTCTCTTTTTGATTTACAACATCATAAAAACGCTTGAGAATCACATAGTTGTTTTCAATAATACGTTCATTTTTCATCATTTCCGTATCAAGCAGAAGACGCCTCGAATAACCCGAATGTGTATCCAAGTTATCAAGCATGAATTTAAGACCGCAAGGTTGCTCTATGAGTTGTTTCAGTCGCATTTCTTTAAATCATAAACCGGAAGGTTAATAACTTCCGACATTGTTTCACATAGTTTGTCAGAGTCGAGCACCATGCCGTTGGGTGCCGTCGGGTTCACCGTTACCGCGATGAGTTTGCTTTTTTGCATCACCCGGATTCGTCCGCCGCCTCTCACAAACGCCTTATATAACATAGGTGTAATGAAAATTTTCGTAAAATCAGCAACCACTATCTCCGTCTCCTTGAAAATTTTCTTGGTTCGGATATGTTCTATGAATCCGTCGGTGAGCGCGCCGCTCAAGTAAAGTGTCTTGCAATGCTCTATGCCGTCGGTGCTAATTTTTGTCGATAACGAAGATGTCACTTTCAAATCATGAAGTTCATTATTATCGTCAACAGCCCAAACGCCTGCATGTATGTCATTGAATCTCTTTATATTATCTTCAGATGTCAAATCAAGATTTATCATATCCACAACGAATGCCGTCTTTTGCACCAAGGTATTCAGATTCGCCGAATATGCCGCCCCCGTTGACAATATCATCGATTCGCTTGTTGCCGGCGACGCCAAACTCATTCGCGACAATGCTCCGTCAATCAATATCAAATCAACATTAAATCTCCGCATCGAGGTCATCCAGCGTCTCAATCCAAAGTTTGACGACGGCCCCGAAAGCATAATTTTACCTTTTGTCAGAGCCTTGGCCGTGACAATTCTTCCCAATGAGGTGTTCTCGTCGCTCACATCAACAAGTTCCGAGACCAATCTTCTTTGAAGATAATGTTTCTCGCTTGTTCCGAAATACGTACCCTCTCGTAATGTTATCTCGGGTTTGGCCGTCCTGGTCACCTGGTCGGTCGTCTCGCCGTCTATACCTATGGAACTCACCGCAATACACATCCTATCGAGGGGCAGGTGACTCAACACATAGTTCAGACTCACCGTCTTGCCTGTGTTTTTCTCCAGCCCCACGATAGAACAGCTTCTGTATTTGACAAGTTCCTCTATAAAAGGCATAACTTATTGAGTGTCATTTATATCAGCGTTATTTTTATTCTTTTTCCTGAAGAACAGCAGATAAAAAGCATAGCATAATATCGCTACGAGTACTGTTTCCACCAAACTCAAGAAAAGATTAGTCAGCCAGGTAAACATGAATAAATTCGGTTGTGTCTTGTAAACAAACGACATTAATATGTTTACCATCCAAACAACAAGCATCAAAACCAAGATGATTTTCCAGTTTGACACTTTCTGATAATTTTTATCGCTCATACAGTTATTTTTTTTACTTGTTATTTTTCTGTCTTTCATGACGATAGAGATGAGCAGGTTCAATGTTCATCTTTTCGCCTTCGAGCAATGTGATTACACCGTCAACAGGTTTATTTCTGTCAACCTTTTCCACTCTTTCCGCCTCGAGTCTCTTCTTAAGAGCCTGGCATTCAGGGCAGTTGCATTCGCTGTGATATTCCACTGGCTCGGTATATGTTGTAATGACACCCTCGAAGTTGCGCAGCACCACTCTGCCGGGTGACTGTGAGATGACGTACTGTGGCATGACCGGGGTCTTGCCGCCACCGCCAGGAGCATCGACGACAAATGTCGGGACGCAGAATCCCGATGTGTGACCGCGCAAGCCTTCGATAATCTCGATACCTTTAGACACTGGTGTCCTGAAGTGCTCCAAACCCATTGAAAGGTCACACTGATAAATATAATAAGGTCTCACTCGCATCTTCACAAGGTCATGGACGAGCTGACGCATCACAAACACGCAGTCGTTGACACCACGGAGCAACACGCTCTGGTTTCCTAATGGAATACCGGCGTTGGCGAGTCTCTCGCAAGCCGCGAATGACTCCGGTGTCACCTCATTCGGGTGGTTGAAATGTGTGTTTATCCAGACTGGATGATATTTCTTAAGCATATCGCAGAGTTCTGGTGTGATACGCTGCGGGCAGACCACAGGTGTACGTGTTCCCAAGCGTACTATCTCGACATGTTTAATCTGACGAAGACGACCTATTATGTATTCCAACTTGTTGTCGCTCACCATCAAAGCGTCGCCGCCCGACAGCAATACGTCGCGGACACATTCTGTCTTCTCGATATATTCCAATGCTTTCTCGATTCTGTCGGCAGGCGACTCGTCGTCCTTCTGGCCTGCGAAACGGCGGCGCGTGCAGTGACGGCAATACATCGAGCACATATCGGTGATGAGGAAAAGCACTCTGTCAGGATAACGATGTGTTAAACCTGGCACCGGTGAATCCTCGTCCTCATGCAGCGGGTCGAGCAAGTCGGCACGCGCGATATGTGTCTCGGCAGCCGTTGGAATGCACTGATGACGCACCGGGTCGTTCGGGTCGTCCGGATTGATGAGACTTAAATAATAAGGAGTTATGGCCATACGCAGAGTTGAAAGTGTCTTTTTCACGCCTTCCTCCTCGGCTTCGGTCAGTTTCACATATTTCTTCAAGTCCTCAAGGGTCTCGATACGGTTCTTGACCTGCCATTTCCAATCGTTCCACTGCTCGTCAGTGACGTTTGGAAACATTATTTTTCTTCTTGATTCTCCCATATTTGTTAGTTTTTAGATATTAGCCATTAACCATTAGCCATTTGAAACTCGTTTGAGAAAAACCTAATGATTAATTGTTAACGGCTAATGGCTAATTAAGCATATAATTCCTCAAAAATCTTACGTAGTTTCGGGCTTTCGCGAAGTTCCTGAAGTGTAAATTCAGCGTGACCTTTGGTGTAGCCGTTACCCATAATCATGTTGACGTCCGAGCCGATGCCTTCAGCGCCCAGAGAAGCTTTTGTGAAGCTTGTAGCCATTGAGAAGAAATATACGATGCCGTCGTCTTTTGTGCAGAGCACCGCTGTCATTTCTTGATCCGGCACGTTGACGCAGTTGATTGTGACATCAGCCATCTTACCATTTGTGAGTTTCTCGACGAGTTCATAAACCTGAACCGGTGTCATACCTGCGGCGCTCTCCACGATGTCGCAGAAGCCGAGGTCCTTAATACGTTGTGTTGACTTGGGGCTGTTGGCGATACCGATGACTGTGCCTGTCACACCGACGCGTTTCTTTGCCTCGTAGGCACAGAGCATACCCGACTTGCCTCCGGCGCCGAGGATTACGACTGTCTGACCATATTGGCAGAGTTTTGCTGTCTGTGCAGGAGCGCCGGCGACGTCTAATGCCGACAATGCGAGTTTTTCCGGCATGTCGGTCGGAATCTTCGCATAGATACCGCTTTCAAACAAGATGGCCTTACCTTTGATGTCAACTTGGTCAACGTCTGGACGAATCGCCAAAATCTCATCGATACGAAGCGGTGTCAGCGACAATGAAACCAGTGTCGCGATGCGGTCGCCCTCCTGGAGATTGATTTTGCCTTTCAAAGCGTCGCCAATCTTCTCTACTTTACCGAGAAGCATACCGCCTGAACCTGTTCTGCGGTTACGGTGCTTACCTTGCAACTCAACGTTGAGAAACATCTCTTTTTTCACCTCTTCCATAATCTTATCCTCTGATGCGCCGGGACCTGCCTGCTGTTTCGCATAGTTATGGATGTCCGTGAATGATGCAGAGTCGATATTCAAAGTCTGAACATCGATTAAAATCTCGTTGTCCCAAATCTCGTCCATATTGTTGTCGAGTTTGTTAGCTGGTTGTGGAAGAACGCCTTGTGGTTCAATCACGCGGTGCGTACCGTATTTATTTCCGTGTTTTTGCATTTTATTTAATTTTTAATTGTTTAATTTCACAAAATTATAATTTCATAAGTTTCAAACTATTTTCTTGGTTTCAGTCCAAGGATTTCTCTCGCTTCGTCCGATGTGGCGACAGGACGGCCGAGTTCTTTTGCCAATCTCACCACTTTCTCAACGAGTTCGCCGTTTGATTTTGCCAGAACGCCTTTTGACAGATAGAGGTTGTCCTCGAATCCGACACGCACGTTGCCGCCCATGGCTATTGCCGCCGCCGCCATTGGGAAGGCGTTGCGTCCGACACCTGTCACCGTCCATGTCGAGCCGGCAGGAATGCCGTTGACGAGCCAACAGAGGTTTGCCACTGTCGCCGGTGTGCAGCCGGGAACTCCGAGCACGAAGTTAAACTGCATCGGCGCTCCGGGGACTTCGCCCTTGCGAGCCATGGTCAAAATGGTGTCGAGATGCCCCATCTCGAAGCACTCGTATTCAGGCTTGATGCCGCGTTCAATCATGCGTTTGCCAAAAGCGCGCATCGTCGGCATGGTGTTATCGAAAATTTCATCGCCGAAATTGCATGTCCCGCAGTCGAGGGTCGCCATTTCCGGACAAGGGTTTGTGTCGGTTGACTGAAGACGCTCGTCTGGTGTCATGCCGACAGCCCCACCTGTAGAAGGGATCAATATCACGTCCGGGCAAACCTTTAAGATAGCCTCTTCGCATTCCTGGAAACGAGCACGGTCTTGTGTGGGCGTGCCGTCGTCACGGCGGACGTGAAGGTGGACGATGGCTGCGCCGGCATCAACCGCCGATTTGGCCTCGCGCACGATTTCCTCAACGGTGTAAGGCACATTTGGATTCTGTTCTTTTGTTACTTCCGCGCCGCAGATAGCGGCTGTGATTATCAATTTATCCATGTTTCAAAATTTTAACGTTGAATTCTCTGGCATTCTTTTTTAACAACACATGTGCCGCTTGCGCGCGCGACGACGATGGGCTCCGTCAACACGTCGGCTGCCGAGTCGTTGATGTCTGGACGAGGGACAATGACCTTACGCGCCACAAACTCCATCTTGCGAGAAGTGTTGCCAATCTTTGTCACCCAGCCTTCCGCCTCGATGAAATCGCCGGCATACACCGGGGCCAAAAACTCTATGTTATCGTATGCGCAAAACAAGCCCTCATCGCCGTCAGTCATAATCAACAGCTCTGTGGCGACATCACCGAAAAGGTGCACCATGTGCGCACCGTCAACTAAATTCCCGCCGTAGTGAGCGTCTTTTGCGCTCATGCGAAGTCTCAACAATGATCTATATTCTTTTTCCATTATTCTATACTTTTATCATTTATAATCTTATTTCTCGACGTAAATACCGTCAACATAAATACCCGAAGCGTGCACGCATTCCGGCTTGATTTCTCCGACTTTCACGAGTTTTTCAGCCTCCACCACTACATAGTCGGCCGCCGTAGCCATCAATGGGTTGAAGTTGTTTGTCGTTCCGAGGAACACCATGTTGCCGAATTCATCGACGATGTTTGCGCGCAAGAAAGCGATGTCGGCTTTGAGAGGTTTCTCAAGGATATAATCTTTCCCATCGACTTTCACGATATCCTTGCCGTCCTGCATGATGGTGCCGAGACCTGTCGGGGTGAGGACTCCGCCGAGCCCCGCGCCGTAGGCCCTGATGCGCTCCGCCAAGGTGCCCTGCGGGACGTATTCAACCTCAAGAGTGCCTGCGTTCTTTTGAGCCGCCGTCTCCTTGTTTGTACCCGTGTGCGACACAATAGCCTTCTTCACCTGGTGATTCGCCACCAACTTGCCATGGGCGATGTTGTCATAAGCCGTGTCGTTGGCGATGATGGTTAAATCTTTAACACCTTTCTCGACGATGGCGTCGATGATTTGCACCGCGCTTCCCACTCCGAGGAATCCGCCGAACATAATTGTCATGCCGTCGTGAACTTTATCAACGGCTTGCTCCAATGTAATTTGCTTATTCATAGCCATTTATGTTTAGTTTGTTTAATTTTTAACTCAAGAATAAATTATCAAAAAAATTGTCTGCAAATTTACGGATTTATTTTGAACGGTGCAAGACATACTTAATAAATATTTTTTAGATTGTGATTTCGTGCCCATCATTTTTTTTCATATCTTTGCGGATTGTACTAATTGGATTTTTTTATGAAAATTAAAAACTTTTTAATTATTTTTGCAATGAGCATTGTCGGTTTAACCTCCTGCAACTCAAACAGTTGCGATGACAATCCTTTCTTCTCGGATTATGGGACGTATTTAGAAGCCCCGGCTTTCAACAAGATTAAAAACGAGCATTTCATGCCGGCCTTCATCGAGGGCATGAAGCAGCACAAGGCAGAAATCGAGACCATTTGCGGCAATTCAGAAACCCCGGACTTCGAGAACACTATATGGGCTTACGACAAGTCAGGCGAATTACTCGGCAAGGTCAGAAGCGTGTTTTTCAACCTGATGGAGTGCATGAACAGCGACGAGATTCGGCGGATTGCCGAAGAAGTGACACCTCTGCTGACTGCCCACGGCGACGACATCGCAATGAATCCTGTGCTTTTCGAAAAAATCAGATATGTTTACGACCATCGCGCCGAGATGAACCTCGACGACCAGCAAAACCGCGTGGTTGAGAAATATTACAACGATTTCATTCGTAGCGGCGCCGGATTGAGCCGGGAAGACCAGGCAAAACTGCGCGAAATCAATGAACGGCTCTCTATCTTGAGCCTCCAGTTCGGCAACAACCTCCTGAAAGAAAATTCCAACTACAAACTCGTCATCGAAAACGAGCACCAGCTTGCAGGATTGCCACAGTCAAGTATCGACGCAGCCGCCGAACAAGCCAAAAAAGACGGAATGGAAGGCAAATGGGTGTTCACACTCAGCAAACCAAGCCTCGTACCATTCCTGCAGTTTGCCGACGACCCGCATCTGCGCAAACAAATGTATGACGCATATTACAATCGCGGCGACAACAACAACGAGTATGACAACAAGGCCGTCATCAAGGAAACGCTGGAGTTGAGACTGAAAAAAGCAAAGCTCTTCGGATTCGACAACTATGCGAACTATGTGTTAGATGTCAACATGGCAAAAAACGCCACGACAGCAGATGAATTTCTCAACGATATTTTCAAATCCGCGAACACACTCGCAAAAAAAGAACTTGACGAGATGAGCGACATCGCCGGTGGTAAAATCCAAGGCTCCGACTGGTGGTATTATGCCGAAAAACTCCGCAAAGAGAAATATGATTTTGACGAGAACCAACTACGTCCATACCTCTCATTAGACAACGTACGTAACGGTATGTTTATGGCTGCCAACAAACTATATGGTGTCACTTTCGAGAAGAGAACCGACATTCCAGTGTATTACGACGGTGTCGAGACATTTGAGGTCAAGGATTTCGATGGAGGCGTATTAGGACTTCTCTATTTGGATTATTACCCTCGCGAGTCGAAGAGCAGCGGTGCGTGGTGCACCTCGTTCCGCGAAGGCGGATATGACATCAACAAAGTATGGCAACCGGCTCTTATTCAGCTGGTTATGAACTTCACACCTGCCTCTGGCGACACTCCCGCCCTGCTCAACTGGGACGAGACCGAGACGATGTGGCATGAGTTCGGACACAGTCTGCACGCTTTCTTCTCCAAAGGATTATACAGCAGGACATGCGGCAACGTGCCTCGCGATTATGTTGAACTGCCATCACAAATCATGGAGAACTGGGCTGGAGAGCCGGAGGTAATCCGCATGTACGCCAAACATTATCAAAACAACGAAGTCATGCCAGACCGCCTAATCGAAAAATTAGAAAACAGCGCCTTGTTCAACCAAGGCTTTAGCACCACCGAGCTCATCGCGGCATCAATTTTGGACATGAAATTCCACGAGTTGACCGATGTCAACAACCTCGACGTGGAGGCTTTCGAGAAACAGCAGATGAAAGGTATCGCCCTTATTGACGAGATATTGCCACGTTATCGCAGCACCAACTTCAGCCACATCTTCAGCGGCGGATATAGTGCCGGATATTACGCTTACACATGGGCGGAAGTGCTCGACAAAGACGCCTTCAACTATATCAAGAGCTCTGGCGATCTGTTCAACCCCGAACTTGCCAAGTCATTTAGAATCAATTGTTTGCAGGAATGCGGCAACGACGACGGCATGGTGCAATATAAGAAATTCAGAGGTCAAGACCCGAGCAATGAGTCTTACCTGAAGGCTCGCGGCCTTAACAACACAATCAACTGATAATCATGACAGTAGATCTCTTTGTATCTTGCGTCATCGACCAGTTTTATCCGACAACGGCGATGAACACCCTGAAACTCTTGAAAACAGCAGGTGTCGAGGTGGAATATAATCCCGAACAGACCTGTTGCGGCAAATTTGCATTCAACAGCGGATATGTCGAGGAATCCAAGACTCTCGGAGAGAAGTTCCTCCGAGACTTTCCAAACAACAGACCTATCGTAGGCATCAGCGCATCGTGCGTGGGTTTTATCAAGACGAAATACAAAGAGCTTTTCTACAATACCAGCCAGCATCTGGAATACAAACGCCTTGTAGGAAATATTTATGAAATCACGGATTTCCTTGTAAATAAATTACACAAAGACTATTTCGAGGCGGTTTTCCATCATAAATGCGCATACCTCGACTCATGCTCCGCTTTACGCGAACTTGGACTGAAAAACGAAGCACGACAATTACTCTCAAAGGTCAACGGACTTGAGTTAGTTAATTTGAAACACCCGGAGATCTGCTGCGGCATGGGCAAAGGACTGTTTGCGGTGCAGCACGAGGCAATTTCGTCGTCAATGGCCGGACAAAAACTCAAAGACGCCATCGATTCTGGCGCAGAATATTTGATTACCAACGACATATCCTGCCTGATACACCTGGAGTCATACGCCAGAAAACAAGGATTACCGATTAAGGTTATTCACATCGTTGATGTTTTGACAAGCGGCTGGGAGTAGCCGTAATCTTGACTGAAGCGAAGCGGAATGAGGAACTCGCTTTCAAGCGAGGGAGATTTTTCCACTACGCCCGAGGGATTCGGTCGAAACGACGTTTTTCATCTCCTCCCAAAAATTAGGATAGGATTTAGAAACAACTTCGGCGTTGTTGATTTCAATAGCGCCGATTTTCATAGCGAGAGGAGCCAGCGCCATTGCTATGCGATGGTCGTCATGGGAATCGAGTTTTATCGGAGGAGATGCGCCATGGCACGTCTCCGCAGAATTTATTTTTGACAATTCCGCCGCCATCGCCGCCACCCTGTCCGATTCTTTATGAACGAGATTGCGCAATCCGGTGAACCGTCCTTTTATGTTCAAGCCCGCACAGGTGGCGGCGATGGCGGGATACAAATCCGGATTGTTGATAAAATCAAATGACACCTGCCGTCCAACTATTGAATTATTTTTTTCAATAATTATATCATTGCCATCGCAAACAGTTTTGACACCCAATTGCTCGAACCATTCCGCGGCAACAGCGTCGCCTTGCTTTGAATCCAACTTCAGGTTGCGTATTTTCACACGACCATGTTCGCTCAAAGCGACAAATTCATACCAACATGAAGCACATGTCCAATCTGATTCCACAACATATTCAACATTTTGATATTCAGATGGTTGCACCGCTATTTCACGACCACTTCTTTCAACTTTCGCGCCAAAATCCCGCATTATATCAATAGTCATGTCGATATACGGAAGAGATGACAAATCGCCATCAAGATGTAAAATCGTTTCGGGAATCGTTTTCACAGTCGGCAACATCAATAATATTGACGATGCAAACTGCGAGCTTTTGCTGATGTTTACATTAATCCGCGACATTTCATCAACCGTCTTCGCAAAGGTTTTGCCATGAATTTTCAATGGCGGGAACCCTGCTTCGCCCAAATATTCGATACTCGCGCCCATCGCGCGCAGGGTTTCAACCAAATCTCCAACAGGACGTTTCAGCATACGGCCGCAGCCCGTTAAAATATAATCGCCATTGCGAAAAGACAACGCCGTCGCCAAAAAACGCAAGACGGAACCGGCGTTGGCGCAATCTATTATTGCAGGATTGTCGTGAAATGAAGTCGCAACCGTCTCCATGGAGATTTTTCGCAAAATATTGGACAACAATATTGTGTCATCAGATGTCGAAAGATTTTTAACGCGGGCTGCAAATCCTCCATAATGACAAATCATCAAGGCGCGGTTGCTCTCGCTCTTACTTCCGACAAGGCTTATCTCAATGTCGAAATCCTTATTTATTCCAGCAACTCTCATCATTCTGATAGTCAACAAGATACCTTATGGAATCTATTATATTTTCTGTCTTGACGACAATATCGCAAACAGGCTTTTCCAAATCCGAAATCAGCACAAAACGTATATCTCCCCCCTCGTTTTTCTTATCGTGACGCATGATTTCCAACAAAGCGTCGATTAGAATATCCGACAAGTCAAATCTATTGAAAATTCTGGCATATAATTTTTTATAGAATAATGTTATTTCGTGGTCGAGATCACAATATTTTTCTGAAAGATACAAGGCCGAGACCATACCGAGAGCAACAGCTTCACCATGTTTTATATCTTTGTGATTTTCAATCAGATATGTCTCTATTGCATGACCTATTGTATGACCGAAGTTCAGAATCTTGCGCCTGCCCCGCTCCATTGAGTCGCCACGAGTTATCTCGTCTTTAACTTGAATGGATTTTATTATTAAATCACGCTTCAGAGGCAGTTTCGCATCGAGGAAACTCTTATCTGCGATGAAGCCGTATTTTATGATTTCCGCCAAGCCCGACAGCAGCTCTCTTTCCGGCAATGTTTGCAAGAACTCGAACAAAACCACGACAGCAACTGGCTGTGAAAAAAAACCGATTTGGTTTTTAAGCCCCTGGAAATCAATGCCGTTCTTGCCACCCACCGCCGCATCAATCATTCCCAAAAGCGTTGTAGGGACATTGATGAAATCTATTCCTCGCTGATAACAAGATGCGGCGAAGCCACCGATATCAGTCACCACACCGCCACCTATGTTTATCAGCAGCGACTTTCTGTCCGCATGATTTTCAACAAGCTCCGACCAAATAAACTGAACTGTGTTTATATCTTTATGCTGTTCTCCTGCCGGGATTACAATATTTATAAAATTTGATTTTAATAATCCAATATTATTTAAATATTGAATACAATATCTTTCGGAATTCTCATCAAAAAGAAGAAAAACTTTTGTATGAGAGGCGATAAGATTTCTTAATTGTTCTATATTATCTTTATAAACTATCATTTTTGCATGAGATTTATTCACCAAAGGTGAATGCTTTCGCTTCGTTCTGGCTTCCACTCAGCTTCGCTGCGGTTGCAATGACGACTATATCACAGAGCATTTTATTTTTCTCGCGTTGTCACTGTCTCCCAATGCGATTTCAACCTTGATGAAATGGTCAGGCATCAGCGGACTGATAAGCTCCGGCCATTCGAGAAGACACAGACGACCACTGTAGAAATAGTCTTCGTAACCAATGTCATAAACCTCCTCCAACTTCTTGATTCTATAGAAATCGAAATGAAAGACAGAGCTTTCTATCGGTGTCGGATATTCATTTACCAGGGCAAATGTAGGACTGTTGACCTCGTCTGTAACGCCAAGTTTATGGCATAGATTCTTTATGAGAGTCGTTTTGCCTGCGCCCATCGGACCGTAAAATGCGACAATATTTGATTTATCCCGCCAAGAAATCAATAGTTCAGACACCTGCGAGAGTTCGTCGACGCTGTTAATATTAAAAACTTTTTCTGTCATTTATATTTCATTTTAGATTTCCCCGCTTCGTTTCGGCCGAAATGAGGGGGAGAAACTATTTTGCTTTCAGATACACTACAGGAATCATCATTTCATTCATGGATATGCCGCCATGCTGGAAAGTGTTCCTATAATAATTAACATAATAATTATAATTATTAGGATAAGCGAAGAAGTCATTGGAATGTGCAAACACATACGAAGTCGAAACGTTGACGCGAGGAAGGAATATCTTCTCCGGATCTCTCACCTCAAACACTTCTTTTGCGTTGTAATTCAATGATTTACCATATTTATATCTCAAATTTGTATTGACAGCCTTATCACCGAGAATCTTCACGGGGTTTTTAACCCATACCGAGCCATGGTCGGTGGTGACGACAGCGTCACAGCCTTTGTTTGCTATGAACTTCATCATATCGAACAGAGAGGAGTGCTCAAACCACGACAACATGAGCGAGCGGTATGCCACCTCGTCGTCGGCAAGTTCCCGAATAATCTCCATCTCCGTGCGAGCATGAGAAAGCATATCGACAAAATTATATACTATGACATTTAACTTGTTTTGCATCAAGTTATTCATCTGGTCGTAGAGTTTTTTACCAGCTGCCAGGTTAAGCACCTTGTTGTAAGAATGCTTGATATTTTTGCCATAACGGCGCAGTTGCTCGCTTAAAAGCTCTCCTTCAAACTGGTTCTTCGTACCCTCGTCTTCCTCATCAGTCCAATATTTCGGGTAATGACGGCGTATCTCAAGAGGCATCAAGCCTGCAAAGATGGAGTTTCGTGCATATTGCGTTGTTGTCGGCAAAATGCTGTAATAGATATCGTCATCTGCAACCCTGAAATAGTTCTCGACCAGAGGTTGAATGGCTTTCCATTGGTCGTAACGCAGGTTGTCTATCAGTATGAAGAACAATGGTTTGTCGTTATCTGACAGTCGTGGCAGAATCTTGTCCCGCACAACAGTATGCGACATTGTAGGTTTGTTCACGCTTTTACCGGCGACCCAATCACTATAGTTTTTCTCCACATAACGTGAAAACTGCGTGTTTGCCTCGTTTTTCTGCATGAACAGCACTTCTTTTATGCCTTCGTCTGTCGATTTCTGCAGTTCAATCTCCCATCTTGTGATGTTTTTGTACAACCCGACCCATTCGTTATAATCCAGGTTGTTATTTAAATCCATTCCGATTTTACGAAATTCTTGTTGATACTTCGATGTTGATTTTTCGTCAACAAGTTTTTTATTCTCAAGATTACGCTTCAGCGAGAGCAGAATTTGGTTCGGGTTGACAGGTTTAATCAGATAATCGGCGATATTACTGCCTATTGCGTCCTCCATGATACGCTCTTCCTCGCTTTTCGTAATCATCACGACGGGGAGGTTGGGAAACTCCGCTTTTATTTTTTCGAGAGCCTCGACGCCAGATATTCCAGGCATTTGTTCGTCGAGAAACACGATATCAAAATGTCCGTTGCGCACCATTTCCACGGCATCGCCACCGTTGTTGGCGGTTTCAACGTCATAACCTTTCTGTTCTAAAAATATAATATGCGGCCTGAGAAGCTCTATCTCATCGTCCGCCCAAAGAATTCTTGTGTTTGTCATAATAATCGTTTTTTATTAGAACGTGAAAGGTCTCTTAATGTTTTATGGACATTAAAATAATTTCAATTGAATCGACATATTGAATGTTTTGCGGTGGAATGGCGACATTCCGTGTTTTGCCACAGCGTTTTTATGCTCGATTGTCGGGTAGCCTTTGTTTTGTTTCCAATTATACATTGGATATTGAGGGTCAATATCTTCCATGATATGGTCACGTGTGGTTTTCGCCAAAATAGAGGCTGCGGCGATGGCCTGGTACTTCGCGTCGCCTCCGACAATGCACTGATGTTTTATGTCATGATATTTGTTGAAACGATTACCGTCGATGAGCAACAGTTCCGGTCGAATCTCCAGGCAGTCGATGGCACGATGCATGGCTAAAAACGAGGCGTTCAGAATGTTTATCTCATCGATTTCCTCTGGAGAAACTATGCCCACGCCATAAGCAGCGGCATTTTCCAGCACCTTGACTCTCAACTTCTCACGTTGTTTTTCAGTAAGTTTCTTGGAATCGTCGAACTCCGGAAAATCCATGCCGCGAGGGAGTATCACAGCCGCGGCCACAACAGGCCCCGCAATACATCCACGACCAGCTTCGTCGCAACCTGCCTCGATGAGATTATCGGCAAAAAACGATTTCAGACTCATAGATTTATTCCAAACAAAGGCAAATACTGATTGACAATAATCGTCAACATCAACACAACTATAACAATATCAATTATTTTAGTCTTTTCAACATAACAGAGAGCCATTGAAATCAACACGGCTACAACCATGAATATCAACCCATTATAAATAACCGGCTTTTGTATAAAAAGCATTAGAAAACCGAAGGCGAGCAACCACAATGTAACAGCCACTTTCTTTCGCGTGGCAATGGAATTATCGGCGTTTTCTGATTTTATTACCAAAAGAGACAACACTGTAAACACAAAAACCAAAGCAACAACAATCAATTCCAATGTTGACATGCCAAGCCCCTCAAATCCCAACTCCCTGAAAGACAACGCATAATCGTTGATATTTTCAACTAAACTGTGATTAAAATAAAATATCACAAAAAGAATGAAGTATGGAAAAACAAGACCTAATATAGGTATTAAAAAATGTTTAAGCTGACGAAAATCCATTATGACCATTGCTATCAACACCCAGGCAATCAATAATATGGCAGGGAAATAAAACATCGAAGCCATGGCGATAAAAAATCCGGAGTTCATTAGATACGGCTCCGGTTTCTCAACTTGATATATCAAATAAACGGTTTGTAGCACCATCATTATCAATGGCATAGCGAGCAAAAACGGATAGAATTCATCTTCTATTGGCACGCAGCACATACATAGCACAAAAACGAAAGCTCCGATGCTGCTGTTTCGTGTAACTAATTGATTAACAGACAACATTGAGTTAAAGAACAGCACGCTTACTCCGAAAACCACAAAAGTGAATATCGTCAATGCAAGGCTTGAAGATGCAAAGATATTTTTCACAAGATTGTACAACGGAGTTATCGGACTACCCGTTGCGACTTCTGAAACATGCGAGACAAACACCGGAATCCATAGTGCCGCCACAAGCAGCATTATCGCTATCAGTTGTGTTATATAATTGTGTTTGAAGAATTTAAGCATGATATTTCATCAAATCTTCACCTATATCATGACGATAGTTCTTGCCTTCAAACGCAATCATTTTCGCATTGTGATATGCTTTTTCTCTTGCTTCCGCAATATTTTTGCCGTGAGCCGTCACTGCGATGACACGCCCGCCAGACGTAACCAGGTCATTACCATCGAGTTTTGTACCCGCATGTGCAACGAAGCAGCAGGGGCACACATTCTCAAGGCCTGTAATCTTCATACCTTTTTTATAACCCTCGGGATAGCCGCCGGAAACGAGCATCACAGTGACCGAAGTCTCGGCACTCGCATGGTAATGAGCCTCGTTGAGTCTGCCTTGTGCGCATTTTTCAAGCATTTCGGCGAAGTCGGCGTCAATCCGTGTCATCACGCCTTCAGTCTCCGGATCGCCCATACGGACATTGTATTCTATCACATAAGGATCGCCGCCACAGTTCATCAAACCCAGGAAAATGAATCCTTTATAGTCGATTTTCTCTTTCTTCAGTCCGGAAATTGTGGGTTTTATGATGCGATTTTCAACTTTTTCAATAAATTCAGGTGTTACGAAAGGCACTGGAGACACCGCGCCCATTCCCCCGGTATTCAGACCCGTGTCGCCGTCACCAATACGCTTGTAGTCTTTGGCCTCGGGAAGAATCACATAGTTATCGCCATCTGTCAAAACGAACATTGACACCTCGACACCCTTCAGGAACTGCTCGACAACAACTTTTGCGGAAGCGGAGCCGAATTTGCCAGAAAGCATCTCTTTAAGTTCGTCTTTGGCTTCCATTAAATCATTGAGTATCAGCACGCCTTTGCCTGCTGCGAGTCCATCGGCCTTTAGGACGTATGGAGCCTTAAAAGTCTCCATGTATTTCAAACCATCATTGAGATTTTCGGCTGTCACGGCAAAGCATTTAGCTGTCGGGATAGCGTTTTTCTCCATAAAGGTCTTGGCAAATGCCTTGCTTCCTTCGAGTTGCGCTCCTTTTTTGTCAGGACCTATGATTTTAACATTCTTCATATCGTTGTCATTCTTGAAGAAATCGACGATTCCATCTACGAGCGGCTGTTCCGGACCGACCACCACGAGGTCGATGCTGTTTTGCAGGACAATATCTTTAACTGCTTTAAAATCAGCGATATTGACATTCACATTCACTCCCACAGATGCTGTTCCAGCGTTTCCAGGTGCGATATAAACCTTTGACACTCTTTCACTTTGAGCTATTTTCCAGGCGAGAGCGTGTTCGCGACCACCTGAACCAAGTACTAATATTTTCATATCGTTTGAATTTTGGAGTTTGAATTTATTTTGTTTTTCGCGATGCCATGATTTGCATCTTTAATGTTATTCATTTCAGCGGCGATTACGGCCCACCATTGTTCGGCTGTTTTGTCCCACGAGAAGTCTTCACGGCGGACACGACCTTTCTCTATCAATGAGTTACGGACATTTTCATCCATCACAAGCTCCAGTGCGCCTGCTATCGATTCAATATCGAATGGGTTGACGAGCAGTGCTGCATCACCAGCGACTTCGGGCATTGAGGTGACATTCGAGGTTATCACCGGCACATCACACTTATACGCCTCCGCGATAGGAATGCCGAATCCCTCGAAATATGAGACATAAACAGATGCAAGCGCGGCGGCTGTCACACGATTCAACTCGTTCATCATCAAATGACCGACAAAAACGACATCATCTTTGTGTCTCATCGCATCATAAGCCTTCTGTATAGGCTCTGTCCACCAACGTTTCTCCCCTACTATCAACAACTTGACATCGGAACCAGTGCGCTCCTTGAATAAATCATACGCGGGGAACAGTCTCGCCAAATTCTTACGAGGATGCAGCGAGCCAACAAACATAAAATATTGACACCCATCGGCATACTGTTTTCTGACATTCAATTTCTCCGCATCCGACAGAGGTTTGAAGCCCTCGTTAGCACCGTTATATACGACCTTGATCTTATCTGGACTTACCTTATAATTATCTATGATATCTTGTTTGGAAAACTCCGACACTGTTATGATTTTATTGGCTTTATGCGCAAATTTCGGAAAGAATTTTTTATAATGCCACAGCGCAAATTTTGGAAAATCTTGAGGAAAGTGTTCGAAGTTAATATCGTGGAACACTGCTATTTGCGGTGTTTTTGAGCACAGAGAGAGGTACGCGTCCGTCGATAGGAACACGTCTGGTTTTATCTTACGGAGGGCGCGACGCACCGCGATTTCAAAATAGACGATATATAACAGCGGATGTCGTGCCTGCGGAAAAAGCACTATGGGCTTGACGTTTTCTGCGAAAATGAATCTCGGATCGGGGTTGCGGTCGAAAAGAAAGTAAAACTCATCGTCGGGATGAGCTTTGACGATACGGCCAAGCGTCTCGTAGGCCACCCAGCCGATACCTTCGAGCTTGTCTTTCAACAACAAACGAGTATTTACAGCGATTTTCACAGCAAATTCTTTTTTGCAAAGATACAAAATTTTTTAATCTGTCGACACGTTTTTTAGAAAACAACAGTGATTTATATACAAAGCACCATCGGCATCAAGTGCACAGTATGTTTTGTAAACCGAGAGCCGCTTGCCATGCCGAATGACACTGTCATTAAAAGCAATGTGTGCTCTATGGATTTCATTTATTGATGTTTATGCAAGACACAAAAGATTCTGGCAGGGCGATGTTTTGCATGTCGATGGCTTGGACAAAGAGCGGAGCTATTTCCTCGTCACGGAAACCGGCTATGCCGCAGCCGATTCTTGTAATGTAAAAGAACAGTTCTTTATGTCGTTTTGCAAATTCGATGAATTCGTCAACATAAGGTTTGATTGTTTCAACACCGCCTTGCATTGTCGGGATTGCATAGCACTGGCCTTGAAAACCGACTCCTTGTCCCCAGACGGCACCGAAATCTTCGACGGCAATGCGGGCTGCGCCGGCGCCATGGGAGCCGGTGAGATTGCTGCCAAATACAAATATTTCATCTGATTTCAGACTTTTAATAAAATTCGGCGTAAAGTCCGGACGCTCTATGTTGTTATAAACTCTCATTATGTTGTTTTTGTTAAATTTTTAATATTGACAAACTTCCAATCATACTCGATTTACTTGTTTTCGGATTGATGGGACTCCGAAGTCCCGCTTGGGAGTTCCTTTCAATCCATTGCAAAGACACGCATTTTTATTCCATGTGACAATTTTTCGCTTTTATTTTAGAATTTAAACTGCAAAAGTATAACTTTATTTGGAAAACGCTGCAAGAAATTGTTGGGATTTTATTTAAGATTTCTCCACTCCGCTTCGCTGCGGTCGAAATGACAGATTGTTGTTGCCGCCAGCATTAGGGGCTTTAAGGCCATTAAGGGCGTTAAGGGCATAACGCCCTTAATGCAGGCGGCAAAAATCCTGTAAATCTTGTCAATCCTGTCAGAAAAATCATTACCTTTGCAACGGCAAAACAAGCCGTCAGCCACTATCCATTAGCATTTTTACACGACTTAAAACGCTAATGACTAAAGGGCAATAGCTAAAAAGAAAAGAAATGGCAAAAGATTTAAAACCTCATATCGGGATTTACGGACGAATGAACAACGGTAAAAGCTCGATAATCAACAAGTTGACCGGACAACCGATGGCTATTGTGTCGAGCCAGGCCGGCACCACCACCGACCCGGTGAAAAAGGCTATTGAGATTTTCGGCATCGGTCCGGTGATTCTTATTGATACCGCCGGCATCGACGACATGAGCGAACTCGGGAAACAACGCGTGGAGAAAACGTACCAGACGCTGAAGGAAATCGACTGCGCAATTCTCGTCATTGCGGGAAACGACTTCGGAGAACCGGAAAGAGCCATTATCAGAGAGTTCGGCAAACACGAGACACCTTATATTATTGTACACAACAAGTCTGATGTTTCTGAAATCTCCAAAGACTTAAAGCATGATATTGAAAGCAATTTTAAAACTGAAATAATAGGATTCAGCGCATTACAAGACGATGCAAAAACGATTACGGAAGCATTGAAAAATGTCATTCCGGAGAGTGCGTTCAAACGTCCGTCATTGCTCGGAGGCATAATAAAGCCCAACGATGTTGTGGTTTTGGTCACGCCGATTGACGAGGAGGCTCCCGAAGGCCGCATGATTCTGCCGCAAGTGATGGCAATACGCGATGTGCTTGACAACGACTGCATTTGTGTGGTTTTGAAAGAGACGGCATTGCAGCGGTACTTCGACATGGGAATGCCACGTCCGAGCCTGGTAGTTACCGACTCTCAAGTGTTTGGAATGGTCAGCAAAATTATCCCGAACGATGTCATGCTCACCAGTTTCAGCATCGTTTTGGCGCGTCTGAAAGGCGATTTCGAGAATTATCTGAAAGGCACCCCTGCCCTCTCGAAACTCAAAGACGGCGACAAGATTCTCATGCTCGAGTCGTGTACTCACGAAATCAGCTGCGGAGACATCGGCCGTGTGAAACTGCCAAATCTCATCAGGAAATTCACAGGAAAAAACATCGAGTTCACTTATCTTTCCGGCCTCACTCCTATCGACAACATCAAACAATATGCGATGGCGATACAATGCGGAGGCTGTGTGGCGACACGAAAACAATTGATTAACAGGACCGACCAAGCCGTCGAACACGGCGTCCCTGTTACTAACTACGGCATGGCAATAGCTTATATGAACGGCATTTTCGAAAGGGTGACGATGTGTTTTAGACGTTAGACTTTAATTTTTTTAAAAACGACTGGTTATATTAAAAAAAACACTAATTTTGCAGTACCGACCAACAATAGTTTGTTGATGACCTAAAATCGAGACATGTCGTTGAGATTAAGGGCTTTACAGACGAAGAATCAGATTCGGAAGATGTAAAAATCTGACGATGAGGAGATTTGATACGCTTCATTTCCCCGCCGAATTTTGTTGTTTTGAAAGAAAAATAACAATTAAAAAGCTAAAAATATGCAATTTCATCCGGAAAAATGCAGAATCCCTGACGAGCCGAACCGTCCGTTCATTGATTCAGAAGAGATTTGGGATTATATCAACAACACAGAGAGCACACCGGAGCGCGTGCGTGAAATCATCGACAAATCTTTGGCGAAGAACCGTCTGACGATGGAAGAGACCGCGGTACTCGTCAACACAACAGACCCTGCCTTGGTCGAGGAAATCAAGGAAGGCGCACGCGAGTTGAAACGCCGCATCTACGGCAACCGCATAGTGCTTTTCGCCCCTCTCTACGTGGGTAACCATTGCGTGAACAACTGCAAATACTGCGGTTTCCGCTCATCAAACAAAGAACAGATAAGGACGACTCTTTCTGACGAAGAGCTTGTACGCAACGTAGAGGCTTTGGAAGACGACGGCCAGAAACGACTTATCCTTGTTTACGGCGAGTCACCTAAATATTCACCGGAGTACATCGCTCACACCGTGAGGCTCACCTACGCCACCAAGAAAGGCAACGGCAGTATTCGACGCGTGAACATCAACGCCGCTCCGTTGGATGTTGAGGGTTTCCGCACAGTGAAAGAGGCTGGCATCGGAACATATCAGATTTTCCAAGAGACTTATTGTCCCGAGATTTACAACGAATATCACCCTGTCAACACCAAAAAAGGCGACTATAACTACCGTTTGACCGCTATGGACCGCGCCCAGGAAGCCGGCATCGACGACAACGGAGTTGGCGTTCTCTTCGGTTTATACGACTGGCGTTACGAGGTGATTGCGATGATTCGCCACACCAATCACCTTGAGGCTTGCTTCAACGTCGGGCCGCACACGATTTCGTTCCCTCGCATCAAAGACGCATCAGGTCTCAACATCGACCCGAAATACTTCGTTGACGACGACACTTTCGAGAAAATCATCGCCATTTTCCGTTTGGCAGTGCCTTACACCGGCATGATTCTCACCGCCCGCGAAGATGCCGCCTTCCGCGCAAAAGCCATAGAATACGGCATCTCGCAGATTGACGGCGGCACCAACCTGCAAATCGGCGATTACAGATATCATCACGAGGAAGAAGAGAAGAACAGCGACAAACAGGAAAACCAGAACCTGCACCGCGAGCAGTTCAAAATCGGCGACGACCGCTCCTTGGGCGACATCATCGACAAACTCCTCGACCACGACTTCATTCCGAGTTTCTGCACCGCTTGCTACCGTCTCGGCAGAACAGGCGAGCACTTCATGGAGTTCAGCGTGCCGGGATTCATCAAACGTTACTGCACTCCTAACGCAATCCTCACTTTGGCAGAATATCTGGTTGACTATGCAACACCGGAAGTCGCCGCAAAAGGCTGGAAGACAATAAAAAACAACTTCAAAAACGTTGACCCTCAATTCCTTGAAGAATTAAAGAAGAGGATTGAGAGGATTAAACAAGGAGAACGCGATTTATATTTTTAACGCTCTTCTCTTCATTTCGACCGGAGCGAAGCGAAAGCATTCACCTTTGGTGAATAATTCTCCTTCAAAAAAAGATTTTACTTCAATTTAGATTATATAATGAATGATTGTAAAAAGGTATCATGGTTTCGTGATACCTTTTTCGTTTCACCTTATTTGACGTTACAGACTCAATTTCAATCCGATATAGCAAGTGCGCGGGAATATCGGTCCGTAAACATAACCCGCATCGCGCAAAGCCCCCTTGTCGAAGTCATCTTGATAGCTGTCGAAGATGTTTTGTATGCCGCCATTGAGCTGTAGATTTGTGCCGAAACACAATGGAATATCATAGGTAAGCTTGACACCCATATCAAAAAACGAAGGTGTTGTTTTCTCGCAATCTTTTTCAACATAACCTGCGAAATGCTGCACCAACATAGGTCCGGTGTAAACTCCGGACACCGATGTCTTGAAACGCTCCGAAATCGGCAATAAAGCAGTGACATAGCCGTAGGTATCAGGAGTACGGAACATTCTACGCTGCGGCTTCACATCGGGTTCGTTGCTCCATTGTTCAGGCTCATCGTAACGACTTTGTTGCCAGGTAAAGCCAAGTTGCAAGATGAAATCGCCACGTTCAAGTTGCGTCTCAACGTTAACGCCACCCACATGTGCGCCTGCCCCGTTGCAACGCTCCATCAGTATGTTACCATTGGCGTCGTTACCATTGGGACGAAGCACGAACACATCGTTCAAGACGGTGTAGAAACCCTCAAACATTATATCAAAGTCGAACGGACCAAAATAATGTTCCCAGCCCACAGAGCCACTTACACTATGGCTGTATTCCGGCTTCAAGTCAGGACTTAAAGTGATTAGCGACACCTCTCCTCCAACAGCCATAATATGCAAATCCTCGTCAAAGACCTGTGGAGCGCGGAATCCAGAGGAATAACTCAACCTTGTAGTCAAAGAAGGCACCATTTCCCATCTCATATTAACTCTTGGACTGAAAACAGGCTTATTCATCATACTATGCTTATCGGCTCGAACTCCAAGGAGGAAGCCAAAACGTTTGTTTTTCCATTCATTTTGCAAGAACGCACTCGCCACATCCGCCTGTTGGTCAACTTCTCGTTTGTAGGCGGGCTGCTCATCAACCAAATGATTTGTTGCCCACTCGGCACCGGCCATCAAGGTTGACGGCATGAAAATCAGACGGCTAAAGTTATACGAAGTCTGCGTTCCAAGCACCGAACTGAAATCAGACGACGAGCCATAGGCATTCGGATCACATTTCGTACCATAATAAGTGTTTCGGTCTATATTCTGCAACGAGCCATATACCGACAGATGAAAATTTTTGTTTTTATTAATATAATCGTATGTCAGTCCGCCGCCATCAACATGATGTTCCGCTTGTTCCGCAACCAGACACTGATGTGGTGGCAGATTGACACTATCACCTCCGCGTCGAAATTCGTAAATGCCATGATATTCCGCAGTAAGTTTCGATCCTTCACCGAATTTAAAAAACGCGCGAGTACCGATATTCATCGATTTTTGTTTTCCTAATTCGGTAAATCCGTCATCATCTCTATCATAACCCTGACGGTTGTGCGAAGTACCGAAGATATACGCTCCGGCCCTGAAGTCGTTGGAAACCAGCGAGGCGTTGAACGAGCTTGTGTTATCCCACGATTTTCCTCCAATCAGCTTGGTTGTCTGTGCCACGTCAAGAGTGTTTTTTATAGGTTCACGTGTAATGACATTCACCACTCCGCCGACGGCATTGGCACCAAACAACGCAGAGCCTCCGCCTCTAATAATCTCTATACGGTCAATCATCGACACCGGAATCTGCTCAAGACCGTAAACTCCCGCCAACGCACTGAACACCGGGCGGCTGTCGATGAGAATCTGCGAGTATTTACCCTCCAATCCGTTGATTCTAACCTGATTTGCCCCGCAGTTTTGACAGGTGTTTTCCACCCTCAACCCAGACTGGAAATTAAGTCCTTCCGCGAGGTTCACGGCATTGACTCTATCTAACGCCTTGGGGCTCAGCACATTGACAACCACAGCGGCTTCTCTCCGGTTCACTGCCACACGACTCGCCGACACAACCACGTCCTTCATCAGCTGTGCGTCAACTTCAATCGAGATGTTCATTTCATAACTCTGGCCTCTTCTCACATCTACTTCCATTGACGTTGTCTTATAGCCAACACACGAAGCCTCGACGACATGCACGCCCTCCGGAAGATTAGTAATGAAATAATGTCCGCTCTCATCAGTTGAGGCACCAATATTCGTCCCTTTGACCACCACGTTTACGAAGGGCAAATGTCTTCCTGTACTCTTGTCGATAACATGACCAAAAATGTTCGCGTCAGTATCTTGTGCCATCACGGCAACGCTCGCAAACAACAACACAAATAAAACTTTGATTCTTTTCATCAATACTTTTTTAAAAAAATTAAACAATAACAAAATTGCTGCGAAATTACGTTTATAGGTTCACATAACTCATCATCATAAATAATGATTTTTCAGAAATAAATACCTTGAAATGGTAATTGTTTTCACTGTACGTGTGGATTGGCGTGTTTGTTTACAAACGCCTTCGAGTCGCCCCAGGCATTGTATAAGATTTTGTGTCCTATTGATTCCATACGGGCTTCGAGGTTTGTCTGGCACTGTTCAGGTTTATCCTTAACGTAAGCCTTGTCCGGATAGATGAGATAATTTTCGCGGAACTCGTTAGGTGTGAGGTTTGGCATGATGACGTTGGCGCCGACGGTTATAGCTTTCTCTCGTCCAAGCGGATCGAGGGTCTGGTTGGCGGTGGCTGCCACCATATTGATTTCAGGCATCATGAGGCGAAGCGTCGCAATCATTTTGAGAGTAAGGTTCATACGTTCTTTTGCAGAAGGGATTTGGTTTTTATATTCATAAAGAGGAGTGTCGGGGTGTGGGACAAACGGCCCCATTCCAACCATTGCCACGTCTTTTTTCTTGAAGAAAAGAAGGTCGTCGGCGAGGTGGTCGAGGGTTTGGAACGGCAGTCCCACCATCACGCCCGTACCAGTCTGATAGCCAAGGCGCGACAAGGTATCGATACAGTTCAGACGTTTATAGAAATCGTGAGTTTTGTCTTTCGGATGAATCTTGTAATAAAGTTCTTCCGTTGATGACTCGATACGCAGCAGATAGCGATGTGCGCCGGCTTCAAACCAGCGGCGGTAGGTTTCTTCTGTCTGTTCTCCCAACGACAGTGTTATTCCGAGACTCCCATTGTCGATTTTTTTAATTTCTTTGACGAGATATTCTATTTTATCGACGAACTCTTTATCGTCGCGTTCACCGCTTTGCAGTGCCACAGAGCCATACCCAAGCTTATGTGCGAGCCGCGCGCATTCGAGAACTTCTTCGTCACTCAAGGTATAACGCTTCACCTTGGTGTTTTTACAACGCACTCCACAGTAAAGGCAATATTTCGAACATTTATTACTATATTCAATCAATCCACGAAGGTGAACACTGTTGTCGAGATGTTCAAGTTTTGTTTTCAACGCTTTATCAAAAAGCTTGGCCATTTCCTCGCCATCGGAGGCAAGAAGAGTTTTGACTTCCTCGTGGGAGAATTCGTTTTTAGATAATATTTCGTCAAAAGACAGCATTTCTTTTTTTTTGCAAAAATACAAAAAAGTTTAAAGTCGGAAGTGTAGGGTTTAGAGTAGTTTGAAAGTTTTTTGTTGCTGCCCGCTAAAAATTTTCGACCTGAAAACCAGAGCAGGAACCCACGCTTGGGATTCAGCCCTTGGGGTTATCTTTGTTTTTGCGAAAAAAATCCAGCAACCATGACAGGATAAAAAGACCCTGCACCGGCGTTTCTTCAGAGGCGGAAAACTGTCGAGAAACAACATTTTCGCATTGGCGGGAAGAAACGGTTCCAAAGGACGATACTCCATCATTCTTCCGGCGTTCCTTGAGGTTTAATTTCAATCAAGTAATCCCTTGAGGTTTGGTAAAAATACCGCTCGTACGGGTCGTAGCGAAAACGATTTATGGTGTCGATATTTCCATTTTGTTGACTGTCAATGTATTTGTTAAGCAAAAAATCGTAACAATACCCTGCATAAAGTTTTCCTAAAATCGAAGCGAACTTATAAAAACCATCAATATTGATGGTGTCGCAAAATGTCTTTGCGACAATCTTATTTGATTGATAATCAATGTTAAAATCAACCTCTGTATCGTTAAAGTAGTTCTGTTCGGTAAACGTCATAGCGAAATCGGTATCATTGGCAAGATTGAACCAGACGGCCACGTTTACCATATCGACAGGGACGTCCTTGCAGTATTTGTTATAATCAACCCAGCCGCAAAATTGCTCTATATTGCATGCCTCCAGCACTTCTATTCGCGGAATTTCTATAACCCAGTGCGTGGAGTCGGGTTGCATGGCCTCATCTTCCCAATACTCCACCGTCAATCCGTAATCCTTCAAAGTCGATTGCATTGTTAAATAGATGATATCCAGGAATTTATCATCATTTATCTTGTCTATCACCTTGATTTGGCTTTCGAGATAGGCTATTTGCATTTGAAGCGAAGAGTCGGCAAGATATTCGGGAATTGAGTCGTTACGCAAGTTCATCTTAACCAATTT